>MGOM01000096.1:22458-38898 GCA_001797105.1 Chloroflexi bacterium RBG_19FT_COMBO_62_14
CCAAGCCCCACCAACTCCCCCTCTCCCACCGCGACCGAGACCCCGGACTGCAGCAAGATCTACTTCACCGGGATGTGGGACAACGATCAAGACAAGATCCTGGCGAGTGTCCAAAACGACAACGTGATGTCGGCCTTCCTGACGACGACGCACTTCGAGTGGCCGCAGATGTCGACGCTGACTGACGTCAACTGGTTTGACTTTGACGCCGATCTTAACGACACTCGATATTGGGGTGGCGACGACGGCGACTCGCCCACCGATGATGGGGGCAGGTGGGTGGAGTTTAACTCGGCCTCTGAGTTCACGTGGAGGGCTGACTTCAAGAATGGACCGGCTGATGCCGAAGGGATCTCGGGCGACTTCACCGTTAGGCTGACCTTTGCCTTCGACGGCTGGGGGTCGACCTGCACGATTACTCGCCACATATTCGTCTCAGCCGCCCCGACGGATACCCCGACCCGGACGGCGACGTTCGGCCCATCACCCACCAGGACTCGAACCCGCACGCCGACCGCCATTCCCCCAAGCAACACTCCTGGGCCGTCACCGACTCGAACGAAGACCAGGACTCCGACTCCGACCAGGACCGAGACGGAACCGGGGCCTGCGGCAACCGACACGACGGCCCCCACCAGTACGAAAACCGCCACCCCCGGTGGAGGTGGGCCAGGAGACTAGACTAGCCCCTGCCATGAGCAACAAGAGCGGCCCCGGCTGATTCGGCGGGGCCGCTCTTCATCCTGCACTTGGTAGTTCTTGTCGTGCGCGGGATGTCGACCTACAATCGGAATGGTGCGACAGCGATTCGAGAGCTGGAGCCGGTCACCCCTCTTCTGGGCGGCGCTCAGCACTCTCCTTCTTGTCCTATACGGCGCCCTGAGCCTGGCACGGCCGCAGATCTCCGGCCTTCGGGCATTTGGACATCTGGGGGCGATCTTCACCCGCGGATGCGCCGCCGCTGCCGCGATCCTCATCAGTCGCACGGGCAGGCGTCCTGAGGCAAGCCGCGCCTGGCGATTTCTGGCGATCAGCCTAAGCCTGTGGGTCATTGCCGACATCCTGGCCGCCCCCGCCTATTTCTCCACCGGCGGGTCTCTCTCTCAGCCGTCACTCTCCGATCTTCTCAGGCTGGCGGGCTTTCTGGCGGCGATTCCCGCCCTTGGATCCTATCCGGTTCTGCCGGCCGAACGCTTCAGTCGAGTGAGAGAATCGCTCGACGTCGCCATTCTCTGTCTGTCGGTGCTGGCCTTGGCGTGGTTGATCGCCGTACGTTCGATCCTGGTTGTCGGCGTGGCAGGGCCAATCCAGACATTCTGGGTGCTAGTTTCCCCGGTTGCCAACCTCATGTTGTTCACCCTACTCGTCCGACTGGTCCTGCTGTCTTTCGACCCGGCCGAGCAGCTGTCCTTCTCTCTCATCGGGTTTGCCAGCCTGCTCCTTTCAGGTCTGGAATTCACCGCAGGTTACACACAGTTGCTCGATGTAAGTCAGGCCGCGCCCTCAACCTCGGGTGGGCGGATGCTGGCAGGGTTGGTCATTTTCCTGGCCATACTCGTCCTGCAAGACGCTTCCGGTCTACCGATCCGTCTTGCTCCAGGCAGGCAGCGCAGCCTTCGCGGCCGGTTGGAGGCGATTCTGCCGATCGGTTTCACCTACCTTGTCGTCGGTTCGACCGCCCTGGATTGGCGGCTGAGTGGGAAATTCGACGCTGTGGGGGTGGCCACAGCCGTTCTGCTCTGTCTTCTCCTGGTCGCGCGCCAGGGGGCCATTGCCGGTCAGGTCGAGTTCCGCCAGTTCGCGGCTCTGGTGAATACTTCGGCCGACATGGCCTTCGTGGCAGGGTCGGATGGCCGACTGATCCTGCGGAACCCGGCTCTCATCAGAAACCTGCACATCGATCCTCGGATCGATCACGATCTGCATCTGGCCGAATTCATCCTGGCCGACCGGCCCGTTCAGGATATCGTCAATGAAGCCATCGACGAGGGCTGGTCCGGCGAGGGCGCATTCCGGCGATTCGACTCCACGACCTTCCCGGTGCACCTCACCCTCCGCCCCGTTTACGATGAGCGGCGATCGCGACCCTTGTTGGCCGCGATCGCCCACGATTTGACGCGGATCAAGGAGAGGGAACAGGCGCTCAACCGGGCGCTCGACGAGGTGGCTTCTGCCCGTAGGGACCTGGAGGCGCTCAACCGGGATCTGGAGAAGAAGGTCGAGGCCCGAACGGAGCAGCTTGAGTACATGGTCCGCGATCTGAATCGGCTGAACCAGGACCTCAAGGAGCTCGATCGCCTCAAGACCGAGTTCGTGGCTCTGGTGTCGCACGAACTTCGGACACCGCTCACCAATATCCAGACCGGTGTCGAGTTGATCCTGGCCAGCTATCCGAATCTTAACCGTGGCGCTCGCGAGTCGATCGAGCTCGTCCAGGCCGAGACCGGTCGGCTGACGGAATTCGTGGAAACGATCCTCGACCTCTCCGCCCTCGAGGCCGGGCGTTTTCCCCTCCAGCCGGCAAAGCTCGACCTGGCAATCGTGGCTGCCGAAGTCGCCAATCGTTTCTTCGATCGGAAGGAGCACCGTCGCCTGAAGCTCCAGCTCCCTGCCGGGTTGGCCCCGGTTGAGGCGGATGGTCGTGCAGTATCCAGCGTCCTGTTTCATCTGATAGACAACGCGCTGAAATATGCCCCAGCCGGGGTCGTCTTGATCGATGCGTACGCCGACCCGGAGGCCGTCGTCCTCCGCGTCTCGGACAATGGTCCCGGCATCCCGGAGGAAGAGCGCGAACGGGTCTTCGAGATGTTCCATCGCCTCGATTCGAGCGATTCGCGCGAGATCTACGGCCATGGGCTTGGACTACACCTGGTAAAGCGACTGGTCGAAGCGATGGCGGGCGAGGTCCGCATTGAGGAGGCACCTGGGGGCGGGGCGAGGGTCCTCGTCCGACTCAAGCTCTGGGCATAAGCTTGCTGGTCGGCGCGATCTCAGCTCGGGTTGGGGCAAGCCCGCTCGGCGGCTTCTGCCCTGCCGCGGCGTCGCAAAGCTCCTTTGCAGTGGGTGGCTTTCCAATCGCCGGCGCGCCACGCACCATCGAAGAACCGGTTGTCCTCTGATCCGGCGGCCGATGCGGGGACCGACTCCAGATAGGGGTCCCCGGAGATGAGAGAGATGACGGGGTCGGGGTATCCACCGATGATCTGGCACAAGCTAAGCACCTGGGCGGCGGAGATCGCGACTGGCTGAGACGGACGCATTTGTGCATTGACTCGAGCGCCTCCGGTGTAGAATGTTCGTTGCAGGGGACATGTCCTGAGATCTCAATGGAGTTGGGACTTGACCACGACGATCCTCGCTGTCGACGACGACCCGACTTTACTCAGGTTCCTGGCAGAATTCCTCGAGCACGAGGGCTTTCGAGTCGTCAGGGCCAATCGAGGTCAAAGCGCGCTCAAGGCCTTCTTCGAGGAACGCCCGGACCTGGTCGTCCTCGACCTCATGATGCCGGGGATGGATGGTTGGGAGGTCTGCGCCCGGATCCGAGAGATGTCCAAGACACCCGTCATCCTGCTCACCGCAAAAGACACCGAAGCCGACAAGCTTCGCGGATTCCGACTTGGGGTTGACGACTATGTCACGAAGCCATTTAGCCTGGCCGAGCTGACCGCCAGGGTCCGGGCCGTGCTCGCACGCAGCGCGGCCAGGGTCGACGAAACCCCAATCATGGTGCACTCTGGACCGCTAACCATCGACATGCGGAAGCGCGAGGTCCTGGTTGAAGGCGAGAAGATCGCTCTGACTCGAACCGAGTTCAGGCTGCTCGCCTATCTGGGGCAACACGCGGGGGAGGCGGTATCCCAAGACGAGCTGGTTACCGAGATCTGGGGCAGCGACAGCAAGCGTGGGGGAAGCGCATTACGCCGTTACGTGTGGTTGCTGCGCAAGAAGCTGGAACCGGACCCGGCGAACCCGACGTATCTGGTCAATGTACACGGGTTCGGCTACCGGCTTGAAAGGTGAGGGTAACGTGGCAGACTCGTCCTCGGTCGTGAGCTCGGGCAGGCATCCCTCACCTACCTTACATGTCGGAGCTGGTGCCTCGGGCCAGGCCACATGTAGCCGTGCGCTCAGCCCTCGGGTCGGATTACCTGGGCTGGAGGCCGGGCCCGCGAACTGAACTCAGGCCTGCGTCTGCACGCTCCTGGGGTATGTATGGTGACTGAAAGGTTCGCCCTCCGGGCCATCGTGTATCCTTGTTGGTGCAAGAAGTTCTCAGGCATTCAAACCCAATGAAGAAGGACTGACTCGTTACACAGGGATGGACGAACGAGCTACACGGCCCCACGATGATCTAAAACTCCGCCCCAAGGCGGGAGCCGGCAGTGGGCTGGTATTGATCGCCGATGACGACCCGGCATTCTGCGCCATGCTGGCGCGGCGGGCCGAGCGGATGGGGCTGTCCGTAATCCAGGCCGAGGACGGCACAAAGGCGATCGAGTTCATCGCCGGCAATCACTTCGATGCCGTCGTCACCGATCTGTATATGCCCGGTGCCACAGGCCTCGAGGTCGTTCAGGCTGCACGCCGGTCGGACCCCGAACTACAGGCGATCATTTTGACCGGCAATGCAACCGTCGAGACGGCGATCGAGGCCCTGCGAGCCGGCGCTTATGACTATCTGACCAAGCCCCTCGACTCCCTGGCGGCCTTTGACGTGGCCCTCGCCCGGGCGCTCGAGCTGCGGCGTTTGATCGCCGAGAACAAGCGCCTGTTCAAGGAAGTCCAGCGATTGGCGGTCACCGATCCTCTGACCGGGTTGTACAACCGCCACAAGCTCAAGGAAGCGCTCGACGTGGAAGTCGAACGGGCGCTGCGCTACAACCGTCCGCTTTCCCTGATCATGATCGATCTCGACAACTTGAAACACTTCAATGATACGCACGGCCACCCCGCTGGCGACAAGGTGCTGCAGATGGTGGCCCAGGCGATCCGCGATCAGGTCCGCAAGGTCGACATGCCTACTCGTTACGGGGGTGATGAGTTTCTCGTCCTCCTGCCGGAAGCGGACTTGGACGAGGCCTGCGCCGTTGCGGGCCGGATTGCCAAGAGGATTAACCAGATGGCCCTGATGGGGACATCAGTGTCGGCAAGTCTGGGCGTCGCCGAGTGGACCGTCGTTCACCGCAGATCGGACGACATCCTTCAGGAAGTCGACCAAGCCCTCTACCATGCCAAGCGCGACGGTGGCAACACTGTCTGGGCCGGGCTGAGGGCCTCGCCGGCGGCCAGTCACGGACCCTAAGGGCCGCTGGAAAAGTCATAGCGAATGATGTGTGTGTTAAGGGGAGGCGGTCGCCTCGGAGTATTGGCATTAACCGCCCGTGTTTCGCGCCTGGATGGAAGTCGATCGTGCGACAGGCAAATCTGCGTGAGCCGAGGCGGAGGCGCCTGCCGGAGTGAATCGCCGGGACACCTTACATGTGAGGGAGTGCTGGCCAGGCAGTGTCTAGAGACGAGCTCGAATCCGTTCGAAAGCGCTACAGGCGCCGACAGCCGCCGGGTGCAGTAATCATCCTCGGCATCGCTACAATCTCTGTCGGATTGCTCTTGCTGTGTGCTCAAGCAGCCAGATTGGTTTACACCACTGGGCTGACGGGGAAGGTGGGGCCTCGCCTGCAAGCCGACTACAGACCCTGGACGCCGCAGGCCTTCGCCCCCGTGAGCACGTCGATGATTGCTGGGACGCCGGACCCGATCCGGCAAGGGACCCCCCTGCTGGAACCTACCACCGGCGATCCTTGCTCCGACCCCTCGAGTTCGTGCGCGCCGGAGGCGACAGGCACCGCGCCAGCTGCAGAGAATCCGACGCCGGCGGCCTCGTCCAGCGAGACGCCGCCTACGGCGGCCGGCGAGAACGCCCCAGACAATGAAGGCGATTCGCAAGGACATGGGAGCGACTACTAACCAACAGGCTGGTTCCTGAGAAGGGCTTGTCTATCTCTTCCCCGTACCCCCATGCGCGTGGCAGAGAATGGCCTGGATCCGCGCCGGGCGTCGCCCCACCCCCTTAGTCCCCCACTCCGCCTCATGGCGGACTACCGCTCACCAGGCCTGGCGGCGGAGAGGGCCTTCCCGGGAGATCTTACCGGGAATTAGGGCGTGAGGCCAGAACCTGATTCTTGCCGTGGACGAATCGACCCCATGTGTTGTGTCGTGATAAGCAGCGGCAAGCCAGTCCGCTCAGACACAGTGTTGGGGAGCAGGGGCCGATCACTGCCCGGTTAACTCTCCACCTTCCCATTTCAGCAAGGCTCACTCGTCAGACTGACAACCCGAGGATTGGTTTGTCCCTTGAGGCGTGCCGGTAGGCACCTCGCCGGTCGTTCTGCTTTCGTATCACGAGGCCGGTAATTGCCAGGCCGTGGACGGATCTCCGCTGGGGCGGTCTGCGGCGCGCGGGTGCGCATGCGTGGCTGTTATGGCGGATCCGGCTCAGGCGGCCGACGTCTGGCGTCCCTTGAACCAGGTACGCCATTCACGGTTTTCCCAGACGACGAGCAAGGGCGAGGCATTGAAGATCGAAGAGTATGTCCCACTGAAAACGCCTACCAGAAGCACAGTGACGAAGTGACGCGTGGTCACCCCGCCAAAGAGCAATAGTGCCAGCAGGGTGAGCATGACGGTCAACTGGGTGTTGACCGACCGGTCAAGAGTCTGGACGATCGAGTGGTTGACCAGCGTCTCATAGTCCAACCGGCGGTGGAGCGATTGGTTTTCGCGGATGCGATCGAATACCACGATCGTATCGTGAACCGAGAAACCGATTACGGTCAAGAGCGCCGTCAGGAAGAGCGAGTCGACCTCCCAGCCGAGGAAATGGCCCAGGATGGCTTCGACGCCGATGACAACCGCCACGTCGTGAAGCATCGCCAGGATGGCAGCCACGCCGTAGCGCGGCGCGTGCGCAACGCCTCTGAATGCATAGGTGATATAGGCGAGGATCCCCACGGTCGCCAAGCCGACGGCGAGTGCCGCCCGATCAGCCACCTCCGCCCCTACAGACGGGCCCACGAGCTCAAAGCTGACCACTGTGACGGTCCCGCCGAAACGCTTCTCCATCTCCCGGACGATTTGAAACTCCACCTGATCGTCGATCGGCTTGCTCCTCACGACGATGTCTGTCTCGCCGGCGGTCTGCACCTGTGGATCACCGATCCCCAGCGAGTCGTACAGCGCGACGACCTGAGCCGGCTGCGGCCGATGGGCGGTTTCGAAACTCACCTCGAGCAGACTCCCGCCGGTGAAGTCGATCGACAACGGCAAACCCCAAACGAGCAGGGCAATCAACCCGGGTATGATCACCAGCCCGGAGAGTCCGAAGAACCAGTAGCGTTTTCCAACGATATCCATCCGTAACTCCTGGGCGACAGCGGAGGCAGGACTCCTGCTCGAGCTCATCCGCGAGCCGCTAAACACCGAACCATCGGGAGTGTTCGCCGACACCCAGGCCGTCGAGAACAAGGTGTAGGAAAGCCCGGGTGACGGTAATGGCGGTGAACAAGCTCACGCCGACGCCGATCGCCAGCGTGAGGGCGAAGCCTTTTACGATGCTCGCCCCAAAGGTGCTGCCGAACCAGTAGAGAATCAGGCAGGTGATCAATGTCGAGAGGTTTGAGTCGCGGATTGAAGGCCAGGCCCGTGCGAAACCGAGATCGATGGCCTGCACCAACGGCCTGCGGCTTCTCAGCTCTTCCTTCATACGCTCGAAGATCAGGATGTTGGCGTCGACCGCTACACCGATCGAAAGCACAAAGCCGGCGATCCCGGGCAGGGTCAGGGTGACGGGGATCAACTTGAACAGGGCGAAGGTGGTCAGGGCGTAGACGAGTAGGGCGAGATCGGCAACAAGCCCGGGCAAGCGGTAGTAAAGCGCCATGAAGAGGATCACGACCGCCAATCCGACGATCCCGGCGATAGTGCTTTTGCGGAGCGAGTCCTGGCCCAGCGTCGGCCCGACGCTCTTGCTCTCGACAACCCGCAAGGGGATGGGCAGCGCACCGTAGCGCAGCTGAACCGCCAGTGCGTTCGCCTCGGCAACCGTGAAAGTTCCGGTGATGCTCCCGGTCCCGGTCGTGATCGGCTCTTGGATCCGCGGAGCGGAAATGACTCTCTTGTCCAGCACGATCGCCAGAAACTCTCCCACGTGAGCCGTCGTGTAGTCCCCGAAGAGCGCGCTGCCCTCACTCGTCAGATCGAAGGCGACGTAAGGCACACCGGTCTGGTCGGTATTGACTCCGGCGGTTTTGAGCACGGCCCCGGTCATGACGGTGTGATAGACCGTCGGCGGAGTCGCGCCGAGGCCGGCCTCGGAGGTCGGCGTGGCCGACCCGGTCGTGGATTGCACGGTCCCCTCAACGGTGAGCTGAACCGCTTCGGGGGTTGTCGAACTCTCTGGGTTCGTAGCCGGTTCGGAGGCTTGGGCCTCGCCGAAGTCGGTGGTGATGACTTGACCCTCGAGCGCGATGACCTCTGCCTGGTTCGTCGTCCCCGGGTCGACGAATTCCAGGAGCCCGGTTTCCTTGATCGCCGACACTGCCTGTTCGGGATCACCGACTCCCGGCAGCTCCACGAGGATCCGTCGGTTCCCGGCGATCTGGATCAATGGCTCGGAGACCCCCAGACCGTTCACCCGGTTCTCGATGATCGAGCGGGCGGTACTGAGCTGCTCTCCGGTGACTTCCTGGGCGGCAGGCACATCGGCCTCGAGCAACACCCGCAGGCCGCCCTGAAGGTCCAAACCACGAACCACGCGGATACTGCGGTGGAAGGTGCCGATGTTGATTCCGGGGTTGGTGGGCAAGACAACCCACACGACGCCTGCGATCAGGATTACAATGGGAATCAGCCAACGTCGGTAGTTCGCTCTCATCCGGTGGACTGCCTCCACTTATCATGAAAAACCAGCCCCAGCACGAAAATCAACACTGCTGGGCTGGCCTGATCGTCGGATTATACCCCTTGCGCCGATTGGTCTTCAAGGCCGAGTGCGCGCAAGACTGCCTGCAGGACCTCCTCCGGGCTCAACCGATCGGTCATTAGATAGAGGTCACAGAACTGGCGCGCGTGGGATAGGCGTCGTTGCTCTTCCTCATACTCCCGTTCAGACCAGGTGAGGTTCTTCCTTCGGGTACTCACTTCGAAGGAGGCGTCCAGAAAGACAAGAAAGTCGGGGTTTGTGAGCAGTTTCCACATCCGGGGGACATACGAGTGCTCTTGGGCCACCTGGCGTACGCGTAGCCCACGCGCCTTGAGAGCCTGCCCCAGTGTAGACTTACCCGAGGCACACGGGCCGACGATGCCCACAAGCAAAGTGGTGGTGGTCTCTTTCATCAGAGCTATCGGAGGCCATACGCGGATCGAACGCTTAGAGAGGCATCTGCACCGTCAGACGCCGAGTATCGTCCGCAGTCCGACTCTGGATCGCTGTGACGATGACGCTGATGTCGTCGGAAGGCCGGCCTTGATCGAGCTCGAGCGCCCTCTGGAGAAGGCAGTCGGCCCACGTGGCGGGATCGGGGTCGGCCGATTCGATCAGATGCTGAACTGCAGCCAAGACGTCAAGCGGCTTACCGATCCGATCGCCGGCATGGATCAGCCCGTCGGTAAAGACCACGGCCACCAGGCCGGGCTCGAGCGGGAATTCCCGGATCGAGGGACGGATCCCTCGGCGCGATCCGACAGGCTCGACCGGCTCATCGAGAAGTTGGATCGTCCCTCCTAGAATGAGAAGCACGGGGGCGGGGTTGTTCCGCGTAACCACCATGCTTTGGCTCTGGATGTCAATCGATAGGATATTGAGTGTTGCCAGGACCTTGCCGGCGCGGTAGGTGACCAGATAGTCCGATGCGGCCCGGGCGGCGGCGCCGTCCCGGACGCCGTCGGCCAGCAGGCTAATGGCCTTCCGGGCAACGACGTTTGAGATCGCCTTGGCTGACTTGCCGGATCTCTGGCCATCGACCAAGACAAAGGATAGGCCTCCGGTAGGGCGCTCGATCATCTCGAGTGAGTCTCCGCTCTCGGCTGAGGCATACTTGCTGATCTTGGCCGCACTCACGAGAGCTTGCATGAGGGGGATTGTACAACCCTTCTCGATGCGGAGCCAAACTGGGATGCCGGCGGGGTGATCCCGCCGGAACTCGCCAGGACAGGCAGGGCGACCGGCGGGCCGATCCGGAAACCCCCGCAGCACCACGCAGGCGCCGCAAGGGCCAAACCGGGTCGGGATCCCGGGGAGGAGCACGGGGGCGTGCAGAATTGTAAGCCGATGGCAAGGTCTGGACTTGACAAGTTCCGCTAGAGTGAGAGTAAGTGTCCGGCCTCGGGCGGCGGGCTCCTAAGCTGCCAGGACGGGAGGGATCCTTGCCGGGGACATCTCGCGCAGGCGTCGATCTGCCGAGTGCGATCGAACGTGTCATCGAGGACGTTGCCGGAGAGGTTGAAGGCCGACTGGTAACTGTCGTCGCGGAGTATCCGGCGCATCTTCCGGCGGTTGCCGGGGACGAGCAGGAGCTGGCCGGAGTCCTGGCGCGTCTTACCTCGATCGCGGCGCACCTGATCGATCAAGGAGAGGTCAATGTCCGTGCCGAGCTTCTGCCTGCCGGAGAAGCTCCGACCGCGGTTGGCCTATGGACCGAGGGGCTGGATAGGCTGGCAGAAGACGGACCATGGGCCTTGGTCAACATCTCCTTCCGGGCGCCCTCCAACATCGACTCTCCGATACCGGACGTGCTACTCGGCCTCGACCGTAGAGCGGATACTCCGGCCGCCCAAGACCGCGCCCTGGCCCTCTCGGAATGCCGGCAGGTTCTGGAAGGCCTTGGTGGGGCGTTGTGGGTCGAGACCTCACCGCGTGACCGTCTGGCATTCGGGATGGCGATCCCGCTCATGGCGGCGCAATCGGCCGGCCCGGACGTCTCCCCGTTACGACGTGTCGTCGATGAGCACCTCCCGGAGCGAAGCGAGGGTGCTCATACCCTGCTTCTGCTCGTGGAAGGGGATGATCTGCGCTCGATGCTCGCCCGGGATCTGGTCGACGCCGGCTACCGGGTTGTCCTCGCCTCCAGCGGGGCCGATGTCATGGCGCTCTCGCGTGCGGAGCATCCCGACCTCATCCTGCTGGATCTGCTGGCGCGAGCCCCGACCGCGTTCGATGTGGCCATGGTGCTCAAACAGGATCGGCGGACACACAACATCCCGGTGCTGTTCCTGACATCCGTCGACGACGCGCAAATCGGGGGCAAGCGCATGGAGGCGGTCAACTTCATGGTCCGCCCGGCCGGGACTGGAGCCCTCGTATCGGCGATACATTCGGTGCTCAACTCCTTGCCCAGTCCATCGTCACGCGTACTCGTGGTCGAGCCCGACGATGCCGTCCGCGAGATGATGATCCTGATGATTCAGGCCTATGGCTACCGGGTGACCGAGGCCACCGGGCCGGAGGAAGCGCTGGCACTGGCTGAACATGTTAAGCCGGGGCTCGTGCTGTTGAATGCCAAGCTGGCGCAAGAACGAGACTATTGGCTCGTGCGCGGTCTCCGGCAGATTCCGAGCGAATTCGAGATCTTCGTTTTGGCTGATGCGATGAGCGATGCCGAGGGTCAGGCGGCGATGAGCCGCGGCGCCTCAGGCTACAGTGAGACGGACAAGCTCCCGGATATTCTGGGCCGCGTTCGCGGGCGCAAAGATCGGCCGTGAACCGGTCGGCTGTCGTTTGAAGTCGCAATCCCCCTTCGCCCGAGAGCAAGATCGAATCCGCTTGTCGTCATGTGACGACCACCGTCGTTCCGCGCCCGATGCGCAGGCGTTCAGCCGGCAGGGACTCGGGAAGCGTCCAGCGATAGAGCCACTTGGCCTCCTCGGTGCGCATGTTGATGCATCCATGGCTCTTGGGACGGCCGAAATCCGTATGCCAGTAGGTGCCATGAAAGGCCACGCCGGTGAAGTGGAAGAAGGAAACCCACGGGACGCCTGGGAGCTCATAGGCTTCGAGGTCGGCGGTGACGTGGCCGTCGCCCATGTGCCTTAGCGGCATCTTCTTATCGATGTAGAACCGACCGCGTGGCGTGGCGGTGGGGACTCCGTTTTCCCCCGGTTGGTCGTCAGGGATCCCGCTCGAGATCCGGGTGCGCAAGACCAGCCTGTCTTCCTCGTATGCCCTGAGCTCTTGTCGGGCGATGGAGACTTCGATCCGTTTGGAGGCAAGCGGGACTTCCGGCGAGATCGGCGCGAGTTCAGACGGCTCGATCCACCGCATGTGCTCGGCCCGGACGTGATAGCGGAGCTTGAGCAAGTCATCGACGAGGCGGTACCACTGGCGGCCGTCAACCCCGACCACACAGGCTTCGACCCAAGCCGTGGACTGGTAGTAGAGCCGGTAGAGGGGATCGGAGGTGCTGTCGGGTTTGCGGTAGCTGCGGGTGAAGGGGACCGAGACCTCGAACACGGTTCCCTGGGGAGGGAGATTGAGGACAGGTCGTTGCGGTTCCCACCGGACAAGTTGAAGGTAGCCGGAATGCGCATAGCCATCAGCAACCCTGTACCACACGGGGTTGTGGGTTGGCCCTTCATCGGCGATCTCGGGCGCAAGCAGGGTGACGAGCTGATCGCGGGTGAGCTTGAGCAGCCTCTTCGCCTTGAAGGATGGCTCGCTGTAGACGCCTATCCATGAGGTCGTGACCCTCCCCAGGCCGGCAGGATGGGCAGCGTCCAGCGGAGGGGGAGGTTTGATGGCCGCCCCGAGCGTGGCCAGGCCGGAAAGGCGGAGGAACTCGCGGCGTGAGAGGCGGCTGTCCATCCAATCCATTGTACCTGAACAATAGGGTGAACTGACCGGCGGGCCCGGCTCAAGGGGAATTCTGGAAAGAGATCGGAAGGAGCCGAGGTTCCATGGATAACCCGACCAAGGGCTGAATGGCACGAGTGCACAGCCGGCCTCCCCGGCCTGTGCACTCGCTAGGATTCTCGGGAGCCTGGACGAGTCTCGCGCTAGCGAACGTCCAGGATCTGCTGGACGACAGGCTCGACAGCTTTGCGCAGGGAGGCGCTGTCGATGCGTCCGACCTTCAAAGTGACCGTTCGATTCTCGGTTGTATCGCCAAGGAAAGTGACCAGGGCGATGATGTTTCCGCCCACATCGCGGACAGCGGAGGTGAGCTTGGCCAACTCGCCGGGAACGTCTGGCACGAGAGCCGTTAGCCGGGTCCCGCTTTCACGCGCCCCGAGCAGTTCGAGAAAGAGCTTGAAAAGATCGGTCTCAGTGATGATCCCGACGACCTTGCCCTCGCGCACCACCGGCAGGCCGCCGATCTTGTTGTCGGCCATCATCCGGGCAGCTTCCTCGACCGGGGTATCCTCGGTCACCGTGATGACTTTGGAGGTCATGACTGTCTCAACTTTGATCTTGCTGATCAGGTAATTGAGCTCCCAGACGCTCAGACTGGTGGCGCTCGAAGCCGATGCGTGAAGCATGTCGCGTTCGGACGCAATTCCTCTGAGCCCGCCTTTCGCGTCGACGACGGGAAAGCGCCGAATGTGTTCCTGGCGCATCAAGTTGAGGGCATCCTGAACCGGCATGTCCCCTTGAATCGTAATCACTGGCTGGGTCATCCTTTGTCCGACAAGCATCCTGAACCCTCCTCTCAGCCCGCTTCATGATCTAGTGCATGCATATTCTAGGTCCGATCCTGCGCCATAGAAAGCGACGAGAGTCACCGGCATCAGAGACAACCGGCCCGACAGCCGTCGCATGGTATAATCGCAATCAACGGCCTCCGGAGGCATGAACGCGAATGGCCAGCTTCGGACAAGGCGTGCCGGGCAAGCGGTCTTCAGACCGGCTTGCCGGTTCTTTTTTTGAGTCTGGGGAGAGCGTATTGGTTGGATCGGTCCTCCGGGCGCCGAACTGGCCGGAGGCAGACGCCAGCCGAAGTGTGAAATCCGAGGGTCTTGGCCGGGTTTCCCCGTACACGGCAACCCGGTACAGCGGGAGAGAGCACTTGAAGGATAGTCAATGCCTCCCGGAATCGGGGCGGCCGGAGGACAAGCCGGAGCCCCATCCAAGGTCTCTTATTCTTGGCAGATCGATCTGTGGGCCGAATAGAATACTATGCTGGCGATCCAAGAGACCGCTGCCCGACATGAGGCTGGGCCATTGAGCGTAGTTCGGGCTTTCATCGCCATTGACCTCCCGGCGAGCCTCAGACGGAGCCTCTCCGAGCGGATCGCCAGCCTTCGGAATAACCTGGCAGGCGCTCCGGTCCGCTGGGTTCGGGCAAACGGCATCCACCTCACCCTTCGATTCCTGGGGGATACCGAGGTCGAGCGAATCCCCGATGTGAAGCAGGCTCTCCTCAAAGTGGCCTCCACGTATCCTGGTTTTTCGATCCGTTTGGCGGGCCTTGGGTGCTTCCCGAACGCCCGCCGCCCCAGAGTGGTGTGGTTGGGTGTCGAGGAAGAAACCGGGGTGCTTCCTGCGCTCCAGGCAGCGACTGAAGCCGCCTGCCGCGAGCTTGGCTTTCAACCCGAAGCGCGTCCTTTCTCTCCTCACCTGACTCTGGGGCGCGTAAGGCGCGATGCCGATCCCAAGGCGGTCTCCGACCTTGGACGGGCCGTAGAGGGCGAAGAACAAGGATCCCTGGGGAGCATGGGCGTCGACGAGGTCTGCCTGTTCCAGAGCGACCTCAAGCCGGATGGCGCGGTCTACACCAAGCTGTTGGCGGCGCGGTTGGGAACGGGCGCATGACTGATGAGCGGCCCATTGTTGTCGGCGTAATCGGTGGGGCCTCGGCCACGGCCGCCGAGGCAGCCCTGGCCGAAGAGGTGGGAGCGCGTCTGGCGGAGGCTGGAGCGGTGGTGGTTTGCGGGGGCCGGGGGGGCGTGATGGAAGCGGTCTGCCGCGGCGCGCATCAGGCGGGCGGTCTGACCGTGGGGATCCTTCCCGGTGCAGAAGCTGACGAGGGGAATCGTTTTCTCAGCCTGGCCCTCCCGACCGGTCTGGGGCACGCGCGGAACGCGGTCGTGGTCCAGGCCTCCGAGGCCATCATCGCCATCGGAGGAGGGTATGGTACTCTCTCCGAGATCGGCCTCGCGCTAAAGACCGGGACGCCGCTCGTCGGGCTGTCAACCTGGAAGGCGACCCGCGAAAGCGATGACAGGGCCGAGGTTGTGGAGGTCGATACGCCGGTAGAGGCCGTCCGACGCAGCCTGCAGGCGGCGAAAGAAAGACGCCGAGTGAAAAGACGTGTTGGCGACTGACCCTCTGACGCTTGCCCGCGCGATCGTCGACTTCCTCGAGGAGAAGAAAGGCGAGGACATCCTCCTCTTGGATCTGGTCGACATCTGCTCATTCACCGACTACTTCATTGTCTGCAGCGCGGGCACCGAGCGGACCCTCAAAGCGCTGTCGGGGGAGGTCCAGCGGCAAACGCAGGAGATGTTCCGGCTCAAACCTCAGACCGTCGAAGGGGACGCCGCAAGCCGATGGATCTTAATTGATTTTGGGGATGTGATCGTACACCTGTTTTCCCCCGAGCTTCGGACTTACTATCGACTCGAGGAACTCTGGAAAGAAGGTCACGTCCTCGTCCACCTGCGATAGGCGGCGATTCAACCCTCGAAGATCCACGGATCGACGGCGCGCTCCCATACAACCAGATCACCCTTCGAAAACCACAGGTCGACCTCGAGAGCGGCCGTCTCGGCAGAATCCGAGGCGTGTACGAGGTTCCGGCCGACTTCCAGCGCGAAGTCATGCCGTAACGAGCCGGGTGCCGCCTCCAACGGACGCGTGGCCCCGAGGGTCTGCCGGACCGCGCCGACGGCATCGGGGGCCTCCCAGACCATGGCCATGACGGGAGAGGAGGTAATGTAGGCGATCAAGGGATCGTAGAAGGGCTTTCCCTTATGGACGGCGTAGTGTTCTTCGGCGAACGCGCGGGCGATGCGCACGAATTTGGCTGCGATCAGTCGCAGACCGCGTCGCTCCAGCCGACCGATAACCTCCCCGATCAATCCGCGTTGGACGCCATCCGGCTTCACGAGCACGAGTGTTCGCTCCAATCCAGCCTCCATAAAAAGCGAACTCGGGGTGGGCCCGAGTTCGAGTGGGTTGTCGACAATCGAGGTCGGAGCTAGGCGACCCCCATGCCTCGGCGGTAGGCCTCGATGGCATCATTCACCTGATCGTTCTTCATATACGCGTCACCCAAGGCCTGCCATAGATTGGCGGCGCCCGGGTTGAGCTCGACGGCCGTTCGCAGATCCTCAATGATATTCGGGAGGTGTGCGCGGCGCTTAATCAAGGCAGAGTATGTAGTAACAGCCTGTGTGACCTCGCCTCCGGCCAAAGCCGTTCGGGCGGCCTCCAGCAGCAGCCCTGGG
>MGOM01000096.1:38904-39238 GCA_001797105.1 Chloroflexi bacterium RBG_19FT_COMBO_62_14
GCGCCGGGCTTCGGTTTCGCCGGGGCCAGGGGCGCGGGAACCGCCTGAGGAGGCGGGGCGGCCGGGACTTCCGCGGCCAGGGCGGGCGGAGCGGGGGCTGCCGCTGCAGGGGTAACTGTCACGGGCGGTGGCAACGGCGCGGGTGGTGACGGTGGGATTTGTGCTGCCGGCAATGCAACCGGGGCGGGCGGTGTTGGCGGAACCTCGGCCGCCGGCGGGGCGACCGGTGCAATTGGTGCTGGTGGAACTTCGGCCGCTGGCTGAGCCACGGGGACAGCCGGCGCCAGCGGAGCTGCCGCAGGCGATGTCACTTGTACTGGTGGTGGTGCAGGTG
>MGOM01000097.1:0-903 GCA_001797105.1 Chloroflexi bacterium RBG_19FT_COMBO_62_14
CGAGTGGGCCAGCCGCGGCGGAAGTTCTGCCTACGGCGGCCCGCGTAGGATTCCCCCCCCCGCAACGACCTTACTCGAGGCTCTGGCCGCCCAAACCACGGCGCGCCCTGCCTTCCGCGCCGAGGCCAGGTTTTGCCGACATCGCCTAGCATCCCGTCACCTGCGGCAAAACGGACCGATGGCGGCCTTGGCCCTGAAGGCAGGCCAGCACCAGGCCCTTGACAAGCCGCCTCGCCAACCCTATAATTTCACTGTACGCAATGCCATTTCACGGTATGAAATGGCCTTCCCCAAGGAAATCTTGCCCGTCCACTCGAATCATCCGGCCCGCAAGTACCAGGTTCGCTCCGTCGAGCGGGCCTTGAGCCTCTTGCGCACGTTCCTGGCCCACGATGGCGAACTTTCGGCGGCCGAACTCAGCAAGGAGAACGGCCTCGATCCGAGCACGGGCTTCCGCTTGCTGGCGACGCTCGAGACCCAGGGGTTCGTTGAAATCAACCATGCCACGGCGAAGTACCGCCCGGGGGTGGTCCTGTTGGAGCTCGGTTCGCGATTCCTCAAGAACAACGACATCCGCTCGCGGTCCATCGCCTACCTGGAACGCCTGCGCGATGAGTTCGGTGAGACGGTTCATCTAACGATTCTCGCCGGGAACGAGGTCGTTTACCTGGAGAAACTCGCCGGGCTCCATCCCATCGGTTTCATGTCGTCCCGCGTCGGCGATCGAAATCCGGCCCACTGCACGGGCGTGGGCAAGGCTCTGCTGGCGTACCTTCCGGATGAAGAGCTCGCTCGACGCTATCCGCACGGAAGGCTGAAGCGCTATACGGACCATACGATTACGGATCTCGACGCGTTGCGGACGGATCTCGCACGCGTTCGTAAGAGGGGGTATGCCATCGA
>MGOM01000097.1:977-3076 GCA_001797105.1 Chloroflexi bacterium RBG_19FT_COMBO_62_14
GATGAGCACATCGCCAGCGACGATTTGATCAACAAACTCATGGAAGTGGCGGCCCAGATATCGGAACAGATGGGCTGGGGTCGGGGTGTGGATCAGTTGAAGGATGTCAGGAGCCCGGTGAAGGGGAAACGACCAGGCGCCCCCAGGCCTAAGGCCGTTGTGGAACGAGTCCGTCGCCGCGCCTGATTCGATCTGCCAACCCGGCCCGGGCCGAGGCCGGACCGGGTCAAGCATCTCGGGGAGTCTGCCATGGACTTCGTCATCGACGTCGAGGCCCTCGAGGCCGTGGCCAGGGAACACTCGGATAACAAGCACATCATCCGTCGCGACGATCTAAAGATGGGACTAATCAGTGTCCGACCGCATGACGCCCTCCCGGTGCACACCCACGTTCTCGAGGACCAGGTGTACTACGTTCTCGAGGGGGAAGGCACGATCCGCTTGGACGATCAGGAGTTTGGGCTGAGCCCGGGGAAAGCGGTGACCATTCCTCCCGGCGTCGCCCACGGTGTCCGCAACGAAAGTGACCGGCCGCTGCGATACCTGGACATCTTCATTCATTGGCAGAAATGAGGCGAGGCGTTGATGCGCAAGGGCGCGGCAAGGAGGCCGATATGCCGGACGTCATAACCTTCGGCGAGGCCATGCTTCGCCTGGCGCCTCCGGACTTCGAACGGTTGGAACAAGCGTCGAACCTCAAGGTGAGCGTCGGTGGATCCGAACTCACCGTGGCCGCCGGCGTTGCGCGATTGGGCCTCCCCACGGGCTGGGTGAGCCGGCTGCCCGCCAACGCACTGGGCAGGATGGCGCAGAACAAGGCCAGGGAGTTCGGGGTCGACACGCGCCATGTGGTCTGGACGAAGCGAGACCGGATGGGAATCTACTTCGTTGAATACGGAGCCTCGCCTCGCGCCAGCGGAGTGTTGTACGACCGCAGCCATTCCGCCATCAGCCATATCCAGCCGGACGAGGTCGATTGGGCCGAGGTCTTCAAAGGCGCGCGCTGGTTTCACACCAGCGGCATCACACCTGCCTTGAGCGAAGAGGCCTCCGCCGTAACCCATCGCGCGTTGCGCGCCGCCAAGGCTGCCGGCCTGACGGTCAGCTACGATCTCAACTACCGCGCCAAATTGTGGTCCGCCGATAAGGCGCGCACCAATGGAGGTCTTCGACCGTCAGAAGGAGCAGGCCGCGATCGGATATCTCGAAGAGAAGAGTCGCGATGGCCCGGAATAGACGGCGCTTTTCGTCCTGGGGATGGGAACGGGACGGAGTCCGCTCCACCGGTGAGGCCAAGTCCGGAACAATTCGAGCGAGCTCGGCGACGACAGGGCTGGACGTCCGCCGGATGTCGGCGCGTATGTCGATGGATTCGGATGATCGCAAGGCGTCGACGAAGGGAGCGAAAGGCACGGAGACGTCAGTCTCGTAACCGTGTCCTTGAAGATGGCTGAAGGCGTGGGCGCGGCCGGCGGCCTCGGTCAGGAGGCGAGACTTTCCGATGCCCGCTTCCCCGGCCACCAGCACGGCGTGTCCTTTGCCCAGAGCGGCCTGGTCTGCTGCTCGAGTCAGGGCGTCGAGATGAGGCGCGCGGCCGATCAGGACCGGGCAAAGAACCGGTCGTTCCATCGGTATCGTGGCGATTTTGGCCTATCCTCCACGGCCTGCTGTCGAAGGCTGGGGAAGGGATAGCATCGCCTATCCCCATACGCAAGAGTTGAGAGTCGTTGGTCGAGGGTCAGAGCCGATGATTATACGGCCGGCCAAAAACTCTCGATTGTGTGGACCTCCAAAACCGAGCGCAGGAACGGCTACACTATCCGAGGAGAACCACGGGAGGCCACGCGGCGCGCAGTCCAGGCGCCACGTTCGGGTCCAAGCTCGCTGGTTAGCCTAAGGGAGCCATAGAGCCCGCTCAGGCCCGGCCGCTGGTTGGGTTCCCCGCCTTCCGGATGTGGATCAGAAGCGAGCCGACTCTGAAGTGGCGCAGGCGATTGTCTCCGTCCTTCAGATGGCGGGCGAGCGTGGCATCCACAGGCTCGATAGCAACCTGCGGGTCAAGCACCAAGCGAACCACGTTGAGGCGCCGCCACACTCTG
>MGOM01000097.1:3173-4041 GCA_001797105.1 Chloroflexi bacterium RBG_19FT_COMBO_62_14
GAAAGCGAGCGCCAGGAAGACGTGGGGCAGTCCTCTGCTTGTGGGAAAAGCGACGTCAATGGCGTGAAGCATGTCCCCCCCGGGGCGGAGGAGACGATCCATGTGACGCCACACCCCCCCGAACTCGTCGGCGGGCACATGCTCGAGAGTGGAAGCGCTCACCACGTAGTCGAAGTAGCGCTCGGGAAGGTCGGGTCGCTGGCCTGGGCCGAGTCGCCCGACAACGTACCGGACTTCCGGATGAGACCGAATATGCTCCTGCGGATCCGGACGGCCCGGCCCGGAGCTGCGCGGTTCCCCCCAGGCGAAGTCATCCACGGACCACACCTCGCATCCCCTCTCCCGAGCCAGGTAGGAGGGAAGCCAGGAATAGCCCGAGCCGACGTCGAGCACGCGCAACCCGGGCTTGGTCGGGATGCCGGCATTGATCCAGGCATAATCGAAGCCCTTGAGATTGAGTTGGATTTCCGGTTGTGACTGGATCTTGTACGTAAGGTGCCGGCGGGTGTCGGCCAATTGCACTTCAAGTACCTGATAGCGAGAAGTAGCGGACACGAGCGGCGCCTCCCTAACGGGCTGGACAACTCACGACTGTGGATGCTCGATGGCGTGGCGGATGACTTTCTTGAGCGCCGTCGCTGGCACAGAATCCGTGAGTCTGAAGTTGATGCTCCCCTTGCCGGTTTTGATGGCAGGGTACTTGGTCTTGAATTCCTCGGTGTGCTGAGGGCCATTGGTGTAGAGCGATACCCCGCCACTCCAATAGCCGAGAGCGACCCATCCGGACTTCGCTTTGTAGGTAGGGATCTGATAGGAGATCACCACCTCTGCCCGGGGATAGGTATCCAGGATCAGCGCCTGGAGCTTA
>MGOM01000098.1:0-5562 GCA_001797105.1 Chloroflexi bacterium RBG_19FT_COMBO_62_14
CCCGAAAGCAGGGACGAAATCCAATCGGATGAACTCGAGCAGGAATCGCCCAACCGGATAGGTGATCAGGTAGACTAGGAACAGATCACCCTGGCGAAGCCGGTCTCCATGACGACGCCACAGCCAGAAAAGGAAGACGGCATTCACCAGATTCCAGAGCGACTCGTACAAGAACAGGGGATGAAAGCGGGTGAAGTCTTCAAAGCCGCTCAGGCGGTTCTCGGGCCGAATGTAGATACCCCAGGGAAGGCTCGTCGGCGGCCCATACAGCTCCTGGTTCACGAAGTTTCCCCAACGCCCGATCGCCTGGGCCAGCGCCAATCCGGGCGCCGCCACATCGAGCAGCAAGCTCAAATCGATCTTACGACGGCGGGCGAAAACCCAGAGCCCGAGGACGCCGCCGATGACTGCACCCGGGATCCCGAGCCCGCCCTGGCTGAAGTCAATGATGTTCAGCGGATGTGTGAGGTAATAGGCTGTCGTGACCCCGCTGCTTACCGATGGAGTCAACACATGATACACACGGGCGCCGGCGACACCGAAAAGCAAGCCCCAGATCAGAGCATCCCAGGCCAGGTCTCTGTCCTTCCCCTTCTGGTTGAGCATCCATTGAGCCAGGTACGCCGCCGCGAGTGCACCGGTCATAAGGATGATCCCGTAAAAACGGAAGTAGAGGGGCCCGAGGTGGATTCCGTAGGCGTCGATGCTCATTTAAGTACCTTCTACGCGCCGCCGGGCCTGGCGGCGGACCAGGTAGATCCGTTGGATGGCAGTGATATTGGCAAACACAGCCACGCCCAGAATGCCGACACTCGGGTACCCAAACACGAGGCTCGGGCCCAATACCAGAAACCGCTCCATCCGAGTCAAGATCCCTCCGCGCACTTCGAAACCGAGCGCCTCGCCGCGTGCCTTGACGTAGGAGACCAGAACCGAGCCGCCCCAGGCAGCAAAGACCGCTCCGGCCATGGCCGCTTCGCCCATTTGCAGGTAGTAAGCGATCAGCCCGGCAAAGATGAGCAGCTCCGAGTAGCGATCCGTCACCGAGTCGACGAAGGCCCCGAAGTCGGAGCGTTCACCGCGCAAACGCGCCATCGTCCCATCCAGCGCGTCGACCGGTCCCATCGCCAAGACCAGCAGTCCGCCGATCAAGAACTCACCCCTGGCCAGGGACAACGCGCCGACCAGGTTTCCGGCCAGACCGATCAGGGTGACCGTGTTCGGAGCGAGACCCAGCCGGTTCAGAAATATCGCGATCGGATCGAGCGACTTGCCGAGGTAGGCGCGCACCAATTCGGTCAGCGTCGGTCGTCTCTCTTCAAGCTTCCCGTTCGCATGCATGGACCACTCCTGGGTGGTTGAGTGAATGCTAATGCCAGCTGGATGGTGAGTCAAGCTGGGTCAAGCTTACCGAGGGAATCCCGGGAAGCGCAGAATGCCGGCCGCTCTGACCGGCATTCTGTAGATTAGTCCATTCCGATTTCACTAGTCTTCCTCGTCCGGCGTGAGTGGATCGTCATCATCTCCGATTAGAATCTCGCGCGTCTTACCTCCCGACTGGCGACGCCCGACAACACCAAGTTCCTCCAGTTCGTCCATCAACCTGGCCGCACGAGGGTAACCGATCCGCAACCGCCGCTGGAGCATGGATGCGCTCGCCTGTCCGGTCTCTTTGACGATGGCGATCGCTTGCTCCAGAACGTCGTCTCGATCGTCGAGAGCTGCCTGACGGGAGAGCAAGTCCTCCCACGGAGGAGTCCGCGGCTCGTCCGCTTCTTCCGGAGGGACTTCCTCCTTCCAATAGGCCACGACCCGATCGATCTCCTCGTCACCGACGAACACGCCCTGCAAGCGCGCCGGCACGCCTGCCTCGGGCGAGAGAAAGAGCATATCGCCTCGGCCCAAGAGCGTTTCGGCGCCAGGCCCATCCAGGATCACCCGCGAATCCACACCCGAGGCCACCGCGAACGAAATGCGGGCGGGGAAGTTGGCCTTGATCAGCCCCGTCACGATATCCGTACTCGGCCGCTGGGTTGCCAGCACAAGATGCAAGCCGGTCGCCCGCGCCATCTGTGCCAGACGGACCACGGTCCGCTCGGTCTGATCCGGCGCCATCATCATCAAGTCCGCCAGTTCGTCGATCATGATGACAATGCGTGGCAACAGTTCCGACTGCTTCCGCCGGCGCATGCGCCGGTTATAAGCCTCGATGTCGCGCGCCTTGGCTTGCTCCAGGAGTCGATAGCGGCGATCCATCTCCTGGGTGCACCAGCGCAATACCCCGACGATACGCTCGAGCTCGGTCTCGACCTTGCCAAGAATGTGAGGCAAGCCGTTGAAACGCACGAGCTCGACCATCTTCGGGTCGATCATCACCAGTCGCAAATCCTCCGGCGAGTTGTTCATCACGAGGCAGGTCGTCAGGGCCGTAATGCACACCGACTTGCCAGATCCCGTCGTCCCGGCGATCAGCAAGTGCGGCATCGCCGCCAGGTCGGCGACGACCGGTGCGCCGGCGACGTCACGGCCCAGCGCCACCGCCAAAGGAGAGCCGACGGATTGGAAGACCTCAGCCTCGAGGATCGAACGCAGCCGCACCCGGGCCGCCCGACGATTGGGAACTTCGATACCGACGTAGGCGTGGCCCGGCACTGGGGCTTCGATCCGCAAGGTGGATGCCGACAGTGCCAGGGCGAGATCGTTGGCCAATGCCGAGATCTGAGAGACCCGGACCTTTTGTCGCTTGACGGTCTCGTCTGTCCCAGCGTGTTCGATGAAACCCGGCTCGACGGCGAACTGCGTGACCGCCGGGCCCGAGCGGAAACTGACAACTGTGGCCGGGAGGCCGAAGTCGGCCAACGTCTTTTCGATCAGACCCGCGGCGAGATTGATCTCGCGTGCGGTGATCTGGACCAGTTCGCCGCGCTCGAGAACCTCCAGGGGAGGCAGACGTTCGCTCCGGCTCCCCGAGGAGGCCTTCTTCTCTACAGCCACCGGCTCCACGCGGAAGTTCTTGCGAAATGCGCGCGGAACATGCCGCGCCCCCGGAACTAGAGCGGGGGCGCCTGCGGTTGGACGGGCGACGACGGTGACCGCCGACTCTTCAGCAGCGGACGGGACCGGGATATAAGGATCATCCGTGACGATCGCCCGGCGATCATCCGGGATCAAATGGGCCAGCGTCGGCCCAAGCCCGAAGACACCTGCAGCCAGGGCCACGCCCACAAGCAGGAGCACACCCCCAAGCCCGCCCAGGGTGTCAGTCAGAAGAATCGCCATTCCCCACCCGATCAGCCCCCCGCCCTCCCCGGCTTCAGCCCCGGCCAGCGACATCCCCTCTAGCATGGACAGCACACCCAGGAAGGCAAACAACGCCAGCTCGATGGCGATCACCCGGATCCATCGCACGTGCGTCGGCCGGCCCATACTCCGTCTGAGGAGCAAGACGAATGTCGCGAACAGCGCGACCGGGATCGCCAGACCGCCCCATCCGAGCCAGCGCAAGAGGAGGCCCACCCAGGCGTCGATCCATGCGCCGTGCGTCAGCCCGATCATCCCCAAGACTGTCAGCACCGTCGCCACACCCAGCGCAAGCGCACCGAAGTCCTCGAGGTATTCAAGGGCACGATCGGCGAAGGACCACCACCAGTCCGAGAGCCGGTCGGGCAGGCCATCGAGTGATGTACTCTGTGCTTGAGTGTATCGAGTGCGATTGCGCGTCATGACTGCTCGAATCACAAAACGAACGCCGGGCGCGGCCTACGCCTGCCCGGCTTGCGCTATCCCAGAGTACAGGTCAGTACGACGAAAGGGGCGCTCTCTCCGGATCGGCCTCATTCGACTCGCCCATGCCCTCCGGCTGAGGAACCTGACGCAGGCTTAATGCCAACCGGCGGCCGGCCGGGTCGATATTGACGATCCGCGCCCGCACCTGCTCGCCTTCGCGCAGCACGCTGCGAGGATGGAGAGAGCTCCCGTCGCCGAGCTCTGAAATGTGGATCAAGCCCTCCAAACCCTCTTCGATACCCACGAACGCACCAAACTTCACGATGTTCGTGACAACCCCGGTCACGATCTGGCCGAGCACGAAGCGCTCGGCGACGCTCGACCACGGATCCGGCTGCAACTCCTTCAAGCTCAGCCCCACGCGGCATTGATCGCGATCTACGGAGAGTACCAGCGCCTCGACCTCCTCTCCGCAGCGGAGCACATCTTCCGGATGGCGAACCCTGCCCCAGGATAGCTCGGAGACGTGGATCAGACCCTCCACTCCGCCGAGATCAACAAATGCTCCGAAACCGGTGACATTGGTAACGACCCCTCGAACGCGACGGCCCTGCTCCAGGCAGGCCAGGAGCGCCGTCCGCTTCCCCGGCCCGGCCAGAGCAGCCCGCTCCGAGAACACCAGTCGGCCGCGCTCAGGATCATACTCGATGACCTTGAGACACAAGTCGCGGCCGACGAATTCCGCCAGCTGCCGGCTCCGCTCCTCGAGCAACTCGGAAGGCTGGATCTGGACCAAATGTGACACAGGGACGAAGCCTCGTAAACCGCGGGCTTCCACCAACAGCCCGCCCCGGTTGTATCCAATCACGGGCAAGCTGACCGTGTCGTCGGTGTCGTAAAGAGCGCGCGCCCAGTTCCAATCCTCGGCAGTACCCGGACTATTGTTGCGGGCTACCGAGGGGTTGCCTTGCCTATAACGTAGCGGAGAAATTCGACCCTCATCCTCCTTTAGGACCGCAGCCCACCAGCCTTCATCCATTGGCTGCGTTGACTCCTTCCCCCCGACCGACCGATCGTTGTCGAACGACATCTCATGACCTCCAACATGTGCAAATCGACTCCTTCACACCGATTCTTCCCCAATCCCCGCAAAATTAGAATACCCCAAACCGGCGCAGATGCAAGCATTGGTCTCTCGACCGGCGTTGTCCGGTCAGCAAGATCATTTGCTCGCCACTCCACGCCAGATACGAAGCCAAGTTCCAATGAACGCAGTCCATCTTTGTTCATGCGCGCCGCGGCTCGCAAGAGCAGCTCGAAGAGCTTCCCCCATGAGGCGCGGCGTCTGGGCGGACCGGTCGTGACACGCCTATTCGCCCGATGCAGCAGATCTCACTTGCCGACACTCCCGCCGAAATCCTCACTAGATCGCCCGCGACGAGCGGTCCGCTGCCCCGGGCGTCCGACCCGTCTCAACTCCCAGGAAGGTCCGCCAAGGGCGCGGGACTCCTACGAGAGCGGCCCGCCCAAGAGGCCTTCTCGACGCCGCCTGCCCCGGTAGGTCTTACCGGGGAAATGGAATGAGGAGACTCTCCGGCTTGGTTCGAGGCTAAATCGGTTATCAGTTGAATGTCGAGAAGGAGGTTGACCGGAAACCCGGCTTTGAGACCTCCGCCAGGATGGCCTGGGGGCGTCAAAGAGCATGGAGCAATGCACAGACCCGAATCGGCAACGCCAATCCAACTCAAGCAAGATCGTATCCCCCTCACTCCCTGGATAGGGACTAATTTTCGGAATGCGTTGAAGGGGCCCTCGATGCCCGGGATTCGTCTCCGC
>MGOM01000098.1:5586-5996 GCA_001797105.1 Chloroflexi bacterium RBG_19FT_COMBO_62_14
ATCGCAACTCGCTGCTTGCGGTACAGGTCCGCCTCCGACATCGCCAGCCGGAGGGCGACGTCCCGCACCTTGCGGCCCTCGAGGAACTTCATCTCGAGGATGTTGTAGAGCATCCACTCTGCGGTGAAACGCCTCTCCCCCTCGGGCCTCGTCCGGTCGATTCCGCGCTTGAGGATCGCCCTCAAAGCGTTTACCGGGTTGCCATCATGCTCGGCGAGCGAGTGGCTGACGACGCGCAGCCCGAGCAAGGGGCTCTGGAGAAGCCTCGGGCCTCCCCAATAGTGGCCAAGCGCTTCGCGCACAAAATCGATCAGATCGGTTTCGGTGCGCACGAAATCGGTCGGCATCCCGAGCTCACCGATGCCGGCGAAGCGGGAGGCCGCCCGCATACGCTGGATTGCCTCGACCTG
>MGOM01000098.1:6006-11451 GCA_001797105.1 Chloroflexi bacterium RBG_19FT_COMBO_62_14
CGATCGACCACGCCGAAGACTTCCCTCTGCAGGAGCCTGTCCGTCAAGGCGACGGCGGCCTTGTCCGCAAGCCCGTGCAGAGCGACCGCCTCCTCCGACGAGAAATCCGGTTGGGCGCTGCGGGCTTGCATCCCCAGCAATCCGATCAACTCATGAGTCTCGGCGGTCCGAAGTGGGATGAGCCAGTGCGATCCCCAGTTGAACACCTTCCCCAGCGCCGGGACATCGAATTGACCTTCGCTCATCAGCAAGGGGGGGATGTCCTCCATCTGTCTGATCGGATCGCCTGGACCGACGGCAACCTCCAGGTCGAGCCCGTTCGGACCGACCACGGCGAAGAACGCCGACGGCGTGCGGTGAATGTCACATACTGCGTTCAGAATGGATTCAAGGAACTGACGCAAGTCCCCCGATGTCAGCAGCCGCTCTTCCAGCAAGTGCAGCCGAGCAACTTCGATCCGGTCTTCCCCATAGAACAGCCAGCGCTCGATCGGGGGTCGGATCAAGGTGATCAGAAGTTGGAGGAGCAGAAGGGAAGCGACCATGGCGAACGGCACTAGCCGGCTCTGCTCCAGCCCGAACAGGCTCGCCGCCCGGTTCACCAGGACCATGACCGCCAGGACCGTCGACGCCACGACCGGCCCGCGCAGGATCCACTGGAAGAGACGGCTTTTCACGACCCGGGCGGGGGAGCTCACGCCGAAATAGGCAACGCTGTAGGCCATCAGGACGAGCGAACCCGCAACGTAGATGTTGGTGAGAATCTGAACCGACCAGAAGAGCACAGGAACAGCCAGCATCAGGGGTCCAGCGAAGGTCAGAAAGGGGAAGATGCTGAGAACCGGCCCCACGGCCCCGAGCATCAAGTAAACCATCCTGCGACGGCTCGTCCGCGTCAAACAACGCAGGTAGGCCCGGTACAGGTTCCGTCCAGAGATGATCAGGCTCGCGGTCAAGAAGACCGTATACAGATAGAAGAGAGGACCCGGCCTCAGGTATGCCGCCGACGCCTGTTGGGCAACGCCGTCGACGACCCCATCTCCCAGCCCCACGGCGACAGCCAGAGCCGCGCCAACGACGTACCCGATCCGGACCGCCATGCCCCTTCGGCCGCGCGAAGGCCGGCCGGTCGCCGCCAGCAGGGCGTCAGTCAGGTGCATGTAGGCGGCGGGGAGCAGGCCGATGGCGAGCCATTGCATACGCAGCCAAAGCGCGAGCTCGGTCTGGCTGTATGCCGTGCTCACCAGAACATCCCCGAAGTGACCCAGAACGACGCACGCCAGGAGGAGGGCAAACGCCCTGGCCACCCGTTCGCGCAGGTTGAAGGTCAGGGAATACAGCAGGAGCGAGAACGCCGTGATAGCATCACCGGCGTTCAGGATCTCGTTAATGACGAGCAAGACTGCAAGAACAGCCTGCGGGAGGACCATGATGGCCTAGCGGATCTCCAGGCTGAAGAAGATGGCGATGTCTTGGTCCAGGTAGTGGTGATCGCTGTATCCGGAGAAGACAAATCCGAGTTTGCGGGCGAGGCTGATCGTCGGGTAGTTCTTGATCTGCATCTCGAGGAACAGGCGGCTCAGCCCCTGTTCCCGGCACCACCCCCGGACTTGTCCGATAAGATGCGTGGCGACCCCCTGCCGCCGGTGGGAACTTACTACGACGAGATCGGTGATCCAGGCCGAAGACAATGCCGGAGATTCGCTGAGCGCCAGGTAGGCGATCGGCTGGCCTCCCTGCTCCGCCACCAACAACACTGCCTTGCGCGTCCACTCGTCGGCAAGTCGATCCGGGTCGCGCGGGTACTCAACTCGCATCGGCCTCGGTAGACGCACCTGGCGGAAGGCCACCGATACCTCTTCCGCCTCGACCGTATAGCCCATCTGCCAGACGTGATCCGTGCTGTACGAGTGATCCATGTCGATCAAGTCGGCGATGTCGGTCGAGACTGCCTTTCGGATCGTGAGTTCCTCACCCTCCAATGTCACACTCCTGGTTGACCGCCGGCGCGACTGCGGCCCGGCAATCCGGGCCTAGGACAGCCATCACGAGCTGGAGGCTGCCACCGAAACTCGGATCGCACACGGCAAAGGTGCATTTCCTGCTGTATCCGTCACCACCAATCTGAGCGCGTAATCCCCCGGGACCAGCAGACTGGTGTCCCAGCTCCCGAGTTTCCCCTCGACGACCGGGGTCGTCCCGGCCGAGATCGTCCGCCAGACCGAATCCGGCGCCATGCTGCGATACTCATACTTGTAGAAGGAGAAGTTGGCCACATCGGCCGTCCCCAGGATGTCGACCGAATCACGCAGCGTTTCTCCTTCAACTGGTGAGGTGAGCGTGGCGGTGAGATTGGTGCATCCGGAGCTGTCGAGGCCGTCGTGCAGGGGGGGAATCGCCGTCGCCGGCGCGCCGTTCTGGGCGACGAGCGTAATCTCCGGTGTCGCGAGCAAAGAGACCGTCGGGAGCGCAGTCGGCCGTGCAGCGGCCGGAATGGCCGGCCCGGCGTACGTCGCCAGGACGAAGGTCGTCAGGAGAATCGCCAGCGAGACCGTCAGCATCGCCCCGGAACGCCTGAGCTTGGACAACGAACGCTCGCGTTCCAACCCAAACAAAGCGGCACGCAGCTCGCCGGCTGCGTCCAAGGTTGCCTTGAGATAGAGGATGGCAAATAGGGCAAAGAGCAGATAGATCCAGGTCTGTTGCTCCTCGATAAAGAGCAGGGCGTCTTCCATTAAGCGATCGCCTAAAGGCGGCCGAGGACCCCCCTGATCAGAGCCGTCAACTTGGGAACGATGACCCGTCCGGCGGCCAGGACCTCTTCGTGTGTCGTGACCGTGTTTCCGTCCAGGTTTGCCTTATTGCTAATCCCCGATATCCCCAGAACATCGAGCCCGCCGTGATGAGCGACCGTCGCCTCGGGCACGGTCGACATCCCCACCGCGTCGGCCCCGATCCCCCTCAAGAAACGCAGATCGGCCGGCGTCTCGAACGAAGGGCCGGCCAAGCAGATATACACGCCCTGGTGCAGAGTCAGACCGGAGTCGGCCGCCACTTTGAGGGCCAAATCGCGCAGGGGGCGCGAGTACGTCTGACTCATATCGGGAAACCGTGGTCCGAAGCTGTCCAGGTTTGGGCCACGCAAGGGCGATAAGCCGGCCATGCCGATCAGGTTGAGGTGATCGGTGATGAGCATTAAATCCCCGGGATTGAACTCCGGGTTGACGCTCCCGGCGGCATTGGTCAGTATGAGCGTCTTGACCCCCAAGTGCTGTATCACCCTGACCGGGAGGCCGAGCCGCGACATCGAATAACCCTCATAGTAATGCGCTCGGCCGCGCATGACGATGACCGACTGCCCTTCCAGCTTCCCGATGACGATCTCACCGACGTGACCATCGACGGTCGAGGTCGGCCAACCCGGTACATCCTTCACCGCAATCCGGGCAGCATCCTCCACATGGTCGGCCAAAGGACCGAGGCCGGAGCCCAAGATCAGACCGACTCTAGGCCTGGCCGGGCTGCGCTGGCGGATCACCCGCGCCGCGGCCTCGATCTCATCTATCGTCAGAAAGCCAGTATCTTCGGCGAAACCACTCACGATTCGACTTTTCCCCTTCCGACGCGTAGCACGTTCGGGCTGCTCAAGCCCAAAAGCTCCTGGACCTCGCGCCGCGTCCGGCCTTGATTAAGCATGTGGTGAGCCAGCGAGTGACGCAGTGAGTAGGGCGACACGTCCGGCCCCAGTCCGGTCGCCTGCGCCCATCGCTTCACTACCAGCCACAGTCCTTGCCGGCTCAAAGACTGCCCGCGCTGATTGAGGAACAGGGCTTTCTCACTCGCACTTGAATTCAGTTGGCCGCGAGCTTCCTCGAGGTAGCGCCGCAACGCCGGCAAGCTCTCACCGAGTTTGAGGACCTGAGCGGGCTGTCGTGCCCGCCGGATCACGCCGGCGGCCAGCTCGACATCGTCGATCCGCAGCCCGACAGCCTCGGCCGCCCGCAGACCCGTGACGTACAAGAGGGCCAGGATCGCCGCATCCCGCAGACCGCGCGACGAATCGAGCGTGGCCGGCGCCGCCAACAGCCGGTCGATTTCATCCTTGGTCAGGATGCGCGGCCTGCGGCGAGGTGCCGGTGGCGACTGGAGTTCGAGGGTGAGGTTTTGGGTGATGCCCTCCTCGTGTTCTCCGAGGTAGTCTAAGAACGAACGGACCGCCGCCATCTTGCGGGCGACCGTCGCCGGCCGATAGCCAGATTCACTCAACCATTCAACGTAGCGGCGCAGCTTCTCTCGATCCAGTGTCGGGGGTGTGACCTGCGCGCCCTTGCCGCGCGAAACGACCTGGTCCATCTGCTTCAGGTCGGTCCGGTAAGCCAGAATGGTATTGTCGGCGCTTCCCCGTTGTTCTCTCAAGAACGTCAAGAACCGGAGGATGGCCGTCCGCATACGCTCTCCCTCTGCCGCATGAGACGATCCGGGCCGATTATACCATCTCCGTCTTCCACTTACCATAAGAACACATGGTCCGTCGCGTCTGGCGTCCCGCTACGTTTCAGCACTAACCTCTTCAAGTCGCTGGAGCTCAGCTTGGCCGAGCTTCAGGTCGGTCGCCCCAAGGTTGTCCTCGAGCTGCTCCAGTGAGCGGGGACCGATGATCGGGCTCGTCACGCCGGGGCGGCCGAGGAGCCACGCCAGGGACACCTGGGATGCCGAGTTGCCGCGGGCCTGAGCGATTTCGATGATCACCTCAAGTGCCTCCCAGGTCGCACGCTTCCCCATTAGATCGCGGATCCTCTGACTTCCGGCCGCCCGTGATCCGGCTGGAGGCTTGTGATCCCTTGTGTACTTCCCGGTCAGGAAGCCGCCGCCCAGCGGACTGTAGGGCAGGACCGCCAGGCCGAATTGCTCGCAAACCCCCTTCAGCTCCGACTCGAATTCCTGGCGATGGACCAAGTTGTACTGAGGTTGGACGCTGACGAAACTCGCCAGGTTGCTCTTCTCGGATGAGCCCAAGGCCGGGACAATCTCCGAGGGGCGGAAGTTCGAGCATCCAATCGCGCGGACCTTCCCACTTCGGACAAGGCTGTCCAGCGCCTCGAGCGTTTCCTCGATCGGGGTCTGAGGGTCGGGGTAGTGAAGCTGATAGAGATCGATGGCCTCGATCCCCATTCGTTTCAAAGAGTCCTCTGCGCCCCTCTGAATGTGCGCCCTCGAAAGGCCTTCGCCGTCAGGCCCCTCCCACATTCGACCGCGCACCTTGGTCGCCAGGACGAGGTCTTCGCGACGCGCCACGCCTTGCTTGAGCCATTCGCCGATGATGGTCTCGGCCTCGCCGCCCTGATTCCCGGCGACCCATTTCGAGTAGATGTCGGCTGTGTCCACGAAGTTGATGCCGGCCTCATAGGCGGCGGTCAAGATCGCCAGCGAGGTTTCTTTGTCGGC
>MGOM01000098.1:11464-11837 GCA_001797105.1 Chloroflexi bacterium RBG_19FT_COMBO_62_14
TGCATCGTGCCGAGGCACAGCGCAGAGACCGTGAAATCCGTTGTTCCGAGTCTTCGATATTCCATCACGCGCCTTCCTGGGCTCGCGTCTTCATTGTACCGAATGTATGGATCGAGAGTACAGAACCGTCCGGCCACCCTCTCCTGGGTTGCAGCGACAATCCCTCATGGCCTACCCTTGGGTGCCCGGCACCGTCCACAGCGCTGGGGGCGCGGGGACACCCATGCTCGGGCCGCCGTCCCCGGCCGCGCTGATCTCAGGCGCCATCTTTAGCATGTCAACGGCAAGACGAAGGGTCGGCGTTAAGCGCCGACCCTTCGTCTTGCCGTTGGATTCTGCCGCCGCCCCGCGTTATCAAATGCGCAGCAACGTA
>MGOM01000098.1:11858-17989 GCA_001797105.1 Chloroflexi bacterium RBG_19FT_COMBO_62_14
ATACATGCTCGAGTAGCGATACATCCGCCAGGCCAGACGATTGCCGCCGACGCGCCACAAGCGCCATGCGGTCACGAGCAGCGCGCCTCCCAACATGATCGCCGCCGCGAGATACAGGCGTCCGCCGACGTGCACGGCGGGCATCAACAGCGTGAGCGCGACGACCTGAACCGTATAGAGCAGGATCTGCCAGCGCGTGTGCTCCTCCCCATACACCACCGGCAACATCGGCACACCCGCACGGGCATAATCGCGACTTCGAACGAGCGCCAGCGCCCAGAAGTGCGGCGGGGTCCAGAAGAAGACCAGGGCGAACAAGAAGAATGCCCCAACGTTCAGCGAATTCGTCGCCGCCGCCCAACCTACAAGCGGCGGGATTGCCCCTGCCCCTCCACCGACGACGATATTCTGGGTCGTGGCTTGTTTCAGTACGATCGTATAGAGGACGACGTAATAGACCATCCCGGCCAGCGACAACAGCGCGCTGAGCAGATTGACCATCACCGCCATGACAAAGAAGCCCGCCAGGCAGGAGAGAATCCCAAAGGCCAGCACCTCGGCCTCGGTCAAGCGCCGGCCGGGCAACGGCCGATTTTCCGTGCGCTGCATTCGGCTGTCGAGATCGCGATCAAGGTATTGATTGAGCGCCCCGGCGCCTCCGGCCGAGAAAGCGCCGCCGATCATCGTCCAGATGATCGTCGACAACGACGGCCAACCACCCGCGGCAACGACCATCCCGGCCAAAGTCGTCACCAGAAGCAGGACCACGATCACTGGCTTGGTCAACGCAAGGTAATCTTTGAGGCTGGTCAGCGGCAGAAGCCGGTCGTCGCCAGGTCTGCTGTCCGAGACGGGTCTCTCTGTCGCCAGGAAGACGGTCGTCAGGATCAGCGCTGCCCAGATGGCGCCTGCCGTGGCCACGTGGAGATCGGCGGCGACGGGCGTCAAGGACTGGATCGAACCCAGGGCGCCGATGCCGATCTGCGCCAGCATCAGTCCGGCAGTGGTGCTGGCCGCCACCGCAGCCGCCGGCCGGGCGCGTCTTCTCCTCCACACTTGGGCGGTCAGCCAAAACACGATCACCGCAACGCCGGCCGCGGCGAGCCGGTGGATCAAACCCTGTGGCTCGAAGATCTGCCATGACAGCGTCCACGCGCCACACGCAGCGGATCCGCCACAGTCTTGCGCCTGCCCGGCGGCCATCGACGCGCCGGTGGTAAGGAGGATGAATGCCAGCCCGACCGTAGCCAAAGACCCACGCGTGAGCGGATCGGCGAGAGCCGGATGTGCCGAATCCATGTGGCTATGCGCAGGCACGAACATGATCGCGACCAGACAGACCTGGACTGCCAGAGACAGTAATGCGATCCCCAAATGAGCTGAGACCGAAGGCGCGTTCGCGCCTGCGAGGACGACCACCGCGCCGGCAGTCCCTTCGACAAGGAACAAGCCGAGCACGATCACGCTGATGATCCTGAGCACACGCGAGGACGCCGGGCGACGCCAAATCACAATCGCCGTGGCCAGGGCCAGGAGGAAGGCCAGCATTCCCGCCACCCGGTGCCCGGAGGCGATGAGCACCTCCGTCGAGAACGTCGCCAGCAGGCTGCCCCGGCAAAGTGGCCACTCTGGACAAGCCAGCCCCGCGCCCGATCGGCTCTGAAGGGCGCCCAGGACCAGCACCGTGTATGTTGCCACGGCGGCGCAGATCGCCAGCCAGCGCTCCCATCGTCCGTTGTACCGACTAGGATTGTCGATCCTCACTGATCTCCCTACCTCGGGCCGGCCTGTTCGTCCAGTCATTCAGGCTGGTACGCAGCCGATCATCAGGGGCCCTCTATCTCCCCAGTGTTCTCCCCCAACCTGCTAGGCGATGACGAACAACACCGCAACTGCTAGGATCAAAACCACCGGCGTGATGAAGATCGCGGTAAAGAAGCGCGCGTCGCTTCGCAAGTGCATGTAGAAGGCCGCAACCAGTGAGGCTTTGACGAGGGAAAGGACGATGAAGATCGGGACACGTAGCGATCGACTCAGTCCGACCGTTGCAAGCCCGATCTCGACTCCGGTGATGACCGCTAATCCAAGGAAGACCAGAAGGTAGGTCCGTATCCCCGCCCTGGGTTTCGACGGGCTTTGAGTTTCCATCTGCATGTTCTAGCCTCCTAGATCAGGTAGATCAGTGTGAACAAGATGATCCAGACGATGTCCACGAAGTGCCAATACAATCCGAAGACCTCGACACCCAGGTAAGAGCCCTGGGAGTAGCCGGCCCGGAGGGCCTTGACGAGCGTGGAGAGCGCCCAACAGATCCCGACCAGGACGTGAAGGCCATGAAACCCGGTGAGCGTAAAGAAGCTCGACCCAAACAAGCTGCTGCTCAAGGTTATCCCGTGCCGGTACAACGTGGCGAACTCATTCCCCTGGCCGACAAGAAAGGCCGTCCCCAGGAGGATCGTCGCTGTCAGGTAGCCGATCAGCCCCCGGCGATCGCCGCGCTGGATCGCCGCCAGGCCAAGCACCACGGTCAGACTCGAAGTCAGGAGGACGAAAGTGTTCAGGCCGACCAACACGACATCCAAGAGCGAGGACTCGGGGGAAGGATTGTTGACTTTGAAGTGCATAAAGGCAGAGATCAGCCCGCCGAAGAACATCACCTCCGAAGCCAGGAAGAGCCACATCCCTAGCTTGAGATGATCGAGCCCCAGCCTGACCCCCGCAGCAAACATGCCTGCCTCATCCGCCGATCGTGTCGCCTCACGCATCTTGGTTCTCCTTAGCCGGGTTCAGTCGCCGACAGCCGGGACAGCCTGTGCCTGTCCGCTCACGCCCATCGGCTGGCCATAGTCGTACGGTCCGCTATTGACGACGGGTGGTTGATGGAAGTTCTCGGCAGGCGGCGGGGAATCGGTTTGCCATTCGAGCGTCAACGCCCGCCATGGGTTGGCGGCGGCCTTCGGCCCACTCACCCAGCTCACGACGGCATTGTAGATGAAGGGAAGCGCCGAGGTCCCGAGGAGGAACGCTCCGAGCGTCGCCAGCAAGTTAAGGGTCGTGAACTCCGGGCTGTAGTCGGAGACCCGCCTCGGCATTCCCAGCAGGCCGGCCAGGAACATCGGAAGGTAAGTCAGGTTGGTCCCGACGAAGTTCGCCACGAAATGCACTTTGCCCAGACGCTCGTCGTACATCCGTCCTGTGATCTTGGGGAACCAGTAGTACAGGCCTGCGTAAACCGCGGAGACGCTCCCGCCGAAGAGTACGAAATGGAGATGGGCCACGACGAAATAGGTGTCGTGGACGTGCACGTCGATCGGGATGGCCGCCAGAAAAATCCCCGTGATCCCACCGATCAAGAACATCGAGATAAAACCCAGGGCGAAGAGCATCGGTGTGGTGAAGCGAATTTTCCCATCCCAGATCGTCGCCAGCCAGGAGAAGATCTTGATCCCGGTCGGAACGGCGATGATCATCGAGCTGATCATGTACGGGATCCTGAGACGCGGGTCCATACCGCTGGTGAACATGTGGTGGGCCCAAACCGTCAACCCCAAAATGCTGATTGCCATGCTCGACATGGCGATGGCTTTGTAACCGAAGATCGGCTTGCGGGAGAAGACGGGGTAGACCTCGGAGACAATCCCCATCGCCGGTAGGACCATGATGTAGACGGCCGGGTGGGAATAGAACCAGAACATGTTCTGCCACAGGATCGGATCGCCACCATTCGAGGCGGAGAAGAAGAGCGTTCCGGCCATACGGTCCATCGCGATCAACACCAGGCCGGCGGTCAGCACCGGCGTCGCCAGCAAGACGAGCAGCGACGTCGCCAGCATTCCCCACACGAACAGAGGCAGACGCCAGAAGGTCATCCCCTCGGCGCGCATGGTGAAAACCGTGGTGACGAAGTTGACTGCGCCCAGCAGCGACGATGTCCCGAGGATGATCACGCTGACCGCCCACAACGTCTGGCCGACCGGTGTCTGGATCGAGAGCGGCGCGTAGGCTGTCCATCCGGCCTCAGCCGCCCCGACGAAGAAACTCGCCAGCATGATCAGACCGGCCGGCGGGATCAGCCAGAACGAGAGGGCGTTCATGTTCGGAAACGCCATGTCGCGAGCACCGATCATCAGTGGGACGAGGTAATTGCCGAACCCCGCCAGGACCGGGATGATCCACAGGAAGAGCATCACCGAACCGTGGTTGGTGAGAAATCGATTGAACTCGGTTCCATTCAAGAAATCCGGCCCGGGCTGCGCCAGCTCCGCCCGGACCAGCATTGCCAGAAGACCGCCGATGAGAAAGAAACAGAAGGTCGTCACCAGGTACTGAACCCCGATGACTTTGTGATCCGTGTTCCAGGTGAAGTAACGCCGCCATCCTCGGCCCGGCGAGACGGCCTCAGTCGACATGCTCATTGATCTTCTCCTCGCCACGTGTGGTTATGAGGTCCACAGGCGCGACAGCAGACATTTCGTCAGGCAGGCAACAGCTCCGTCGGTATCGCATTGGTTGACCAGCGGTGTTCACTGCTGACCTGCCAGCCAGGCCTGGAAATCCGCCGGGCTTTCGACAATTACCTGGGTTGTCATGTTGGCGTGACCTGGTCCGCAGAGCTCGGCGCAGCGGACGGGGAACGTTCCGATCTCGGTCGGTGTCACCAGGAACTCCGAGACGCGTCCGGGAGTGGCATCGCGCTTGCCGCGGAATTGAGGTACCCAGAAGGAGTGGATCACGTCGCCCGAGGTGATTTCAAACCGGATCGGCTGGTTCACGGGAAGATGGAGCTCTTGCGCCGTCACTCCCTCGCCGGGATAGCGGAATTGCCAGATGAACTGCCGCCCGATCACTTCGACCACCATCGGCTCCGGCGCGGGTTTCTCGATCTCGGTCAACACCTGGTAGGCGTAGAACCCGATGGCGATTACGATCATCGCCGGGATGGCAGTCCACACCAGTTCCAGAGTCGTGTTGCCGTGGATCGGCACCGCATCGGTCTCATCCCCGGCGCGCTGCCGGAAGCGCAGCGCGGCATAGACCAATATCCCCTCGACGAGTACGAAGACCACCGCCGCCGTTCCGACCAGGACGTGGAACAGCTCATCGACGAGCACCGCCCGGGTCGAAGCTTGGGTCGGCATCAGATTGAGCTGGGTCGCCGCCAGATAACCGACAACAAGCAAGAGCATGGACACGATGACAATGGCGAAGATGCTCCGTTCTCTCACCTGGATTCATCCTCCTCTGCGGCCCCCCACGGGGCTTCTGATTCCGGGTCTGCCTGCGACATGAGCGCCGGGCGATATGGACCGCCCTCGCGTGGGGGCGTAACGTAATAACCGTTCATGATGCCAAGCGTGGCTTGGAGGGCCTCGCTCGGGACTCCATCTCAAGCCTGCGGATTACGCTTTCGATCCAGGCGATCTCCTCTTCGAGGAATGAGACCTTGTGGGTCGAGAGCAAGTCCCTCGGCCCCGCCGCCGGCTTCGTCGGCCGCATGGCTTCGAGGTCTTCCTGGAGTGCAGCCAGTCTGCGTTCCAGCAGCGCTGCAGCTTCCGATCGATCCAGGGCGTCGACGAAGGCCAGGCCGGCGTCCCCGAGGAAGTGGATCGGGCCGGGCGCCTCCAGGTTCTGACGGAGCAGATCGAAGAACCTTTTTGTGCCGTTCTCCGTCAACTCATAGACCCAGCGGGCGGGACGCTTCCCGGCTGTGACGCGGTTCCGCCGCAGATAACCTTCCTTGGCCAGCCGCTCCAGGAGATAATAGGTCGTCGAGCGTTTGAGTTCAACAGCCTGACCCAGTTCCTGCTCGACGATCTCCGCGATTCGATAACCATGCATTGCGCCCTGGCGGAGCACACCCAGCAGGACCAGGTCACGTTCCAACGGAATGGGCTTCTCTCCTGGATAGAGTCCGTTCCGGCTTTGTGAGAGCGATCCCCCGACCACCCCAGCGCTAGTCAGACCTAATTAGTCAATATTGAGGGACTAAGTCGAGATTATAGAACTGGCTCGCCGGGGATGTCAAGAGCGAGGCGCATTTGCCAACCCTGGCCCGCTCAATCCCTGACACGCGCGAATGGCCTGGAGGATGTGACCACGGACCGTGGATCCGGGCGGGCTGCGCCTCGGGG
>MGOM01000098.1:18011-26643 GCA_001797105.1 Chloroflexi bacterium RBG_19FT_COMBO_62_14
GAGCCCTGTAGGAGGCTCTTGCCGGACTGGGTCCGTCGGGATCGGAGGAAATGCGCACGCGCCTCGGGTGGAAGCCGAGGCGCGTGCCCCTCAGTGATACTGCATACAGAGGATCAGAGCTCGGTGCAGAAAATCAGACCCACCGTGCCCGGACCGGCGTGGTTCCCGACGACCGGGCTGACGGGTGTCATCAACGATTCGATCGGGTGGCAGCGCTGTCCGGCCTGATCCAGGAGCCAGCGCGCGTCCTCTGCGGCCTGGGCATGCAAGGCGGCCAGCCGAACCGGCTGTCTCCCACCAACCCGTTCATCGATCAGATCAAGCAGTCGGGCAAAGGCCTTTGCCTTCGTACGAATCCTCTCAACAGTCTCGACCCGGCCGTCACGGATCTCGAGCAATGGCTTCATGTTGAGGGCGGTCCCTAAAAGGCGCGCCGCGCCGCCGATCCGGCCCCCGCGATGAAGGAACTCGAGCGTGTCGACGACGAACATCACCCCCGTATGCTCTTTGGCCCGGCGGGCGAGGGCCACGACCTCGTCGAACGACTTGCCTTCGGCGTCAGCCCGGGCAGCTGCCAGGACCTGAAAGCCCAAGGCCATCGCCGTCGTCTCTGAGTCCACGAGCTCAATCTTAGCTCCCGGGAACTCACCCTTCGCCTGCTCGGCCGACAACAGGGTTCCCGAGAGTTTGGCGCTGAGGACGATCGCCAGGATCGGGGTCCCCTCAGCCACGAGCGGCGTGAAGATCTCATGGAATGCGCGCACGGTGGCTTGCGAAGTCGTCGGCATGACGTCCGTGGTTCGCAAGCGCGTGTAAAACTCATCTGGGGTGATGTCGATCCCATCGAGCAGAGTCTCTCCCTTCCAAAGCAGAATCTGGGGGGCGACCTTGATATCATATTTCGTGAGAAGTTCTTGGGGGATGCAGGCCGTGCTGTCGGTGACGATCGCGATGCGAGCCACAATGCCTCCTCGCCCCAGTGGGGCGCTGGGGGGACGGCGTTCCATGTGAGAAAACACCACTTGGGAGTGGAGGTCGCGCGGAGTCCCTCAGCCGCGGCCGCCGAGCCAACCCATCAGGCGATCCACCGGCCAGGTGTTGACCACCGCCTCCGCCGGTGCCCACGCCCGCCGCGCCACACCGACACCATAAAGGCGGAAGCCGATGTGATCCGGATGATGGGCGTCGGTGTTGATCGCCAGCAAGCCCCCCAGCTCGATCAGCCTTCGGGCATGGGCGTCATTCAAATCCAAGCGTTCGGGGTTGGCGTTGATCTCGAGGGCGATGTCGTGATCGATCGCCGCCGCCAGGATCGCTTCCATATCCAGGTCGGCTGCTTCCCGGCCGCCGATCATCCGGCCCGTCGGATGCCCGACGATGTCCACGTGCGGGTTGCGGATGGCGTTCAAGAGCCGAGCCGTCACCTTCTCGCGCGGCTGACGGAGCGAAGTGTGGAGCGAGGCGACGACGAGGTCCAATTCGGCCAGGACCTCATCGGGGTAGTCAAGCCGGCCGTCCGCCAGGATCTCGACCTCAGCCCCCTGCAGCAGACGGACATCCCTGACGGCCTTCTGGGCTGCCGAGATGACCTTGCGCTGTTCACGCAGTCGTTCGATCGACAAACCGTTCGCCACCCCGAGGCTCCGCGAGTGATCGGAGATCACCAGGTATTGCAGGCCGAGCCCGGCGGCAGCCCGGGCCATGCCTTCAATCGAAGTGCTGCCGTCGCTCCAATCGCTGTGGGCATGCAATTCGCCTTTAAGGTCGGACAGCGCCACCGGGACCGGAAGGCGGCCCTCAAGCGCCGCCCTGACCTCGCCGCGATCTTCACGCATCTCCGGCGGGATCCAGGGCAGACCGAGAGTCCGGTATACCTCTTCCTCTTCGGCGCAGCGGATCTCCTTCCCCGTCTTGCGTTTGAAACCATGCTCGGAGAGGGACAGACCCTTGTCCAGGGCCAGCTCCCTGAGACGGACGTTGTGCGCCTGTGAACCAGTCGCATATTGGAGTGCCGTCCCAAAGTGCGCTTCCGGATGCACCCAGAGCTGGACACGCAACCCGTCATGGAGCACGACGCTCGCTTTCGTCTCTCCCTGGCCCCGGACGCGCTCGACTTCGGGGAACTCCAGGAATGCCTGCATCACCGGCCGCGGCGCATCGGAAGCGACGATCAGGTCCAAATCGCCAACCGTCTCCCGCATCCTGCGGAGCCTCCCGCCGGCTTCCGCCGCCGCCACCCCCGGTAAGTCCTTCAGACGTTCGAGGAACCCTTGGGCCGCCGGCCACGCCACACCAATTGAGATACGATCGCTCTCACGCCGCCCGAGCGCCTGGATGCTCTCCAGGATACGCGCCTCCGACTTCTCCCCCATTCCGGAGAGCCCGCGCAGACGACCAGCGCGCGCGGCGGCTTCCAGCTCGGCCAGCGTAGTGATCCCGAGCTCTCTCCAGAATCGCGCCGCCTTCTTCGGACCGACATCTCCAACCTTGAGGATTTCCACAAGTGTGGGAGGAATCTCGGCAGCCAGCTTCTCGTAGAATGAGATCTTGCCGGTCGTGAGCAGCTCGTCGATCTTGGAAGCGATCGCCTCCCCCACCCCGGGGATGTCGCGCAAGCGGCCGGTTCGCGCCGTCTCATTGATGTCTTCCCCCAGGCTCGAGAGGGATTCGGCCGCCTTCCGATAGGCCAGCACCCGATAGATCGCCTCCCCTTTGATCTCGAGCAGGTCGGCGGTATCACTGAAAACCTTGGCCACCTCGCGATTGTTCACGCCGTTCCATCCTTCATGGGGCCAGCTCAACAAAGACCTGAGTTACCTTCCACCATTCACCGTCACTGAGCAAACCCACGCCGGTTAGATGGAAATCGGCGTCCATGGCATTGGTGCGATGAGTCTCACTCAGAAGCCAGCCATTGATCGTCTCGTCGACGACATCCGCCAGCGGGGCCTGAGTGGCGAAGAGATTCTCCCCGAGCTTCCCCCGGTACCCGGCATCGGTCAGCAGCCCCAGAGCGAGGTTGCGGGAGCTCTGGGGGTCATCATGACTGAAATAGCCGCGAACGACCATGTCGGCCGAGCGAGCGAATGCGATGCGAGTCAGGCGGTCGTCGATCGCCAACGGCTCCCCGCCCATCGCGACGCGCAGCTTGTTGACCGATTCGGCGATCGCGCGCGCGATCGCAACCAGATCAGACGGCGGATCGACCTCCTGCGGGATCGGCACAGGGCTCGACAAAGCCAGGGTGGCTTGTGGGACGTAGGGTTGGATGGAGGCGCCTGCATTCGCCGAATTCTCAGGCTGGAACGCGCTCGCCGTTCGCAGGGCCGGCGATGAAGAGTCACTCGCGGGAAGCGGATATGTGCAGCCCGCCAGCAGGATTGCGGCGATGACGATCTCGCGCCGCCCGACATAGGAACTCGGCATACGTCCTCCGCGCTGGGCGGATTATACCCATCTCTTCCTGATTGAGGATCAGCGACGGCGAGCGCGCCGGTTCGGCCTCGGCCCACGTCCTGGTCGGGCTCACCTGCCTTCATGGGTCTTCTTCCGGGCGACGGTTTCGCCGGATCTATCCGATTGCTTGAGACAAACCGATGTGCTATCCTTCTGCCTGGGACGAGCCGCGCCCGGTACTGCGAATGGAACCGACAACTGCCCTTCCGCCGATCGTGGTCTATATCATCGAGCGCCATCCACTCGATTTACCCGAGACTGGACCGCTCTTCCGATGGCTTCACAGCGATAACGACATGCGCGTGCAGTTGGAGGGCTTGATCGGCCCTTACGATCCGGACGACTTGCGCGTGCTGCTCGATCAGGAACCCGCCGGTCCGGCGTGGAAGCAACTCCTGAACGGCGTCATTCAGGAAGAAGTCCGGACGGTCGTCACGCACCTGGCCCCTCTCAGTTCGGCCCAACGCCAGCAGTTGATTGGCGTTTGCGCCCACATGGGAGCGCGCTTGATCACCCCCGGCGACGCTGGACGCAACCGTCCCAAAGGCTCCTCTCCCCGGGCTCGTTGAGTCCAACGCGGCCGGCCTCCCTCCCCGGAGTTCACATTGATTCACGAGTACGCCGGCAATCTTCACCTGCATACAGTCTATTCTGACGGTCAGGCAACGCATGATGAGGTCGCCCTCGCTGCGATCCGGGCCGGGCTGGACTTTGTTGTCGCTACCGATCACAACATCTGGGTCGACGGAGTCGATGGCTACCGCTACCTGGGGGAGCGTCGCGTGCTGCTACTCACCGGGGAGGAGATTCACGATCCTCTGCTCCACCCGCAGCGAAACCACCTTCTGGTGTACGAAGCCCGCCGCGAACTGGCGACCCTGGCGTCCGACCCGCAAGCGCTCCTGGACGCAGTCGTTCAGGCAGGAGGCTTCGCCTTCATTGCACACCCCGTCGACCCCGCCGCACCGTTGTTCCTACAGCCGAGCCTCCCCTGGACTGAGTGGGATGTTTTCGGGTACGCCGGGCTCGAGATCTGGAACTTCATGACCGAATTCAAGGCGCGCTTGACATCGCTCCCTCGCGCGGTTTATTACGCCTATAGACCTGACGACATTGGCCGCGGGCCTTTCCCTGAGACCTCGGCCCGCTGGAATCAACTGCTCAACTCAGGCAGAAAGATCTTCGCTATCGGCGGCGCCGACGCCCACGCCATCCCCGCCAGGATGGGCCCGCTCAGCCGGACGCTCTTCCCGTATGAGTTCCTCTTCCGTTCGGTGAACACTCACGTTTTGGTCGAGGAGCCTCTGACCGGTGAGGTTGAACGCGATCGCCAGATACTCATGCACGGTTTGCGGGATGGCCAGGCATTCGTCGGCTTCGACCTTCCCGCTCCGACCCGCGGCTTTCGTTTCAGCGCCGACGGAGATGGCCAGGCAGCCGGGATGGGCGATGTCATCCGTTCACGCTTCGGCGTGACGCTCCGAGTGCACTTGCCCCGGCGCGCCGATATCCGACTGCTCCGAAATGGTGAAACCCTCCGGTCGTGGGAAGATGTCCAGGCGGTGATATTCACGACACCTGAGGTCGGGGTCTTCAAGGTCGAGGCCTCGATCTACTTCAAGGGGCGAACACGAACGTGGATATTGAGCAACCCGATCTTCGTCGAGCCATGGCGACGCTGAGCCGCGTTCACAGGCGGAGTCGCCGAGAGAGTCGCGGCCGGAAGCGAGGCGAGAGCGGCTCCGCCGCCGACAGTTCTCTGCGAATCACCGCCTTCCAACGAGATCTCACTCCCCCGCGAGGGTAGGGGCCCACAGCACTTCACTCAGGGAGATCCATCGCTCGTCCGTGTTATAATCCTCGCCCATTTGTTCGATAGGCCGCCAGCCTCATGACCGACTTCATCTTGCACTCCCCGTACCAGCCCACAGGTGACCAACCCGAGGCCATCGAGAAGCTCGTCGAAGGCCTATCGCGTGGGGACCGTCACCAGGTGCTCCTGGGTGCCACCGGAACGGGCAAAACGTTCGCCATCGCCAACGTCATCCATCGCGTCCAGCGCCCGACGCTCGTTCTGGCACACAATAAGACCTTGGCCGCTCAGCTGTACGCGGAGTTCAAGGACTTCTTCCCCGAGAACGCCGTCGAGTACTTCGTCTCGTACTACGACTACTACCAGCCTGAAGCCTACGTCCCGAAACACGATCTGTACATCGAGAAGGAAACCGAGATCAATGAAGAGATCGATCGCTTGCGCCTCTCGACGACGACCTCGGTCATCTCCCGCCGGGACGTGATCGTAGTCGCTTCGGTATCCTGTATCTACGGAATCGGCAGCCCGGAGGCCTACGGACGGGTCGTCATCAATCTTGAGTTGGGGAGTGCCTACCGGCGCGAAGCGTTGCTCCGCCAGCTTGTCGAGAGCCACTACGACCGGAACGACCTCGAGTTGCGAGCGGGTACGTTCCGGGTGCGGGGTGACACGCTGGAGGTTGTCCCGGCCTACGGGGACAACGGTCTGCGAATGAGCTTCTTCGGCGACGAGTTGGAGCGCATCGTCGAGTTCGATCCGCTGACGGGGGAGCTGCTGGTCGAGCGCCAGAGCGTGAGCATCTACCCCGCTAAACACTTTATTACCGAACAAGAGAAGCTGCAGGCGGCCGTGGCCGATATTCAGTCTGAGCTCGCCGAGAGGACTGCCTACCTCAAGTCCAAGGACAGGTTGCTCGAAGCGCAGCGCCTCGAGCAGCGCACCCTCTACGATCTGGAGATGCTGCGGGAAGTCGGATACTGCGCCGGGATTGAGAACTACTCGCGCCATCTCGATCAGCGCGCACAGGGGTCTCCCCCATGGACTCTGATCGATTACTTCCCGCCGGACTACTTGATGGTCGTCGACGAGAGCCACATGACCATCCCTCAGGTTCGCGGGATGTACGCCGGTGATCGCTCGCGCAAAGAGAACCTGGTCGAGTATGGGTTCCGGCTTCCGTCGGCCCTCGACAACCGTCCGCTCTCCTTCGAGGAGTACCAATCCCGGGTCGGTCAAGTGATCTACACCTCGGCCACACCCGGCCCGTACGAGCTCGAACGCGCCACACAGGTCGTCGATCAAATCATCCGCCCGACCGGCCTGGTCGATCCTCAGGTTGAAGTCCGCCCGGTCGAGGGACAGATCGACGATCTCGTCGGCGAGATACGCCGACGGGTGGAGGTAGGCGAGCGCGCACTGGTGACGACGCTGACCAAGCGCATGGCGGAAGACCTGGCCGACTACTTACTCGAGTTAGGGATCAAGGTCCACTACCTGCACTCCGAGATCGACACCCTCGAACGGGTGGGAATCCTGCGCGACCTTCGACTGGGCGTGTTCGACGTTGTGGTGGGGATCAACCTGTTGCGGGAGGGCCTCGACCTCCCCGAGGTCTCTCTGGTCGCCATCCTCGACGCCGACAAAGAGGGCTTCTTGCGCTCGGGCACGGCCCTGATCCAGACGATCGGGCGCGCCGCGCGCCACATCAACGGTCGGGTGATCATGTATGCCGACAAAGTGACCGACTCGATGCAGCGGGCGCTCGATGAGACCAACCGCCGGCGGGCCAAGCAGGTCGCCTTCAATCGCGAACACGATATCGAGCCGGTGAGCATAATCAAAGCCGTGCGCGATCTGACGGATCAGATGGCCGCGCGTGCCGTGGCCGAGCCCGAAGGCACTTACCAGGCGTTTACGCCGGTTCAGCTTCCCAAAGACGAACTGGCAAGGCTCATCCGTGAGCTGGAGAAGCAAATGCGGTCCGCGGCCGAGGCGCTCGAGTTTGAGAAGGCGGCTGCCCTGCGTGATCAAGTCTTCGAGCTGCGCGGGGCACTGGCCGAGAAAGAAGACTTGCCGCCCTGGCGCAGGGCGCGCATGTTGGCGGGCGATCCCCTCGCCTGAGCGGATGGAACCGCATCCCCCCAACCCCCGGTAAGATCATCCGGGGCGAACGGCCCCTTCACCTAAGTGGCGATGAATCGATTGAATCCGCTGCCCTGCTTCGGGCAGCTCTCTGAGAATCGGCTCATAACCGATCGGGGTTTTGGCCTCAACCCGCTAAAATCATCCGGGGGTGGGGGCAGGCTGCCCGGTCCGCCTCTCGGGCATTCGACGTTCGCCAAGCGGATCGTGTGGCGCGAGAGATTCATTCACACATTCTAAGGGGAAGGGGGAAGAAAGACGTGAAACGGGGCTCGAGCCAAGAACCCACCATCCCCGGATTGACGATTCCTTCGAGCCGACGGCAGACGGCTTACACACAGCGAAGTTGCGTACCGCCACCGGATGCAGGGCGAGGGGATGGAGGAATTCGAGTATTGAACCGGAGCGCCAACGCGGCTACACAGCCGGTAGTTCAACCCTGAACTCTGCGCCGCCGCCGTCACGATTGGCGGCGGAGATGCTCCCCCCATGGGCCTCGACCAGTTGTCGAGCGATGGCCAGTCCGAGCCCGCTCCCGCCGCGACTGCGGTCGCGTCCCCGATCTGCGCGATAGAAACGTTCGAAGATGTTGGGGAGCGCCTCGGGTGGTATCCCCTCGCCGCGATCGGCAACCTCGATGATCGCGGCTCGATCGAAGCCGACGGGCTGCAGTCGGAGTCGGATCTCGCTCCCGGGCGGCGAGTGACGAATGGCATTCCCTAACAGGTTGCCGAGCACCTGCTCGATCCTCCCCGGATCGACCTTCGCTGTGATCTCGTCGTCAGGGACTTCCAGCTTGAGCCGCACCCCGGCCTTCTCGGCCTGGGCGCGATAATTGTCTGTGCTCTGGACCAGGCTGTGACGCAGGTCGACCCGCACGCGCTCGAGCGTGAGTTGGCCTGCATCGGCCAGCGCCAGAGTCCTCAGATCCTCAACCAGCCGGTTGAGCAGCGTGCTCTGCTCGAGGACCGGCCCGAGAGACCCAGGTTCCGTCGGGTACAAGCCATCGATGATGGCCTCTAGCTGGGCCTGCATCACCGCCAGCGGGTTTCGCAACTCGTGGGCGATGTCGGCGGTCATCTCGCGCCGCAGCGAATCGGCGCGTTCAAGGTTTTCCGCCATGCGGTTGAAGGCCGCGGAAAGCTCACCGATCTCGTCCTTACTCCGCACGGGCACACGACGGCTCAAGTCGCCCAGGGCCAAGGCTCGCGAGGCGGCTGT
>MGOM01000098.1:26663-29319 GCA_001797105.1 Chloroflexi bacterium RBG_19FT_COMBO_62_14
AGGGCGACCGCGCCTGCGGCCAGGGCGGCCAACCACACTGCCCGGTTCACCCGTGCCAGCAGATCCGCCTCCAATTGAGACGGGCTTCCGCTTTGGACGATCAAGTAGCCGACTGTGCTTCCGTCGACGGCGATCGCTGCCGCCCCTCCTTGATCGGCGGCGGTCAGCAACCCTCCGATCGACCCCGGCGGGCCGGCGACGATTTGCCCGGTCGCATCGGCGAGGGTCACGTCGATGGGTGTCAACCCATGTCCCGGACCGCCCATCATGTGGCCTTCCCCCTGTGCGGCGCCCATCTGACCTGTGCCCCTCCCACCCAGGAACTCATCGACGCCCTGCCAGCTTCCACGCCCGCGGTAGTAGGCGGCCAGCTCGTCTCTCAGCAACGCGCTGCTCGTCATCCCTCCTTGAAACATGAAACCGCGCACCTCGGTTGCGGCGGTTCGGTTCGCCAGAATAGAGACGACGACCACCCCGACCAGCACGACTGCGGCGAAGGCCAGGATGAGCTTCCATGCCAGACTGAGCCCCGCGATCGGGTTCTTAGTTCTCATCGGTGAACCGGTAGCCGACCCCAAACACGGTCAGGATGTAGGAGGGGTCCTTCGGATCGGGTTCGATCTTTGCCCGCAGGTTCTTGATGTGCGCGTCGATGGTTCTCTCATAGCCCTCGTAGGCCTCACCCTGGGCCGCCGCCAGCAATTGCAGACGGGTGAATGCCCTGCCCGGCTGCTCGACCAGTGCCGCCAACAAGCTGAACTCTGTCGGCGTCAGATGGGCCTCGCGATCACGGATGAAGACGCGATGCCGCTCGAGGTCGACCTCGACGTCGGCCGCCCGAAGAACGCGGGGCGCCGATGGCTTCCCCTGGGCCCGCCTCAAAACGGCTCGGACTCGGGCTACGACTTCGCGCGGACTGAAGGGCTTGACGATGTAGTCGTCGGCGCCGATTTCCAACCCGACCAGACGGTCAGTCTCCTCCACGCGAGCGGTGACCATGATGATGGGCACGTCGGAATGGCGCCGGAGTTGACGGGACACATCCAGGCCGTCCATGCCAGGCAGGTTGAGATCCAGGAGTACCAGGTCGGACGGTTTGTGTTGGAAGTGAGAGACGGCCGAGACTCCGTCGTGGACGGAGTGAACGACGTATCCAGCACGCTCGAGGTAGTCGCGCAGGACCTGGGCCAGCTCGGCTTCGTCCTCAACGATCAGGATCGATGAGCTCACGCCTTCATTATACCGGCTCGGGTTCAGGAGCATCTTTGCGGGCGGTTTGGTCTCAGACATGCAGAGGCTCAATCCGGAAGTACCAAGGGTTCGGGAGGCAGTGAGGTTGCATCCCGAACCCTCGACATCGGTAGAGCGCCAGGGTGGTTGCCGCGCGCTCCTTACGGTTGCCGATTTCCCCAGCCACCCGAACGGTTGCCGAACATGCCCATCCCATTGAAGCGCGCCCCGGCCGTGACATCGCCGCCCAGCATGGGGCAGTGGCCGTGCGCTCCGGCGCCACCCATGAGCTGCAGCATCCACTCAGCCTGCTCTTGTGACAACACGCCAGCCTCTTGGGCGCCCTCGATCGCTGCCTGGCGTGCCTGGGAGAAGAGCTGCTGGTACTCGTCCACACTCAGACCAAGGTCTTCGGCGATGGCGCTGAGGCTTTCCCCCGAGGCCAGTCTCTCGCTCAATTCGGAGGTCGAGATCCCCAAGGCGTCGGCGAGAGCTTCCAGCATGGACTCATGCATGGGGCCATAGCCTTGATCGTCGTACGCCCACATCCGCATCCCGCCCAGCGGGTTCCTCGGCTGGGGCGTGCCAGTCGGCCCTTGCTCGTCGGCCTGGGCCGAGGCACTCACAAAGCCTAGGGCGCCAACCACGAGAACAACTGCCGCAACCGCGATGACACCTATTCCGAACACCAATTTCCTCATTTTCTCTCCTGTCTTCAAACCGCTTATGGTAATGATCCGGTTTGTATTTGAAAACAGCCTAACCAGTGTCTGTGAAGATCCTGTGAAGGGTGGACGAAGATCTGTTGTAAGCTGGGCAGAGCGCAGCAATTCGTCCAGCGCGATCGCTCGGGTTCTCGGTTTGGGCCAACAGCCTCCATCGGCGCTTTGCTTCTCACTCGCTGCCCGTGACTTACTATCAAACGAGGCGAAGGTCCTATCCTCTCCGCTTGGGTGCGTCCAGGTATTCGAAGCGCTGGCGAGTTCTCACACGTCGATGAAGGTCGACACGCACAGAGCCTCAGCCTGCGGGCCACTCGACAAGGATGCGGAGCACCGGATGAAGGATCTATTCGAAGGGACGGCTGGAGGCGGGCCAATTCGGTGCCGGGCCCGGTCACCCCGCAGCCCTTGCCTCGTTTCGGGCAGGCTCGTCCATGCGCGGTACGAGTGGAGCCTCGACTCGGGTTGGACCTGTTACGGCTGATGAGGTGTCGGCAAGCATCGGCCGGCGTGCAGTTTGCCTCCCAGGGGTCTTGCGCGATTTTCCGAATGTGTCTACACTGGCGCGAACTCGCGCCAAACGGAGGTGGGAACATGGCAGTGAAGAAGGTAGCCAGGAAGAGGACGGCCAAGAAGTCGACCCGCAAGGCGACGCGTAAGTCGACCCGCAAGGCGACCCGCAAGTCGACGCGCAAGACCGCCCG
>MGOM01000098.1:29345-30520 GCA_001797105.1 Chloroflexi bacterium RBG_19FT_COMBO_62_14
GTCGACGCGCAAGGCCGCCCGCAAATCGACCCGCAAGACCGCCCGCAAGTCGTCCCGCAAGGCGGCACGTAAGTCCACCCGCAAGGTGGCACGCAAGTCTTCCCGCAAGACCGCGCGCAAGTCTTCCCGCAAGGCGGCGCGCAAGTCGTCCGCCAAGAAGTCAACCCGCAAAGCCGCGCGCAGGTCGGTGAGGAAGTCCGCCGCCAAGAAAGCGGCCGCGGAAGAGATGATGGCCCCCATGTAGCCTGCGCCACACAGACCCGGTACCAAGCAAACCAATACGAAATCCCTCGCACAAGGCCCGGTGTATTCCAACCGGGCATTGTGCGATTCGAGAACCACTCTCACTCCCTCGTCGACGATCCAAGTGACGGTCTACTCACGGTCATGGAGCCGTACATTGGGGATCAGGCTGGCTACTCAACTCGTCAAGGTCTGACGGCCTGGCCAACTGCTTGAATCAAAAAGGAGCGCCTGAGGTGCCAAGGCACTCCTTCTCTGCAAACCCACCCGGTTATCCGATCGGAGCGGTTCGCCCGGACGCTAGCGAGGCCTGCGCATGAAGACGAGTGTAACCATGAGCACACCGACGATAAGCGTTAGCACCCCCATCAGGCAGAAAATGCCGAACGTCACGAATTGCTCGGGGGTGATACCGAGCGGCCATGTTACGGTCGGGCCCATACTCTCTCCATTTTCCGATGATCTCAGTCTAGGCTCGTTGCCCCGGACGGGCAATGACCCAAAGGGCACGATGGGCCGGGCCAAGACGGGAGGCCGCCCTCCGGCGCAAGAGTGCAGGCGCCCCTGGCGCGAATCGAACGCGCAACCACCGGATTAGAAGTCCGATGCTCTGTCCGTTGAGCTACAGGGGCTTGACTCAATTCTAGAGGATCGGGGTTGAGAGGTCAATCCGGGCGGCGAGGCCGGATGCCTCGGTAGACCCGAGGGCCGGAAAAGGTTCGAAGGATGACTACCGCAGGCCGGCCGAGCTTCTCCCCGAGCTCATTCGGCGTCATCGGTGCATTCCCCGTGGCCAGGAACATCCGGAAGACGGCATTCACCAGACTCATTTGCGGTGTGAGATAGCCCGGCTGTTGCGCGCAGTGTGTGATCAGGATGTTCTGGATCGCCGGCACCCGGGTGACCTCAGCCGTCTGTGGATCGATGTGATC
>MGOM01000098.1:30533-49119 GCA_001797105.1 Chloroflexi bacterium RBG_19FT_COMBO_62_14
TGTTCGGGGCAGAGGTGGCTGCGCAGGTAAATCTCGAGCTCCCGGTCAGCCCGCTCCCACCAGGCGTAGTCGATTTGGAACGGGGTGTCGACGGTCGGACGAACGAGGACTCCGTAATTCCTAGCCTCGACTGCGCTCATGTCTGACCCCAGGCGGAGTCTTCAAACCGCCAATACAAGTCGCCGACGTGGACAAAATAGGGCTGACGGACGAGTTCGACGAAAATGGGGCCGGGCGGGAGACGCCGAAGGACATTCACGCCTGAGTAAAGAGCCTGCGCATGCACCGCGCTTTGTGGGTTGAGCCTGGCCAGCTCACGGAAAACATAGGCCACCATCCGGTCTAGAGGCATGTTACGCTGGCTGCCTCGTAGCCAGGCATCGTCCAACGCAACGGGGTCGACCAAGCCGACAACCATCAGATCGTCGTAGGCGGTGCCTACCGGCTGCTTGAGCATGGTGAAGCCGATCTGGCCGGCCTCGCTGGGCGTGACCGTCCGGATCCAGTCCGTGCGCCGGCGCCGATCGACCGCCCTGACGATCACCTCGCCCGGTTGATCGCCCTGACGTACACGGATCAGCCCGCCGGCCGGCACTTCGTAACGCCGGTACCAGTCGTCGAGCCCATACACATAGCGTTCCTGGCGAACAACCCACCCCGGGAACTTCTCGCCGCTGTGACCATCGACGAGGATGAAGCGGATACGCGGAGCCTCGTAGGCCGTCGGGAACATCGTCTGGAGCCTTGACGAAAGAGGGAGGCTCCCGACGCGCCAATGCGGGAAAATAACCGAGAGCTCGACTTCTTCCGGCGCCGGCCCATCGTGCGTCAGCTGGCTGAGCTCGTCATCCAGCGTCCGCTCGAGTTCGAGTAACGGCTTGGTCAGCATTCCCCGGTCGTAAGACACAGCTGGTGCGGCCAAGCGCGGGGGAGGGTACATGACCTCGGGAGGCTCTAGCCTCTTTAGGAACCACAGCACTTTCCCAGCCGGTCCGACTTCGTCGAAACGGCCGTCCTCTTGTAGAGCATAGTCGAGGGAGAACGTGCCCAAGCGCGGATCGACACCGACCGGCATCTCGAGGTGTTCGACCAGTGCTTCCGTCGGAAGCGGCCCGCCTGAAGCGACGTCGAGCACCGCCTCGGCCAGGTTGAGGTGACCGACGTTGATCTCAGCCAATAACGCCTTGGGAAACCACCGACCGGCGATCCAGACGATGTCGTGTGTGCCGCGCAGGCGCTCGGCGATTCGCGCCTCGATTGCGCTTCCGAAGCGCTCCATGATCGAGTGGGAGGAGTGAAATGCGCGCGACTCAGCGGTGACCTCCTGGGGTCGATTAAGGACGTGGTCGGCGAGCCCCATCGCGAACTCGCGCTCGCGTCCATCGCCGAACGAAACCTGCATCACATCGAATGAGCCGACCTCAGGGTTTACTCCTTGGCGCACACCAAGAACTTCGCCGGTGGCCCCAGCCAGCGCCGGAAACAGGAGCCTCTGGCCGGCGGCGTAACTTGCGCTGGGGAGATAGCTCGCGACCTGGGTCGGCTCCGCCTGCGCCGTCTCTAGTTCGAGCCGAAGCAGTCGCTGCTCGATGAGCGCGCTTGCCATTTCAGCTATGGTCAGAGGGACCTCTTGTTCGAGGAGAAGGTTGTAAATGAACTCGAGGTCGCGCTCGTCGACTTCGAACTGGGTCCAATAAGCTTCGAGTGGGTTTGGGGGAGACGAAACCATGTGATCGAGCGATGTGTCCTGAGAGAGGGCTACGACATTATACTACATGCGGTCACAGGAGGGCGAATGGACGACGAGATCGTGATGGTCCAGAGCGCGGCGGGCATGATCGAGGCCGAGATCCTGCGCGGGCTGCTCGAGTCGAACGCGGTGCAAGCTTGGCTTTCGCATGAGGCGGCCGGAACGGCCTACGGGATCGGGGTTGGGCCGGTGGGGAAGGTGGACATCATGGTCTTGAAGAAAGACCTCGATCTGGCGCGCTCCGTGCTCGATGACTACTATGCCGGCCGGCTGGAACAAGACGACAAGCGCGAAGGCGGCGAGGCGAACTGAGGAGCGGAGACTATCAAGCGGCGGAATGGAGATACGGGGTCATCCCGATCCCTGTTTCAGGGAAAAGCTCCCTCGGCCCACTCGATCGGGTCCACCGGAACGCCGCCGACCCACACCTCCCAATGCAGGTGCGGGCCGGTGACGCGGCCGGTGCCTCCCACCAGGCCGATGATCTGACCGGTCTCGACTCGGTCACCTACAGTCACCTGGAGTTCCGATTGGTGCAGGTAAGCCGTGAAGATTCCCCAGCCATGGTCGATGATAGTCGTGTTGCCACGCACCTTGAGCAACTCGGCTAACACGACCCGCCCCGGCGCCGGGGCCAAGATTGGGGTGCCCGTCCCGCCGTAGAAGTCCAGCCCCGAGTGGTAGTAGTCGTACCCGGTCCCGTTGTAGTTCCGCCGCGACCCGAACCGAGAGGCGAAGCTGTCGGTGTAAGTCCCCGGGAACGCGAACGCTTCGCTCCACAAACGCTCGCCGGTCACCTGGTTAATGATCGAGGCGATCAGCTGGTCCTCCGGGCCGGTGTAATCGGGATCGATGGTCTCGGGGGGTACGCTGAGGACCGGATCAAAGGGATATCCGCCGGAGACGACGCGCACCGGCTGCCGGAAAGACCACACCAGCTCCCCGCCCTGCCCGGTATATCCCCTGAGCTCGAGATCGTATAGACCAGGTTCGAGCAACGCGTGAATACCCTGCAAAGCAACCAGATGCGTGTCGTCGACGGAGTGGAAATTCAGAGCGCGGTCCCCGAGCTGCCCCTCGAGCCAGACCGGGCCCGGTATCGAGGCGCGGACCTCAAGCGTGTGACCCTGGACGGCCGGGGCCGGCGAGACTTCAATCGCATCGAGAGTGGCCGGGAGCGCGTTCGTCTTGCGCGCCGTCCCGGCCAACAGGATCAGCTCTTGCGGTATCGTCCACAAAGCCTCGGAGGGCGAGGTGAATGCCCGGACAAGCCATGGGTTGAGGCCGGTCCGCACAGCGACCTGGACGATGCCCTCCCCCGCCGCCGACTGCACCGCCAGAGAGCTGGGAAGTGCGCGGGGCGTTTCCGCGGTGACCGGGATGATCACCGGTTGGCCGAGATAGAGCCGGCTCGGATTGACGACGCGATTAATGCGCGCCAGTGCCGCCGTCTCCACCCCGTAGCGAAGGCCCAGGCTGTCCAATGTGTCCCCAAAGGCAACGTCTAGCGTCTGAAGCTCGCCTTCGACACCTTCGAAGCCGGGGATGACCAGACTCATTCCGGGGAAGATCGTGCTGTTCGGGGTCAGCCCGTTATTGCTCGCCAGGGTTTCGGCGTCGGTGCCAAAGACCTGGGCAATCCCCCACAGCGTGTCGCCTTCCTTAACGATGTAGATCGGTCCCGACGCTTGAGCCCGCACCGAGGCCATGGGCAGGACGATCAGGCTGAGACATGCGATCGCCATGAGCGCCTTGAAGGGTCGGGTACGCGCGCGCATCCTAATCACGGCCGTGCATTCTACCAATAAAAAAGCGGATCGGCCGGGTCCGATCCGCCTGTCTGGTCCGACAGAGCAAGCCCTCAGGCCGCTCCGAGGATCTTCTCGACGCTCTCCAGCAACTCCTGCGGTCCGAAAGGTTTGCTGATGTAGTCGTCGACTTTGGCGATGTGCAAGCCAAGGACCTTGTCGATCGATTGGGCTTTGGCCGTCACGACGATCACCGGAATCTCGCGCAGCTCCGAGTCGGCCTTGATCTGCTGGTAGACCTCCCAGCCGTCCATGTCAGGCATCATCAGGTCGAGGAGCACCAGATCCGGTCGCTCTCTCCGGACAGCCTCCAATCCCTCGACGCCGCCGTTCGCCCCGATGACATTGAAGCCCTTGCGGCCCAGGATGAGCCTGACGAGGTCGATCATCTCTGGCTCATCCTCGATGCATACAACCCGCTTTGCTTCTGGTGTCATGCCATCCTCGCCGAGGCTTATGTTCGTTTTCGTAGTTTACCATAGCGGCCCTGAAGCGCAACGAGCGATTCTTCCTACCGACGTGGCCGTGACAGCCTGAGGGCTGGGCGCCAAGGAAGCCGTTCGGGCCAGCTGTGCCCCTAGCTACCCTTGTCACCTCCCTCGCCCTCTGCCTAGCTTGCCGTTCGCCTCTGGGTCGTCCGGCTACGAGGGGGGCTGGGTCTAGGAATGGAGGGGGTCGCGGCCCTTCGGGCGATTGGCCCGCTCTCCTACGGGCAGCCTGGCCGGACTGGTGACTGCCCTCGGGGCGAGGCTGGAAGACGGGAGGCGAAGAGAGTTGGTTCAAGTGGCCCGGCTCTGACGAACTTGTTTGCGGGGCCTGAACAACTCCGTGTCGATTGAATCACAGTCGACCGAATGCTCATGCCGGTCAGCAGTCTCAAGACGCGGCCCGATCCTGGTCTCCGCAATCCGTGATGCCGACTGAGGTGGAACGCTCGCTGAGCTGGAGACGTACCTCCCGGCCGAGAAAGTCTTCTAAAGCTGGCCGAACTGGAACCGTGTGTGCTCAATCTCGGATGGCAGGGAAAGGCTCCTGGCTGAAGGGCTCACACCGTCGGGAGAAAACCACGGGCTGGAGGAGGGCTTCTGTGCCGCGTATCCAGCCGTCCCGTGTGTGAGTAGATCCAAAGTTGAGGGGAAGTTCCTTCAGCGTTCCCATCCGTTCGATTCATGCTGACGGGCACCAGTCAACGCCGTCAAGGTCCTTCATCCATTGATCCCAGCGCGGATCCTGAAGCGCCTCGGCTGCCCGCCCAAACCACAATTTGGCATAACCCTGGAAGTCTTCGTCCAGCCTTGAGATCCCGCTCTGGGCCGTCCCCCACATCGCCTCGTGCATCTCCGACATCGGCCACATCAGCTTCAAGCGAGCAAATGTCTGCGGCTTCGCCTCACCGAAGTAGGCTTCCAGCAGCGTCCGGACCTGATCGTCGCTTAATCGATGGTGATGAGAGATGTTCGCCAGATCGAAGAAGATGTCCCCCATGCCAGCGTATTCCCAATCCAGGATGCGGATATCGCCGTGCTCATCCAGGAAGTTGAGGTTCAGCAGATCGTCGTGGCCAGGGTTTAGAGCGGACGGACTGGCGCTGAATAACTGCTCCCCGTGTGCAACTTCTCCATCATCCATCCGAAGCTGGCGGGGAATTGACAGTTGTGATGGTGTGAGATCTCAGCGAGCATCTGCACGCGCCGGAAGACGTTGAACTCTGCCTCCAGCCGCGGGCCCTCGCTGTGGAAACTGCGTAGCTTCTCGGCAACGCGCCGTATCTGTCTCGGCTTCACCATCTCCTCGGGCGGGATCTTCACTCCATCAACAAAACGCGTCACCAGATAGCCTTCTGGTTCGATAAAGTACATCACCCCAGGCGCGATGCCCAGAACTCCAGCAGCCTGATTGGCAGCGTACTCTACGTCGCGGCGAATCCCCAGAAACTCGGTATCAGCCCCGCTGACGCGCAAGGCGTAGGAGTTCCCGTCGGCGTCGACACGGTAGTTCAGGTTCGTGATGCCGCCGGTCAACGCTGTGGACTTCAGTTCGTTGGCATTGGCAAAGAAGGGCACCCTTGGGATCGCTTGTTCGAGTGTCAATGCCATTTCCACCTCGAAGCTGTCCGCCGGCATGTGACGCTGGATGCCTTACCGATCCAAGTGGCCGGCTCGAGAGGTTCAACTGGGCAGGAGAAGCTTACGTAGCTGAGACGGCCACTCGGATTGTTCGAGTGTTCGCCGATCCAGGGCTGCCGCACGCGGAGGTCGAGAACGGGCTCCGGAGACCGGTGTGCCCATCCTGGGGTGGTGCGACGCCTGGCTGGATCGGATACGCCCCTACTCCGGACCCAGGGAAGTTGCGGCGCAACCCCCTCATGACTGACGGAACGGGTGGGCCGGCCGTGCCCGCAGAAGGCGAGAAGCCACCTGTAGGACATGCCGGAGCCTGAAATCCGGAAGAGGGGTCCTGCCGGGAGAGGTCATTCAGCTGAGTGGCCCTTCCCAGGTGATCAGGGAAAAGGGCACCCCGTCGATGATCCCTGCCCACAGGGTGGGCCAGTGTCATTCACTGGGGGCTTTCAGGCCAGGCTTGACAAGGGTCAAGTCGGGGAACGAGAGTTTGAAGGTTCGGAGAATAACACTGGTACTCGTTGCATACACTCCTGGGACCTTATGTAGGCGTTCCGTGATGAGCTTGGAGAGGTGCTCCTGATCACGACACATCAGGTCGACGTCCAGGTCGAATTCGCCGGCGACCAAGGCCAAATAGTAGACCTCGGGGAAGGTGGCGATCATCTCAGCCGCTTGTTCGATCAGCGCCGACGGCCGCAAAGATACCTTAATGTTCGCCGGTGTGTGAAATCCAACCTGATGCGCGTCCGGACGGCATATGAAGCGTACAGTTCCATCGTTGACCATTCGGGTGATGCGGTTTCTGACTGTTCCTACGGAGACTCCCAGCGCTTTGGCGATGTCCGTATACGATTTGCGCCCGTCGTCCTGTAACTGGGTCAGGATGGCGAAATCCAGGTCGTCGAGCTGGCTCCCTAGTGAGTCCGTCGAGCTACCCATGAGCCTCTCCTCGCCTCCTTCGCGGAACGCCTCACCTCCGCGGCTAAACCACGATCAGCAGGTCCACGGCGTACCTGGTGAGACTTGTCGCCGCGGTACTCCCGCATCTGGAAACGGACCCTACAACATTGGATTGATGGGACGAGCTCCGCTGCCGACAACGGGAGGGTTAGTATACACTCGAGCGAGCGTCTGGTTCACCCCCTTACCATGCCGCCTGTATCGTAGTACAGATTCGCCGCACCCTTGTGGTTCGACTCCCCTGGCCCTGGTCGGCCAGTCTAGTTTGCCGCAATCGATCCCACCCGTCAATCCGGGAGCTTGGGTATGCCGCCGCAGCAATGCTGTCCTTGCCATTACCCGGTGGGTGGGCTTTCCCTGTGAGATAAGGATGGGGCAGGGCTCCGGCCAGCCAGAGCTACTCTCGTCCAGGCGGGGGCTTTTCTCGGCCTGCCCCCTAGAATGGGTCACGGCCATCCTATATGCACTCGATTGACCGGCGCCTCCCTTAAGAGGCTTGTCGGGGGGAGGAGGCACGGCCGGACGGATTCCTCGTGCAAATCCGTCAATCTGATTGACTTCTTGTCATTAATTATGCACAATAGGGGGCAGCGTGTTGCTTTTTTTGGATCGCCGCCAAGCACCCCATTGAAGGCAGTGTGGAGACAGCGGCGGTCACCACGGTTGGGCGGCCCCACCAGGGGCGAGTCCCAGCTACGTTCACCCAATACCCGCTCGACGGGCCTACCCGGCGATCTAAGCCCGGAAGAGGAACCTTCCGTCTCACAGGCAACATCTCAGACCTGCAAGTCCCTTGACTGCTCATGCATCCTAAGGCAAAGCATGCTTGTTCATCGTTTGCGGGCGTTGACGCTTGCGGCATCGTGAACCCATAGCTTCCGACTGCACGATGATCCTCTCAGTGAGATCATGTGCCTTCGACCCCCGAATCAACCTCTGACAACCTCCGTCGAAAGGACTGGTCTATGAGCCCGAGTCATGCTGAACTCGTCGACCGGAACAAGACATACACCTTTGCCAGCTGGACTTCCCAGAAAGCATGGAATCCCATTTCAATGGTTCGTGCCGAAGGCGTGTACTTCTGGGACGCCGACGGAAAGCGCTACCTGGACTGGTCGTCACAGTTAGTAAATGTCAACATCGGGCACGGCAATCCGCATGTCATCCAGGCCATCCAGAAACAGGCCGAGAGCGTCTGCTACGCCTATCCATCGATTGCCACTGAGCCGCGGGCGCGGCTCGGTCAACTTCTTCGAGAGATCACCCCTCACGACCTGTCCAAGAGTTTCTTCACGTTGGGCGGTGCGGACGCGATCGAGAACGCCATGAAGATCGCCCGCCTGTACAAGGGCCGACAGAAGATAGTGACACGGTACCGCTCCTACCACGGCGCGACGTTTGGCGCAATGACCGCGGGCGGAGACCCTCGACGTTTGGCCAATGAACCGGGCGTTCCGTGGATTGTCAGGGTGCACGGGCCCTACCCTTATCGCAGTCCGATCTATCGCACGGGCACCCAGGAGGAGGGCGACCAGATCGTCGTAGATCTGATTGAAGAGACGGTGCAGTTTGAGGGGCCGGAGAACATCGCGGCGATACTGCTCGAGGGTTACAGCGGCTCAAGCGGGATCATGCAAGGCGGGGATGTCTTCTGGCGAGGCGTCGAACGGATCTGCGAAACGTATGACATCTTGCTGATTGTCGACGAAGTGATGAGCGGTTTCGGACGCACCGGCGAGTGGTTCGGTATAAACCACTATCCCTTCGTGAAGCCGGATATCATGGCGATGGCCAAGGGGCTGACAAGCGGCTATGTACCTTTGGGAGCCGTTGTCGTGACAGGTGAGATTGCTGGTTTCTTCGACGACAACGTCCTTTGGGGAGGGTTGACCTATGGCGCTCATGCACTGGCGTGTGCCGCGGGTGTCGCCAACATTGAGGTCTATCGGAACGAAAAACTGATTGAGAACTCGCGAGAAATGGGGAAAACCCTTCGGCGCGGTTTGATGAACTTGGCGGAGAAACACACCAGCGTGGGCGACGTGCGCGGGACCGGGCTGCATCAAGTCATCGAACTGGTCAAGGACCGTGAGACACGTCAGCCGTTGAGCGGCTGGAACAAGCCAGCCAGCGAGCCGATGCGACGTGTCGCCGCCTCCCTGCGGGAGCAGGGCATGAGTACCTTCGTCAACTGGGACTGTGTTTTCTGCACGCCCCCGCTGATTGTCACTCAGGAGCAGATCGATCACGGCCTGGACATGCTTGACCACGCGCTGGCAATTGCAGATGAATACGCCAAAGCGTAGAGGATTGGAGAAGAGACCCCTAATGCACTCCCCCGCGAGGCCTGTGATGTCAGGAAACGGACGACTCTCAAACTACATTGGCGGTGAGTGGCGCGAGTCCGGCACAAGCGCCTACGTCGATGTCGTCAACCCGGCGACCACGGAAGTGCTGGGGCAAGTTCCCCTTTCGCCGGCCGGCGAGGTCGAGCAGGCGGTAGCCGCGGCGGCCGGGGCGTTCCCTAACTGGCGGCGGACACCTCCGGTGGATCGAATCAAGTACCTGTTCTCTCTTCGAGACTTGTTGCTCGAGCACTACGAGGAACTCGCCCGGACGATCACGATGGAGAGTGGCAAGATCCTGGATGAGTCGAGAGGCGAGATGCTGCGTGCCGTCGAGAATGTCGAGGTGGCATGCGGCATTCCCCTGATGATGCAAGGTCGGAGCTCGGAGGACATCGCCAGCGGCATCGACGAGTTCATGATGCGCCAGCCCTTGGGCGTTTGCGGCATCGTCACCCCCTTCAACTTCCCGGGGATGATACCTTTCTGGTTCTTCCCCTATGCGATCGCTTGCGGGAATACTGTGGTGGTGAAGCCGTCGGAGAGAACGCCCCTGACGATGCACAGGGTCTTCGAATTGTTGGACCAATCTGGCCTGCCGCCAGGTGTGGTGAATTTGGTCAACGGTGCCAGGGAAGCGGTGGATGGGATCCTCGACCATCCCGACGTCCGCGCAGTGAGCTTCGTCGGTTCGACACCCGTGGCGAAGTACATCTATTCACGGGGGACCAGCAACGGCAAGCGAGTGCAAGCACATGGCGGCGCCAAGAACCCGCTGATTGTCCTGCCGGATGCCGAGATGGAGATGACATCACAGATCGTCGCCGACAGCGCCTTCGGCTCCGCCGGGCAGCGCTGCCTCGCTGGATCCCTGGCTTTGACGGTTGGCGAGGCCCGCGAACCGTTCAGCCAGGCCATCGCCGAGGCAGCCAAGAGGCGCGTTGTCGGTTATGGCTTGGATGAGGGAACTGAGATGGGGCCGGTAATCACCGGGCAAAGCAAGGAGCGTATCCAGAATCTGATCCAGAAGGCCGCCGACGAAGGCGCCAGGCTGCTGGTAGATGGTCGCAACCCGACGGTGCGGGGTTACGAGAAAGGGTTCTTTGTCCGTCCCACGGTGCTCCAGGATTTACCGCCTGCGAGCGAAGTTGCCGAAACCGAGATTTTCGGCCCCGTACTGAGCCTGGTCCATGTTGACACGGTAGATGAGGCTATCGCACTTGTGAACAGGGGGCGCTACGGCAACATGGCGTGCTTGTTCACAACGAGCGGTCCAGCGGCCCGGAAATTCCGGTACGAAGCGAATGTGGGTAACGTCGGAGTCAATATCGGAGTCGCCGCGCCGATGGCCTGGTTTCCCTTCAGTGGATGGAGGGAGAGCTTCTTCGGCACGATGCATGGCCAAGGCATGGATGCCGTCGAATTCTTCACTCAGAAGAAGGTCGTGATCGAACGTTGGCCAAGAACCTGGAGCCGGAAATTCTAGCAACTCACGGCCGGGGGTACTCTAACCCCACCCCGAGTTGCTCAGTCTCGGTTCACACGGAGCGCCTTGGGAGACTGCACCAAAAGGAAGCCCAATATCGCAGGAGCTGGGCCCGAGCGTAGGCCCCCGACCACTCGTGGGCGACCGTTCAACTTGGCCCGCAGGCTAGTGCTACATTCTTGCAGTAAAGGAGGCGACATCGTCAATCCTCTCTTTCCCGAATGAAGATCACCTACTGTCGACCAACCGATAACGATTCGAGCAATGCGCAGAGGAGAAGACCAATGACCGCCGAAGTTTCCCACCCAGAGTTATTTGCCAGAAAGGCCTCAGGGCTGGTCCGCGAGTTTGGATTCTTCGACACCTTCTCATTCAACGTGATAGGCTACGCGCTGGGGCTGGTGATCGCCATCACGCCGTTCTTTGCGGGCGCGCTCTTCCCGGGCGCCAACATCTTTCTCATCCTGATCGTCGGCACTGTGCTGGCCGTCTTTAATGGGCTGACATACAGTCTGCTGGCCGGCGCCATGCCCCGGTCAGGCGGCGAGTACGTCTACAATGGGCGCGTCCTGCATCCGGCGATTGGATTCATGTCGAACTGGGGGTTCACGTGGTCACAATTCCTCGGAATAGGAATCTACACGCAGTGGGCCGTGAACTACGCGCTCGCAGTCAGCCTCACCACTCTTGGCTACGCACTTCACAACGATGGGCTGTACAACGCCGGCCTCTACATCCAAACGCCGTCGGCCAGCTTCATCTTTGGCGTGATTGTGCTGGTCACCGTGGTGATTGTGCAGCTTCTCGGTATGAAGTTCCTGCGTCGTTTCCTAAACTTCTTCTTCGTGATTGCGACCCTTGGCACGCTGATAACGCTGGGGATATTCATCTTCAGCAGCCGCGCCGAGTTCATCCAGGCGTTTAATTCGTTCATGTCGTCGACAGGCGGCATGAACAATGCCTATAGCGGGATCATTGACTTGGCGCGGACGAACGGCTGGACGGAAGTACCGGCCTCGTTTTGGCAGGTCATCCTGGCGCTTCCATTGGGATACTGGGTCTATATCGGCTTCACCTACTCCGCCTACGTGGGCGGCGAGGTGAAGGAGCCCCAGAAGACACAGAGCTACGCCATCCTGGCCTCCCTGGTGTTCGGGTTCATCCTGTACATGGCTGTCATGGGTGCTTACTACGCCGTTGTCGGCACTCAGTTCAACAACGCGGCAGCTTTTCTGGAGTACAACACCAGCGTCAATCCCCTGCCGGTTGCTGGTGTGTTGAACTTCTTCGCCAGCCTGCTCAGCTCGAACGCTCTCTTGCTCGTTCTGATGGACATCAGTTTCTTCCTGTGGTACTACCTCTTGCTGTTCGTGATGTTCACGATCTGTGTGCGCAACTTGTTCGCGTGGTCGTTCGACCAGATCACGCCCGTCTGGCTCACCAAGGTAACTCAGAAGACCCGCTCGCCGTGGTCGGCAACGGTCACTGTCGCCGTCATCTCTCTGATCCTGCTATGGGCGTCGATCTTCACCCCGTTGTTTGACTACATCTTCAACTACATCGCCATATTCTCCATCGCCTTCTGGATCACCAGCTTCGCGGCCATTCTGCTCCCGTATCGCAAGCCCGAACTGTTCGCGGCTGCCCCGGATATGGTTCGGGGGAAGATCGCCGGGATACCCCTGGTGACGATAGCTGGAGTGGTCAATCTCATCCTCTTCAGCTTGATCCTGTACTCTTCGTTCACGCTGCCGGCCTTCAGCGGGCCGGTCGGGCCGATCGCGATCGCCTTCCTGCTCGGCATCTACGTCGTCGGCGTGGTCATCTACTTCGTTGCCGCCGGCATCCGTAGGCAACAGGGAGTCGATCTCGCTCTTCTGTATGGAGAGATCCCACCCGAATAGAAAGCACTCACCAGGCGAGAACCCGTGTCTCTCTGGCTACCGGGCGGTCATGACCCTGAACGCTGTCCGGTAGCCAGGTCTATGGGCAATGATGCCCGTGTTGATCTTGTCGCCCGAAGAGGAGATACGCAGTGGCTGTTCAACGAGAAGTGACGCTGGCCTCCGTTCAACTCGACGTCGTCCTGGAGGATGTAGCCGCGACAACGCGAAAAGTCCTGGACTGGGTCGATCGGGCGGCAGAGGCAGGCGCCGATCTTGTTCTGTTCCCGGAGCTGATACTCTCGGCCGGTTACAGTCACGGAGACAAGTTCCACGACCTCGCCGAACCCATACCTGGGCCTACCACGCGAAGAATCGGCGAGAAAGCCAGAGAGCGCCACATGTATGTTGTGGCAGGCCTGGCAGAACGCGGCGCCACAGGCACGGTGTACAACTCGGCCGTCATTATCGGCCGCGATGGCGAGCTGGTTGGCTCCTACCGCAAGACGCACATATTCACGCCGACGGAATCCTTCTTCGCCTTAGGCACCACACTGCCCGTCTTCGACCTCGACTTCGCCAGGGTTGGCATCCCGATCTGCTACGATCTGGAATTCCCCGAGCCGGCCAGAGTGTTGTGTCTCAAGGGCGCCGACATCCTCCTGACGATGACGGCCCACTGGGAGGGGACAGGAACCGTAGGTTCATCCGAGAACTTCATCCGTACGATCTATGCCGCACGCGCACTGGAGAACCGCGTCCCCGTGGTCTTATGCAACCGCGTCGGGTTCGACCCCGGCCTGAATGACCGATTCGTTGGGCTGAGCCGCATCGTCGACTCCGACGGAATGACTGTGGCCGAAATGCCGGATGATCGCGAGGGTATGGTCACGGCAACGTTGGATCTGGCCGAGGAACGCCGGAAGCGCTTGCGGTACAACTACTTCCGCGACCGGAAACCGCTCCTGTATGCTTCGTTGACCGAGCTTGACTAGAAGCCAGGCTGGAGCAACGATGGCCGATCAGAAGCCCGATCCGACCCCCTTTATCGAGCAGGCAAACAGAATCCTCGACGAGGCCGGCCGGCGCAACTTGACCCTGCGGCTCATCGGCGCACTTGCATTTCACATCCATTGCCCCAAATTCAACTACATCCAGTTGGAAACGGGGCGCTTCTTCACAGATGTCGACTTCATGGCCTACGTCGAAGACCAAGCCAAGACTGAGGGGATGTTCAAAGAGCTGGGGTATCTGGATGACCCCCGTATAAAGACCGTGCCCGGCCTCAGACGATCGATCTTCTTCACCGCGGATCACCGCCTGCATTCTGATGTCTTCTATGACGTCCTCGAGTTCTCCCACACAATAGACTTCAGGGGCCGCCTCGCGATCGACTCACCCACGATTTCGCTGGTTGACCTTCTGCTCGAAAAGATGCAGATCTTCCGGCTCAACGAGAAGGACGCCATCGACACGCTCATGTTGGTGCGCGAGCATGATGTCGGCAGTCATGACGAACAGACAATCAACATCGATTACATGGCGAAAGTGTGCAAGGCGGACTGGGGGTTGTGGAGAACCGTCACTGCCAATCTGGAGAAGGTGGACAAACTGGCTGACGATTACGCCGTCTTGACGGCCGAGGACCGAGAGATCGTACGCACCCGATTGGCCGAGATCGCCGCTCGAATCGACCGCGAACCGACCACGCTCAGCTGGCGCATTCGCAGCCGGATCGGAGAGCGGATCAAATGGTACAACGACGTCGACGAGGTCATGTAGATTCCCTCCGGAGGCGATAGTCGATGTTCTGGAAGAGAGGCAAGACCGAGGGCACGACCATCTTCTTCTGTTCAGATCTGCATGGGTCCACTGTCTGCTTCAAGAAGTTCATCAACTCCGCCGGCTATTATGCCAGCAAGGGAAGACCGGTCGACATCCTCCTGATGGGTGGGGATATGACCGGGAAGCTGATCGTGCCGGTCATCAAGGAGGGCGACCACTACCGCTCCTATCTCTTCGGCAAGGAACACGTTTTGAGCGCAGGCGATGAACTGCAGGAGTTCACAAAGAAGACCGAAATCCTGGGATCCTACGCTCACATCTTCGAACCTGATGAATACGAGGAGTTCAAGCAGAGCGACGAGAAGCAGAAGGGGCTGTTTCTCAGGTTGATGCTCCAACGCCTCGAGGAGTGGATGGACTTCGCTGAGCAAAGGCTGAAAGCCAATGGAATCCCCTGCTATGTCAGCCCGGGAAACGACGACGAGGAGGAAATCAATTCGATCCTCGAAGCGTGCCCGGCCATCATCTGCCCCGACAACCAGGTCGTCCATCTGACCGACGATCACGAGATGCTCAGCTTGGGAAACGCCAACCTCACGCCGTTCGGTTGTCCGCGCGACATCCCTGAGCAGGAGCTTGCCAATCGCCTCGAGCGGATGGCGGCACAGGTGGGGAACATGGGAGCATGTGTTTTTAACACACACTGCCCGCCGTATGGCTCCAACATCGACGACGCCCCGCTTCTCGATGCCGACCTTCGTCCACAGATCGGGGTGACCGGAGTCGAGAAGGTGTCCGTCGGGTGCAAGGCGGTACGTGAGGCTATTGAGAAGTACCAGCCGCTCTTGGGTCTGCACGGCCACATCCACGAGTCCAAGGGCACGATCGAGATCGGTCGCACGCTGTGCATAAACCCTGGCAGCGAGTACTCCGAGGGCATCTTGCACGGTGCTCTGGTGACCATTGGCAAGGACCGAGTCCTTTCGCATATGCTTGTCTCGGGCTGAATATCAAGGGGGAGGGACGACCATGTCAGATGAAAAAAAGCGCTGCCGAGACTACGGTCTTCGGATAGGCAGCCTCAGCCCTGGCTCTAAGAACAGCATCACGGATGTGCCTGGCGTCCGGGTGGGGCATTCCACAGTCAGCTTCAGTGATCATCGGGGGGTAGCGCGAAGCGGCGTCACGGCGATCTGGCGGGCGGCTGGCGACTTGGTCCGGCAGCCGGTACCTGCCGGGAGCTTCGTACTCAACGGATTCGGGGAGGTGACCGGCCGCACGGCTGCCGATGAGTGGGGGATCGCCTCCACTCCGATCGTACTCACGGCGACGATGAGCGTCGGCATCGCATACCACGCGGTCCAGAAATTCATGTGCAACCAGGATCCGGAGCTGGGTCGGCTCGAACTCGTGATTCCATTAGTGGGCGAGTGCGACGACAGCTTTCTGAATGATTCGCGTGCGTTCCATATCACGGAGGAAATCGTCTTCGCCGCGCTGAACGGGGCAACCGACGATCCGGTCCACGAAGGTTGCGTCGGCGCCGGCACCGGAATGCAGTGTTTCGGGTTCAAGGGCGGCATCGGTTCGTCCTCGCGTCAGCTCGATGAAGCTGACGGTGGCCTCATGGTTGGGGTGATCGTTCAGACCAACCTGGGAACCCGCCCATTGCTCATGATCGACGGGGCGCCGGTCGGTCGCCACCTGACCGATCTAATGCCGGAGGGTCGCCAGCCGGACTACTGGGGTAAGGCCGGAAACGGTGGGTCGTGCATCGTGGTAACGGCCACGAACGCGCCCTTGAGCAACCATCAGGTCGCCAAGTTGGCGAAACGCTCGGCGCTGGGCTTGGCCAGGATGGGCTCGATCGGGGCGAACTCCAGCGGCGAGCTGATGTTGGCCTTCACGACGGCGAACCGAGTTCAGGGCGGCAGTCAACTCTCGAACTCAATTGATGTGATGAACGATCGACGTATTGATGTTCTCTATCAGGCTGTCGTGGAGGCGACCGAGGAGGCAGTCGTCAACGCTCTCTTCATGGCGGATACCACCGTGGGACGTGACGGCAACGTCCTGCACGCGCTGCCCATTGACCGGTCACTTGACCTTCTGCGCCATTACGGACGTCTGTAGCCGGGTCCGGCCCATACAGAAGCCGACCGAGGTCTCTCGCGTTCCCCCGGAGAACTCTCCATGAGTAGATCGATAAGTGAAGTCATGCGCCCTGGCGTAATCAGCGTCCCCAAGAGCCTGACTCTGGCGGAGGTCACGCGCCGTCTCGTCGAGGAAGAGGTTCACGCACTATTCGTAAGCGACGATGATGGAGCCGTGATCGGAGTGATCAGCGACATCGATCTCCTTGCCGGAGAATGGCTGTTCACCGACGAAGGAAGCCTGAACGTGATGCGGGCGATAACGGCGGCCGAGCTGATGTCGACGCCGGTCAGCAGTGTCGAGATTTCGGAGCCGCTTGAAGGCGTCGCCAAGCGCATGCGGCGCGAGGACATTCACCGCCTGCTTGTCACCGACCATTCACAGCCCGTTGGGGTTGTATCGGTGTCGGACATCGTCGGCGCCCTTGGAGCACAGAAGGTCGTCCGGCGGACGGTGAGGGAAGTCATGTCATCCGTGATTGTGACATGCCGTCTTGAGACGCTTCTGCGTGCGGTGGCACGCGGCATGAGTGAGAGACACTCTAGGTCGGTCGTCGTCGTGGATGCCAAAGGGGCCCCCCGGGGCATTATCACCGGCAGCGACCTTTTGGAATTCGCCGGCGACGGCAAGATCGAGGGGGTGACCGCGGCTGACGTCATGCACGATCCTGTGACGATCTCGCCGGATGACAACTTGCGAGCAGCCGCGAACATGATGATTAGACAGCATAGGCACCGGCTGCTCGTGGTTGATCCGGGCGATCCGGGTGCCACGCCCCTCGGGCTGATCTCTACCTCAGATATCATGCACGAGATGGCCCAGCCGGGCTCGGCCTGGCAAACATGAATGGCCGGGGAGGTGCCCTGAATGACCGAGAACAGAATCCCCCTGCTGTACTCATCAGCCCACAGCCAGCACGCGCCCCCCGTCGAGCTGTGGAACGGCAAGCTGGTCAATTACCCGGAGGTGCCCCGCCGCATCGAGACCATCCGCGAGAGCCTTGAGCCGAGTGGGCTGGTGGACATCCACGCCTATGATGAGGTGGTCTCGAAAGACGAATTGGCCATCGTGCACGATCGTGGCATGCTCGACTACCTTGAAACGATGTCCTCCGGTGTTGAGAGCTTCCTGAACGACCCCGATAACTTCTACGAAACCGGCGATCAGATGGGTGTGCAGGAGTATTTCTCTCCGGCGGTGTTTCCGGTGCGCCCCTCGATGATGCGCATCAAGGACAGCACCGGCGGGCATCATGGTTACTACTGTTTCGACATGGAAGCCCCGATCGGCAAGGGCACGTGGGACGCCGCCCTGCACGCCGCCAGTCTGGCGCTGAAGGGCGCCGACATGCTACTTGCCGGGGCGTCGCCAGTCGTGTATTCACTTTGCCGCCCGCCGGGCCATCACGTCGGCCCGGACTTCTTCGGCGGCTACTGCTACATCAACAACGCTGCCCTGGCGGCGAAACGCTTGACACAGTCCGGCAGGGTGGCTCTGATCGATGTCGATTATCATCACGGCAATGGCTCACAGACCATCTTCTGGGACAACCCCGAAGTACTGTTCGGATCGCTGCACGCTCATCCCGATGAGGAGTATCCATTCTATTCCGGCTACCAGGACGAGACCGGGGGACCGAACGCCCCTGGCGCGAATCTGAATTACCCATTGCGCCGCCGCTCCAGCCAGACTGCTTACTTACAGGCCTTCGATGATCTGATGGATAAGGTCCGGGCCTTCCAGCCGGAGGCGATCGTCGTCTCGCTCGGTTTTGACACCTACAAAGACGATCCGGTGGCGTTCTTCAATGTCGATGAGGAGGGATACCACCACATGGGGCAAGGCCTCGCCGGGTTGGGCTTGCCGCTGCTCCTCGTCCAGGAGGGCGGTTACTGCGTTGAGGCTTTAGGCGGCTGCGCCGAGGCGGTTGTGCGAGGCGTGCACCGGACGTGACCATGTCGTCTCCCGCGGCTTGTCTGACGACCTTTGACGATGGACTGCAGCCCCAACGATGCGGGGCGGACCACGGCATGTCCTCATCCTTGGTCAGTCGGCCGTAGGATCCCACCTTCGCCGGATGGAGTCCATGCTCGATGATCGGAGCGGGCTCCCTTCTTTCGGGGAAGATCCAGGCATGTTATCGGCCTGGTATCACGCACGTCCACATCGGTGCCCTGCTGAGATTTGTCGGTGCAATGGGCACCGGAGCTACCCCACCCATTGTCCCAACCGTCTGAGGTGCAATCTTAGGGTGAATACGCGGGAAATCAGAGTGTCAAAGCTCGTTGCGGA
>MGOM01000098.1:49149-50851 GCA_001797105.1 Chloroflexi bacterium RBG_19FT_COMBO_62_14
GACACAGCACAGACGGAGGCAAGTCGTGTCGAAACCCCCCGAATTCTCGTTAGAACGATCCATCTTGGCGTTTGAACGATGTAAGAAGTCCATCGCAGGGGGCGAGTCGAGCTACGTCAGGATCGGCTACGGTCACCTGCCGACGGTCATCGCCCGGGGTAAGGGTCCCCGGATGTGGGATGTCGACGGCAACGAGTACATCGACTTCAACCTTGCCTATGGCCCGCTCTTCATGGGGCACGTGCCGGAAAGGGTGACGGCCGCCGTCATCAAGCAGATCTCCGAGTATGGCTCCGACTTCGGGTTTCCTCATGAGCTGGACTATCTGGCGGGAGAGTTGGTGCAGGAGCTGGTCCCATGTATCGATCAGCTGCGGTTCGCCAATTCGGGCACGGAGGCTATCGCTTCAGTCATCAGGCTGGCGCGTGCCTACACGGGCAAGCAGAAGATCGTGATCTTCGAGGGCCACTACCATGGTTGGTCGGAACCCGTGTTCCGGATGACCCATCCTCCTCTGAGTGCTATCGGCAGGGAGTGGTTCCCGAGGTCCGTCCCGATGACGCCCGGAATGACTACCGGTTCGTTGGACGAGACCATCGTTCTCTCCTGGAATCGGCCCGAGATGGTTGAACTGGCTCTCCGGAGGCATTCGGACGAGATTGCCTGCGTGCTTACCGAACCGATCATGGGCAACACGGGTGTCATCGAGCCGGAGCCTGGCTATCTCGAGCATCTGCGAGATCTGACAAACGAGCTCGGGATCCTTCTCATCTTTGATGAGGTGATAACCGGCTTTCGCGTGGCGGCGGGAGGCGCCCAGGAGCTCTACGGGGTTGTGCCTGACCTGTGCACGTTGGCCAAGGCGCTTGGTGCAGGTTTTCCCATTGCCGCGTTTGGGGGATCGAACCGGGTCATGGAGCTTGAGGCAACCAATGAGGTATTCCATGGAGGGACATATGCCGGCAACCCGATGGCCCTCGCGGCAGCCGTTGCTGTCCTCGAGGTGATCAAGGCGACGAGGGACGAAATCTATCCAAGGCTTGAAAGGCTGACCCAGCGAATGTCGACGGGGCTCAAGGAGATCCTTGATCGTCACAGATTCGCGTGTGTGGCACAAAGTGCGCCGGGCATGTTCCAACTCTTCTTGACCAGGGAGCCTGGTACGCGCATTACCAACTACCGGGAGGCTGCACTCTACAGCGACGCTGACCTCTTCAAGTCCTGGCAGCATGCGCTACAGCGAAACGGAGTCTATTTCCACCCAAGTCAGTTCGAGTGCTTTTTCATATCCACCTCGCACTCCGACGCCGACATCGATGAGGCCCTGGAGCGGGCCGAGACCGCAACCAGAGAAGTGCGATCTAACAGACGCGGCCCTCAGGCTTAGCCGAGAGATTCCCGTCTAGGTTTGGGGCTCCCCTTCTCTCCTGGCATCGGCCTCGGCCGGTTCTTGGGGAACGGTGTCAGGGTGAGGAATGACGCGTTGCCAGGGCAGGCAGACTGCCCGGTGGGAATGGGGGACGGGGCGACTCCAGCCCTCCACAGCCTCATTAGACCTTCGAGCAGCGTCGCGCACGTGCCGCAGGATTCTCCCTACAACTCCACCCAGCTTTCCGTCTCACTGCTCTTGAACACGGCGTCGATCACCCGCATGTTGGCCAGGGCGTCTTCGAGCGGCGTGGGGACTTGCCCATCTTCGAGC
>MGOM01000099.1:0-20869 GCA_001797105.1 Chloroflexi bacterium RBG_19FT_COMBO_62_14
ATCTTCTTCTTCACACAATCGAAGAATGACGTGGTCACTTTCTTGGCCACACTCCCCATCAGGCGCGACGCCAGACTTGTGATGGTGCCGGACACGGTCACCTGGGCCGACCAGGCCATGTCCGTCGATTCTCTTTCTCCGTCCGTCAAGGTCATGTTCGCCAACACGTCGACGACGCTGCCGGGAGCAGTGCCGTGGGCTTTCATGCTCGCCCGATTGGGCGGATCCAAAGCCGTCCACTCGACGTCGGTGACGAATCGGACCTTGACCGTGCCGAAACCGACCGCGGCCACGACCTCGAACCTGGCGTCGGGCGTAACGATCTTGATCGATTCGAGACCCGGGGCGCACTGGCTGACGGCATGTGGGTCGGTGAGATATTCCCAAACCTCTTGCTTTGGAGCTGCGATGTTCACCTGCCCGTTGAAGTCCACGGCTACACCTTGAAGTGCCTGCAGAGGAGGGTGGAGGGCGAGGCGGTTCGTTGCTGTCCCTGCCCCACGGAGCGGGATTCTCAAGATCTTAAGTATAGACCCACGAACCACATTCTTCTTCACCTTCAACACGCGGGGAAGACGCCGAGCGCAAGCGTAACCAGGTCCAGGAACTGGCCGCCGACTGCAAGCCAAAGCCAGTGCGGCTTAAGGCGGCAAAGCACGCCCCCAGGCATGAACGCCGGGACGAGAAGGACAGGGAGGAAGAGCACCGCCAAGGCACGAACCGTTCACGGGCGCCTCGTGAGATCCATCGAACAGGGGGGCACGAACCCACGGATTGTACAGCCCCAATCGCAGTGCATTGGGGCTGTACGTCTGTCCTTGGGCAGAGGTGTCCGACCAGAGGCGCGTTTGGTTGCTTAGGGCGCCCCGGTAGGCAGCGTTTGGGCAAAGGTCAGCAAGTCGATCACCTGCTGCACGCTCCACCCGCTGTTGATGGCGGAGGGCATGGCCGTTCCGGGCTGGCCGGCCCGGATCTTATGAATGAACTCCCACGGGTTGTCCACGGCTATCGTGCCGACGTACTCGGGTTCATCTTCGCTGCCGAAGTTGATCTCGAGGCCATCCTCGCCGTGGCAGGTGGCGCAGAGGCTGGTGAAAAGCTGTGCACCGTTCGCAGCATCACCGCCGATGGGAGCCTTAGCCTCCGCATCGATGAAGGGGCCCATGTCCACCAGCGCTTCGTTGATGAAGTGAACCAGAGCGGTAAGCGCGGGTTCGCCCATGGCCGAAAAGTCGTGCTGTGGATCGACCTTACCCGTAAGCTGCGCCAGCAAGTCATCGAAGGATTTCTCCTGGGCCGCCAGCAGGCCTGGGAACCCGGTGAAGTGCGACCCAGAGCCGTAGGCGCCTTCGGCGCCTGTGTAGTCCCAGCCATGACACTCCTTGCAACGCCAGGTGTCCAGGCCGCTTCGAGTGTTTGTAGTCTGACGGGCCCAGATGGGGTTGTCCCCGCTGGGTTCATCCAGGCCGGCTTCCTCCCACCACTTGTCGTATAGCCGCCCGCCTCGTGCGGCGGACTCCGCAACTGGCGGTTCAATCGGCAGGGTCTGGGCATAGGTCAGGACGTCGACTACATCCTGTATGCTCCAGCCGCTGTCAATGGCGGAAGGCATAGGGGTTCCCGGCTGCCCGACGCGTACCTTGTGCATGAACTCCCAGGGGTTGTCGCTGGCAACTGTGCCGACATACTCGGGCTCCTCCGCGTTGCCGAAGTTCATGGTCCGCCCATCCGGCCCGTGACAGAGCGCGCAGACGGTGCTAAAGAGTTCTTCGCCGTGGGAGACGTCTCCCCCAATCGGCTCCTTGGTCTCGGCGTCGATGTAGGGTGCTACGTCTATGAGCCCTTCACTCAGGAAGATCACCAGATCATTCAAGGCTCCCTGGCCCATGGCCGAGAAATCATGGTCAGCGTTGGCTGACCCATCCAGCCAACCCAGCAACTCAGCATGGCTTACGCCTGGAGCGGTCTCGAGCACGCCTGCGAAGCCGGTGAAGTGCGAGCCAGAACCGTAGGCGCCCGCGGCGCCCTGGTAGTCCCAACCGTGGCATTCTTTGCAGCGCCAGGTGTCCAAACCGCTGCGTGTATTGGCGGTCTGGCGCGCCCAGAGAGGCTGGTCCCCGGCTGGCTCATCAACTTCGGCCTCCTTCCACCATTGATCGTAGAGCTTGCCGCCTCGGGAAGCCGAGCCAGTGAGGACTATCTCTGTTGGGGGAGGCTGTGTCGGTGGCGGGGAAGTGGGTGGTGCTTCGGTGGGTGTGGCTTGTGCACAGGCCGTCGCTATCAAGGCAAGGCCCAACAGAGTTAACGCGACGCATGGCCACTTTCTTCTCATGTCATTCTCCTCAGAAGATGAACTCCATAGTTCTACCGGCAGCTCGAAGACGGCCGATCGGCCCGTGGGACCTCCTCTTTCTGCATGCTGCACAGATTGGCCCGAGAGGCCACTCCTGCGCATGAGTCGACACTCGACAAGCCGTTAGTAACGGAGCCCATTCAAGCCGGGAAAATCGCAGACGGAATGTGAAAAATGTCAGGCTCAATAGTCACTCCGTCGAATTGCCCTGCGACTTGGTTCATCGCGATCGAAGCGCGCCAGGGATGCGCCCTGGTTTGGATCCCGTTGTTCGCATCCGCGCGCTCAGCCCTCAACAGACGGTCTTTGAGAACTTGCTCGCGTTCGGAGTCGCTGAACCTCACGGCTGCCGACAGGCAGTTCGTGAGCGCAGACTCTGTCCGAGCAGGCCGCGCCAAATGTCAGCTGGTGGCTACGTTCACTCCCCTGCACTCACTCTCTCGGCAGTCAGGAACGCAGGCCAACCTTCGGCCATCACGCTCTCGACCTCCTCCTGACAGCGAAGCACGAGCGTGTGCTGATGGCCCTCCATCCTGAGCGCCACCGTGAGTTCCGGCCGGCCGTCTTCTTCGACCTGGGCGGTGCAATACCGCTCGTGACCCAAGGGAAGACGGATCGTGGCTGCCAGGCACCGATCGGCGAATGCGCCCCCGTGGCGGCACGCATCATGATCGATCACAATCTTCACTCTTGGCCTCCTTGTCTTATGGCTGCCATGTCCGCAGTAGTTCGACGATGGCGGCCGTCTCCTCAGGCTCCAACCGACCCGCGAATGGGACCATGGCTGTTCCCGGTCGGCCGGCCAGGATGAAATCGGTGAGTTCGGTGTCGCGCTGTTCGGCGATGAAGGTATTGCCAACCAGGGCAGGACCGACGCCGCCGCCTCCAGCCGCGCCGTGGCAAGGGGCGCAGTGGGCGGCGAAAAGCGCCTCACCTTGCCCCGGTTGCTCTTCGCCGCCCGGCTGAAGGCTCCGGCCCTCCCGCCAGAAGCCGAGCAGGGCCACGATATCGTCGATCTGTTCCGGCGACAACACGGTGCCCCAGGTGGGCATACCTTTGGACGGACGCCCCTGGGCGATAGTCTGGCGGAACCATTCGTTGTCGAATGTGTCGAGGAGTTCTGGGTCATTAAGGGCTGGCGCCCTATCCGTGCCACTCCCCTCCCGGCCGTGGCAGACAATGCAGGTGGAATCGAAGATCAGAGCACCGCGAGAGGGGTCGGGCGCGGCGGCCAGTTCGTCGGGGTCGGGTGCTCCGGCCTCCCATGCGCGCAGGTAGGCGACGACCTGCCGAATCTCCTCGTCCGTCAAGGGACCTCCAAACACCTGTCCCCAGGCCGGCATGCTTGTTCCCGGCACTCCCGTCCGGATCAGGTTGAAGAGCAGTTCGTCGCTCGCGCTAGTGAGAAGGGCTCTGGAATTCAACGCGGGTCCGACACCGCCCTGCCCATGGTCGCCATGGCAGGCGACGCACTGTGCGGCGAACAACTCACCCCCGGCGCTTTGGGCTGCCTGCACGTCGGCAGCTGTGTCCGCCTGCACTCGAGCGGGCTCTCGGATGAGGTAAATCTGGAAGGCGATCAGGACTGCAAGGGCGAGGACGGTGGATACAGCCAGGAGCGGGAGGAGGTTTTCTCGTCGCGGCATGGGGCCCTCAAACCTTTGTCGCCTGGGAGGCATCGAACCGACTCCGCTCGATGGGGTGGCTTGTGTCGACGACGACTTGCCCGTCCGTAAGTTCGATCGAGAAGAGATCCAGGGGTCTCGGGGCGGGCCCACCGATGACTTCACCGGCGGTGCTGAACAAAGAGCTATGGCATGGACAGTGGAAGATCCCCTCGTCCTGGCGCCAGGGGACGGTACATCCAAGGTGGGTGCAGCGCTGATACAGCGCCAGCAATCCCGCTCCCTCAAGGTGCGATATGTAGAATCGGCCGGACAAGATATGGCGGACCGTGCCGACTTTGAACTCAGCCGAGTCACCTGCGTTCACTCGGCCGCCGAAAGCGCCGGAACTCGGGCGTGGCTGAAAAAACCGAAGAAGCGCCCATCCGGCCTGAAGGAAGAGACCGGCCAGCGAGGCCGCCCATGCGAGCCCCAAGAACTGTCGTCGGGTGACGGATGTTCGGGTTCGGCTTTCTTCTTTCAACATGGGCGTCCCTATCCTCTACAGGCCATCAAGAGGGTTGTATCCTCCGGGCATCTGCCAGGGTAGATACAGCTTGAACCCCGGACCGCGGAAGAAGAATCCGCTCAAGGTGAACACTGTGGCCGAAACGAGCATGATGGTGAACAGCGCCAGGATGAGCTCATCGCCTCCGGCGCGCAGGCGCAGGAGCACGAGGAGAGGGAGAATGACGAGCAAGACCAGGATCAATCCGGGGACGAGACCTTGTGACACCCATTGGGGAACGACACCGCGAAGTACCTCACGCAGGCTGAAAGCGTTGTCGAGCAGAATCGCGCCAGGCATGGCGAGCAGGGTGTAGACGGTCGTAGCGGCGAAGATGCGGCCGCCACGCGCCGAGCCGAACCAGTGACCGACGCCCCGGCGGCCCGGACTCAGGTAAGGCAAGAAAACCAAGAAGGCGATTAGGACTCCGGGAATGATGACTCCAGCAAGGGTCGGATGCATGTGCTCCAATAATTCCTGCAACCCGACAAAGTACCAGGGAGCCTTCGCCGGATCGGTCGTGACCATCGGGTTGGCGATCTCCTCCAGGGGCGCTTGCTTAATGAGGGAGAAGAGGAATATCAGGAACGTTACCCCAAGCAGAAGGACCAATTCCCAGAGGAGGACCACCGGGAAGGAGAACAACGTTTCCTCGGGCCCATGACCTGCCTGAGGTGTGCTCCGATCCATGAGGCCGACCAGGGCGTAGGATTTCGCTGGATCCCGGGGAAAGATCTCTTCCTCTATGTTTGTCTCATCACGTGCCATCGTCACCTCCAGCGACGACATCCGGGTCGCTTATGGCAAGACCGCCGTCCTTGCGCACCCGCCACAAGTGAAACGAGATCAACAGGGTCAGCGCCAGGGGGATCAATGCGACGTGCAGGGTATAGAAGCGGATCAAAGACGCCTGGCCGACGTCGTTGGCTCCCAAGAGGAAACCACGGGTCGCTGACCCAATCACAGGAGCATAGCCGGCGATATTGGTGCCAACAGTGATCGCCCAAAAGGCCAATTGATCCCAGGGCAGCAGATACCCGGTGAAGCTTGCCCCCAGCGTCAGAAGAAGCAACCCCACGCCGGTCACCCAGTTGAATTCGCGAGGAGACTTATAGGCCCCCGTGTAGAACACGCGCGCCATGTGCAATACCACGACCAATACCATGGCGTGCGCCGACCAGCGATGCATGTTGCGTGAGAACTGACCTAAGGGAACAGCGAACTGAATGTCCTTCATGGTGGAGTAGGCGCGCTCCACGGAAGGGATGTAATAGAACATCAATAGCACTCCGGTAAAAACAAGCACTGCGAACAAGATGACAGCCATGATTCCCAGACCGAGGCTGTAGCTCCATCGAAGGCTGCGGCGGCTGACTTTGACCGGGTGCAGGTGAAGGAATAGGCTGCTGGTGATCACCAGGGAGCGATCGAGCGGGTTATCCGGCCAGCCATGCCGCACGATCGACTGCCAGGGCCGAGAGTTAACAATCCAACTGCGGAATAGCTCCGGGCGTCCCGGGCCGGGCGCCGCTGAATCCCCAGCCGGCTGCGCCATCATCCGCTCTCCTTGTCGACGACTTCTTCGGTGAAGCGGAAGGCGTTCATGACGACCGCCTCGGTCGGGCAGCGTGCGGCACACAGACCGCAGCGAATGCAGCGCGCGGGGTCAAGTAGCATGGCCATGGCGTACTCCATTTCCGGGGTCGGTATGAGCGCCTCGATCTTGAAGTCGCCCTCCAGGTCGCTGGCCGGGACGAGCTTGAGACAATCCTCCGGACACACGTCAACGCAGCCATTGCACAGAATGCACAGACTGCTGTCGAAGATAGGATTGAGGCTGCAGATGAGGCAGCGCGCGGCCTGCTTGCGAGCGATCGCTTCGTTGTAGCCCTCCTCTACGCTAGCGACACCGACCCGCCTCGCCACAGGCAAGCTCGGAGGCTGCTGTCGGCTGGCGCGCAAGAAGCCGCCCAGGGGGCCCCAGGCCGAGTAACGCCGGCGGTCGAGCGGTGTGAAGAAGCCGCGGCGGCGGGACGTGGCGGTAGCCCCGCTCAGGAATCGGTGGATCCCGGCGGCGGCCCGTTGACCATCCGCCACAGCATGAACGATGAGGCGCGGCCCAAAGGCGATGTCTCCACCGGTGAAGATCCCGGGGACGCCCGTTTCGAGTGTGGTCGGGTTCACTTGCAGAGTCCCACGCGGCGTCGTGTGTAGGCCATCCTCCGGTCTAAGCCAACTCAACTCGCCCATCTGCCCGATGGCGACGATGACGCTGTCGCAACTCCAGTTTCGCTCCGTCCCCTGAATGAGCTCCGGATTGAAACGCCCCTGGTCGTCGAAAGCCCGCCCCACGTCGAGCGTTTGAACACTTGTCGCCCGGCCGCCCTCGCCGAGGATGCGCATCGGCGCGACGTGATTCTGAATGCGTACTCCTTCCTTTTCGGCTTCAGCAACCTCAAGGGAATCGGCCAGCATCTCCTCCCGGGCTTCGACCACCAAACAATGCACTTCCTGCGTCCTTCCCAATCGCCGAGCGGCGCGAGCGACGTCTAAAGCGAGCTCCACATCTCCGCCTGATTCCGTCGGATGACCCAGGCGAGCCGCAGTCCGGGCCACGTCCATGGCCACGTTGCCTCCGCCGATCACCAGGATGCTGCGGCCAAGATCGAGGTTGTACCCGCCGAGATTGACATTCAGCAGGAAATCGACAGCCCGCAGGACGCCGTCCTGCTCTTCGCCTTCGATGTTCAGTTGTCGACTCCGGTAGGTTCCGATGGCCAGAAACACGGCATCGAACGCCTGCCGCAAATCCCCCAGTGTGAAATCAGTTCCGAGTGACTTCCCCAGCTCGAGCTTGGGGCCGAGTGCCAGGATAGCTTCGATCTCCAGGTCGATAAGCTGGCGAGGCAGCCGATACTCTGGAACTCCCAGTCGGAGCATCCCCCCGGCGAAGGGACTCCCCTCGAAGATCGTGACGTCATAGCCAATCAGGGCGAGATCATGAGCACACGTCAGGCCTGCCGGGCCGGCACCGACGACCGCCACGCGGGCCGCAGCCGGGCCGTGACGGCGGGCCACACCCCTCAGGGCGGCGCGGGCCGCCGGCAACGCGGAGTTCCCTAGATCCAACCCACGGGGCTGTCCGCCGTAGCCCCGCCAGGCCGGGGGCTCGCGCGGCTCGGCCTCTTCCCCCAGATAAACTCCGTACCGGTCGTTGACATAACGCTTGAGCGCGCGGATGGCGATCGGCGCGTCGATCGTTCCGCGTCGACAAGCAGCCTCGCACGGTGCGCCGCAGACCCAACCGCAAGTGGATGCGAAGGGGTTGGTCTCTCGAGCGATCAGGTAGGCTAGCTCGTACTCGCCCTTGGCGATGGCGTTGACGTAAGCTCGGGCGTCGGTGTGGACGGGGCAGGCCTGCTGGCAGGCGACGCCGCGACGGTAGAAATCCAAGTCGGGGAGTTCAACGCGGTAGCGGGCTTGGGCCATGCGCCTTCACTCAGAGGTTGACCCAAGTCTAGCAAGCCGAGGTGTCGATCTGGTCTAGAAGGGGTGGAGGCTGGATCGATGGCGGGGACAAGCCTGACCGAAGACCGGGGACGGGGGACTGATAGATCGCCTTAAGACGTCCGGTCTGCCGTCCTCGGTCTCCGGTCTTCGGTCGCCTGTCGCTTATCTTCCGCCGTCAAACGAAGCGGTAGCCGAATCCGCGCTCGGTGAGCACGTGCTTCGGATCGCCAGGGTCGACCTCCAGCTTGCGGCGTAACGACCAGATATAGTGCTTGACATGCTCGACCTCGCCGGCGTAGCGCGGCCCCCACACCCGCTGCACGAGATCCTCGGAGGCGATCGGGCGATCGAGGCTGCGTACCAGACATTCGAGTAGGCGATATTCGGTCGGGGTCAGGTCGATGACCTTCTCCGCCCGAGTCACACGACGCCGTTCGAAGTCGATCTGCAGATCTCCGGTTGTCAGGAGATGATGGGCATCTGCTGCGCGTGGGAGTCGGCTCAGGACTGCGCCGACCCGGGCGGTGAGTTCGGCAAAAGAGAATGGCTTTGTGATGTAATCGTCGACGCCAAGACGAAAAGCCCGAAGCTTGTCAAACTCCTGGTCCTTGGCCGTCAGCATGATCACCGGCGTGTCCCCTCGATGGCGGAGTCTCTCTAAGACCTGCCACCCGTCCATCCCGGGCATCATCACGTCGAGCACGACGAGATCGGGGGCCGAGGCCTGGGAAAGGCCAAGGCCTGTTTCTCCGTCAGAGGCGGCCTCTACCCCATAGTCGTGGGCTTCGAGATGTTCACTCAAGAGCGAGGTGAGTGTCTCATCATCGTCGATCAACAAGATACGGGGTCGGGTCATGGGCTGGCGACCGGGAGCGAGAGTGAGAAGGCGGCGCCGCCTCCTGGCCGATTCTCTGCCCAAACCCGCCCGCGTTGGGCTTCTATCAGCAATCGGCAAATGTGGAGGCCGAGTCCGTATCCGTAGGCGCGCTGGGCATCGCCGGCCTCGGCCCGGTAGAACTTGTCGAAGACCCGTGTGAGGTCGGACGCCGGCAGGCCAGGCCCGTGGTCGATCACAGAAAGAATCACCTCCGTCTCGGTCGGGCGAACCTCGATGGCAATCCCTGAACCAGGCGGCGAGTACTTGTCCGCGTTGTCGAGCAGATTCACCAGGACCTCCGTCAGGCGATCCCGGTCGGCCATCACCAGCGGCATCACCGGTGCGTATGGGATGCTCGTTGGGCGCCCTCCGCGGGCCGCGATTTGATCTACGGCCTGACGCAATACGGGCATGAGTGAGATCGGCTCCAGCTGCAAGGCGAAATCACCGGCCTCGAGTGAGGCAGCGCTAAGGACATCGCCCACTAGGCGGTTGAGGCGTGAGGCCTGGTCACGCAGCACAACGAACATGCGGCTGCAGACTTCCGTCATCGCCGGGCAACTGTCCTGCATATTCTCGACGGCGCCAAGCATGTTGGTCAGCGGAGCCCGGATCTGATGTGACACCAGGGAGACCAAGTCCGAGCGCATCTCGTCGATTTCCTGAAGCTCGCGGTTGGCGCGGGCAAGCAGGTCGATCTTCTGGGCCAACTCGCCCCTCTGGCCCCCGAAACGGTCGGAAAGATCATCCAGCCGCCGACTGAGGAAGGCATAATCCCGCCATAGGCTGGTTGTATCGCGCCATATGACGCCGTAGCTGGCACTGTCGCGCCCGCCGATCCGGCCCGCCTTGCCTTCCAGGGTAAGCTGATCGCCAGCCGAATCAAAGAGCCCGATCTCGAACGCCTCGGCGTGGCCTCGCTGAGCCAAGGTGTCGAGCAGCCACTGGCGTTCGACTTGTCGGCTTGGATCTTCTCCTATCAGATCAGCCAGCTCCCGGCCGCCCGAAGGTGCATCGGCCGGAAGATTGAGCAAGTCGGCCAGGCGGCTGTTGTAGGTGAGGACCTTTCCGCGTTCGTCGAAGACGAGCGCGGGATCCGGCAGGTCTTGCCAGGCCATGGCACGCAGATGATCAAAGCCGTGGGATGACGGCTCCGTCTTGGCACGCTTCCGGAGCCAGGCAGCCAAGCCCAAAGGTACCGCCACCCCCCATACGGCGAAGTGGCCGGCGGCGGCCCAAGGTGGGAGACCAGCCCTAGAGAGAAGCATCCCCAGAGACCACAGCCCCGCGAGCGCCGCAAGCACGAGAGGAGCGGCAAGCTCGAGGCGGAGTTGGATCCTTATGTCCGCAATTCCTGTCCGCATCGGAGACTCCATACAGCATGAATGCCAAACCATGGAATGGAGGGTCGAAGACCCGTGGGAGAGCGATTACCCCGAGCATATTCGATTTTGCGCTCGGGTCCAAGCCGCCGGCTGAAAAGGCACCTATCTGGCGTGCTCTCGACGAGGAGAGCGGCGATATGAAGCCGAGGGAACGCGGCAGGCTCGCTAAAGGCGCACCGCCGGAAAACGCGGTCCGTGGCAACGCCCGGTTGAGGCACTGCTGCAGGAGAATGGAGATTATTGCAGCCCGGTCGAGACGTTCGTCCGCCCGGGGATAGGGATGATCCGCGGTACGCGTCGCTGATAATCGGCGTAAGCCTCGCCAAATTCCGAGAGCAAACGCCGTTCTTCGAACTGGCTTCCGATCAGGATGTAGGCCGTGAGGCCGAGGTTCAGCGCGAGCAGGCTGGTTGACATCAAGGGGGTGAACCAGATGAACGCCAGGCCGGCGGTGTACAGCGGGTGACGGACCCACCGATACAGTCCGCTGACAACGAGCCGGGGAGGGGTATCCGGCTTGGATTGCATCAACTGGCGTAAGCCGAGGAAGTGCAGGGCATCGGTCTGAAGTAGGCCGAGCCCGAGCGCGATCAGGGAAAGCACCTGTACTCCGGCGAAGACGAAAAGCCATGGTGAGCCGAGCGTGTAGATGACGGTCCCCGGAAGCAATGCAACGACGACCAAGACCGGAACGAACAGGACCGCCGCCGCAAAGTTGAAGGCAAGCCGGTACCATCGGTCGGAAGCGGACCCGATAAGGCGACGGGTATGGCTCTTCGCCCAGTTGCTCGCCATGAGACTATGCAACCCGCCGTAGACCGTCACTGAAATGAGAGTCATCCAGAAACCGATCATGGCATCCTCTTTGGCAGTCCAGCGTACGGCTACAAGCTCTCACCCTTTGTCGGTGTAAGGTGAGAAGCGGAACCCCAACCAAATGTTCGCACTCGATCTTAACCGGCGCGCAGCGGGCTGTCCACCTCGCAGAGTACAGGCTTGGCCTGTCCGGGTGCAGTGCCGGGGTTCCATCGTCGGAGGCTTGATGGTACTGGGCACGCTATCGGCGGGGGCGCTCAAAGAGGGGGGCGATCTTCACGAATTCCTCCTCAAACCCTTCTGACCTTGACCATCTCCCGACTTCTGCTATGTCCACCACGCGGCTTTCCGCGACGAGACGAGCCTGCTCGAGGGATTGGCGATCCTGCCAGTGGTAGTAGGCGCTAAGCCTGTCCTTGACGCAGTCTGTTGGAGATATGAGGTGGAGCTTTCCCGTGGCGAAGTTGATCACTTCAACTGGACCAATTGGTTCGCCTCCGACATGTGGCGGCCCACTTGGGAACTCGACTAGCCATGTGGAGTCGGGGTGCTCATAGTGACGGCCGACCTTGCGGAAGCCAAGGGCTAGCATCGCGCGTTTGATCTGGGTGTGCGTGGTGAACCCCGTTGCAACCAGGTCGACGTCGCGAGTTTGGTACTTGTTGGCGGTGTAGATAGACACTGCTGCACCGCCTGACAGAACCAGGTCGATGCCGGCTTTTTCGAGCTCGCTGTGGACGTATGCGGCGAGCTCGGCCTGGGTCATCTTTGCTATTGGCTTCAGAGTGGCTTGCCTCTCCGCCTAGGCCGTCGGCGGTTCATGAGGAGCGGTTCGGTTGTCTTCTCGGGATAGAAGGTGATCGCTTTCTGAAGAAGGGCCTTTAGCTCGGGGAGGAGTGGGTACCTGGGGTTGAATGTGTAGAGACGGGTGCGCCCGACCTTCTTGCTGACGACAATACCCCCGGCCTCGAGCCCGTCAAGCTTCTTCTGAACGCCATATAGGTCCGTCCGGAAGAGGCGGGCGATTTCTGTGGCATACCCCTCTTCTCTGGCGAACAGGAATATGAGTATTCTCTCGGCGCTTTTTGACCCCAGGAGAGGTTCGAGCATGATACCTACCAATAGTGTTAGTGATATAACCAATTTAGTTGGTTATATCACTAATTTTATTGGTTAATTGTACCACTTGCACAGACGGGCGCTGGATGTACCAGATGCCAAACTTGCAGGTTGCAGGCTCGTCCGGCGAATAGCATTCACCTATCAGACGAGGCAATGGGGTGAGTCGTCACATCGGCTGCCCGGGATTGGGCAGGCGTTACTGACTCAAATCTTGGCCAGCAGATCGCGTTTCTTGGCCTCGAACTCCGCTTCCGAGAGGATTCCCTGCTTGCGGAGCTGATCCAGCTCGGCGATAAGCTCGGGGATGTCTCGCTTTGCGCCGTGAGAGCCGGGCCCTGCGCCGAAATCCTCCCCGCCGAGGTGCTCCTTGGCATTGATCATGGCGGTCTTGAAGCGAACGGGATCGCCGATTCTCTGGAAGCGATTGATGCCGAGTTCGCTTGCGGTAAGGATCTCAACATCGCCATAGTCGAAAATCCGGCCGAAGAAGCTCTGTTCCATCTTGACGTCGTTCACCTTTTCCAGAGATGAGTCGGTGACGTTCTTGTTGACCACACCCGCGAGATGAATGACGCGCCGGTTGGTCACGACGTATTGGACATTCCACCACTTGAAGAAGTCGTACAGGCCGCGCCCGACGGGTAACACCAGCACAATGTAGCCAAGTCCGGCGAGCGGGAAGAACGGGAGGGCGAGCGTCACTCCGACGATAATCACGATGGAAAGCACGATTTCCAAGAGGGTAGCACTCACCAGCAAGAACCAGTGTTGACGAGTGATCAAGAGGATTTCTTCGTTCTCACCGAGCAGGCTCTCCAGGTAACTGCTAGCCATGGTCAGCGCCTCCATTTCGATAGCCGCAAGTCGATGGGATTGTAGCAGAGAACGATCTGGTCTAGTGGGCTGACCCGGCGAGGCCGGCGGCCGGCGGCCCGGCTCCTCAAAGCAACGCCGCAGTTCCCCTGGCCGAGCGACGCGTCGGGGGGATTAGTCGTAGGAGCGCGGGGCGGGCCCGGCTCCACTCGATTAGAGAGTCTCAAGGTGAATGCGGCCTCGTCGGGCGCGTCAGACGGCCAAAACCTCGTGCGCCGCCATCAATTGATCTCGGGGGATAATTCTGCCGATAGGCAGTGTGTACATCAGTATCACCGCATGTCGGCATGGTAGAATCCCGATCCATGGACCTGCCAGCATGGTCCGTGGGCCTCTGATCGTGTCAACCAGGCAAGCTTCTCAAAACGCGCCGGGACCGCGCTCTCGACCCGGCGGCGCGACCGTGACAGGCCGGCGCGTCGTCAAGCGTCCGGCCGATCGTTTTCATGACCAAACGTGTCACCGGATCTGAGGCCTCAATGGCAGCTCTCCACCAGGTCTGCGTATACTGTGGCTCGAGCGATCACATATCGCCGGCCTACCTCGATGCCGCAAGGGCGATGGGGCAGACCCTGGCGCGGCGAGGTATCCGTCTTGTCTTCGGCGGCGGCAAGCAAGGGATGATGGGCGCCTTGGCCGATGCCGCCCTGGCCGCAGGCGGGGAGGTCATTGGGGTCATCGCCGAGGTCTTCAACACGCCAGAGCAGGCGCACCCGGGTGTCACAACACTCCACGTCTTCGACTCGATGCACACGCGCAAGGCGCACATGGCCGCTCTCGGTGAGGGCTTTATCGGCTTGCCGGGGGGGTTGGGGACTCTGGAAGAGCTCTTCGAGATGCTCGCCTGGTGCCAAATCGGGCTGCATGATAAACCAGTGGCTGTGCTCAACACCCTCGGTTACTTCGATCGGCTGCTTCAGGCAATCGATCACGCCCGCGCCGAAGGGTTCATCTACGACCAAGCCCGATCGTCGCTCCTGTGCGATGCGGATCCAGATGAGTTGATCGAGCTCATGCTCGCACACCAGCCTCGCACCGGAACGGACCGACGGTTGAAGCGCCAGGAGGAAGGGTGATGAACGCCGCCCAATTCTTTGATCACTGGAACGTTGTCTGGCGCGACCTCCTGCGCGGGGTCTCCATGCTTCGTGACCAGAACCTGTCCTTTCGGCCGGTGGGGACCTATCCACGGACGGTCGGCGATATTCTGCGGCACGTCGTGAACCTCGAGGAAGGCTGGATTCACTTCGTCATCGAGCGCTCGCTGCCGGCATGGCCGGATGAGGCACCCGAGCGCCTTGTGACAGTCGAAGCCGTCCGGGCCGAAATGGATCGGGTCCACAAACATACTCTCGGATACTTGAAGTCTGTGCCGGTGGAGGATTTCAACCGGATCGTTCAGGTACCGGGAGACGGCACGCCGAAGCTGGGATGGATCTTGTGGCACGTTTTTGAGCAACAAATCCACCACCGCGGCGAGCTCTTCCTCTGCCTCAGCCTCCTGGGAATGGAGCGACCGGAAATCGATCGTCCGAGCTGAAGGCACGCCCCGTCACGCTTCCGAAATCAGGTTCGACAACAATCATGGCCGATCCGATCCACCTGCTTCACTTTGCTGATGTCCACATCGGGATGGAGAACTACGGGCGCCTGGATCCGTCGACCGGGACCTCGAGCCGCGTCCGCGATTTCCTGGACCGGTTGGACGAGGTGATCGATTTCGGGATCGAGCATGAGATGGACCTGGCCGTCTTCGCCGGCGACGCGTTCAAGAACAGAGACCCGGAGCCGACTCAGCAGCGCGAATTCGCGGCGCGGATTAAGCGACTGGCAGATGCCGTGCCCACCTTGCTCCTGGTCGGAAACCACGACATGCCGGGGATGGCGGCCAAGGCCAGCTCCATGGATATTTTCCAGGCCCTTGATGTGCCGGGTGTGATCCTGGGGGCAAGGCCCGAGGGTCGAGTGATCGAGACCCGCAATGGCCCGGTATTCCTGGCATGGATGCCATACCCATCCAGGAACAGACTTTTGGCGCGGGATGAGTACCAGGGGAATTCAATTGAGGAGCTGGAAATGGCGCTGCGCAAGGTGGTGGCCGAGATTCTCGGAGATCTGGCCCTCCAAGCGGAGGCGCATGACATGCCACGTGTCCTGGCAGGCCACCTAGCTGCGGCGGAAGCGAAACTCGGCTCGGAACGCACGGTCATGCTCGGGAGAGATGTAGCGGTCTTCACTTCAACCCTGGCCGAACCCGCCTGGGACTACGTCGCCCTCGGTCACATCCACAAGCATCAGGATCTGAACCCCGGTGGGCGACCGCCGGTCGTCTATAGCGGTTCTTTGGAACGGATCGATTTTGGTGAGGAAGGCGAGCCTAAGGGATTCTGCTGGGTCGAACTAGAGCGCGGGGGAACGCGTTGGTCGTTCCACCAGGTCCAGGCAAGACCGTTCAAGACCGTCCACGTCGATGCGCGTGACCAAAGCGACCCCACCGAAGCCACCCTGGCGGCGGTCGAAGGAATGTCACTTGCAGGGGCTGTTGTACGCCTGATTATCCGTCTGCGCGCAGACCAGCAGACCGGATTCCGCGAGAGGGAGGTCGAGGCGGGGCTCGGCGAAGCCTCAAGCGTTGTGATCGTTCGCGAAGTTGAAACGGAAGCGCGCGCCCGGCTCGGCGATCTCTCGCCGGAAGCGCTCACCCCGATTCAGCTTGTCGATATCTTCTTCCAGACCCGACAGGAGGCGCCTGAACGACAACAGGCTCTCCTGGGCAGAGCCGAGGAGCTCATGCGTGATACCGGTTGAGCTCGAGCTGGCGAATTTTCTTGCCTATCGGGAACCCGGCCCACTCCGTTTCGAAGGGATTCACATTGCCTGCCTGGCCGGGCCGAACGGGGCCGGCAAATCGTCTCTCCTGGAGGCGATCACCTGGGCCCTGTGGGGGAAAGCCCGATCTAATTCCCCGGACGAACTCGTCCATCAAGGTCAGCAGGAGATGCGGGTCGCCCTGACCTTCGATCAAGAAACAAACCGCTATAAAGTGATCCGCCAACGAAAGGCGGGAAAACGCGGCGCCTCTCTCCTGGAGCTTCTGATATGGGATCCGACCACATCGTCCTGGAAGGGGATCTCCGAAGGTGGGATGCGGGCAACCCAGGACAAGATCGAGAAGTTGCTTCATCTGGATTACGACACCTTTGTCAACTCAGCCTTCCTGCTCCAGGGTCGGGCGGATGAATTCACGACCAAGACGCCGAGCGAGCGCAAACAGGTGCTGGCGAACATCCTGGGACTCTCGATTTGGGAGATGTATGAGGACCGGGCCAAGGTCCGACTTACAGCCACGCGGAACGACATTCTGCGTTTGGACGGGCGTTTGGAGGAGATCGAACGAGAGTTGGCGCAGCGCGAGCGCCATGAAGCCGAACTTGCCGAATCGCAAACGGTGGCCGAAGTCGCCGGAGCGAAACTGACGGCGGTTGAACGGCAATGGTCGGATCTCGAACAGACCAGGAATGAGCTCGTCACGTTTCAGAAGCAAGTCGACGACCTGACTCGGCACATTTCATCCCTTGAGAGAGATGTGAACGAGGCGACGCGTGAACGTGAGCAGGTCTCGGCCCGGGCAGATAAGGTCGCCCTGCAAGCCGCAGCCGAAGCCGTGAGGGCCGATGTCAAAGCCCTTGAACCACTCCAGGCCAGGCTGGGCGAGGTTACCCAGGCGCGAGCGACTCTGGGAGAGGAGGCAGCTCACTTGCGAGGGATCAACGTCGCCCTCGCCCCGCAAACCGAGCCGATCAAGGAACGCGTTCGAATCCTCGAGACAACCAAGGAACCCACCTGCCCGACGTGCGGTCAGCCGCTAACCGAGGACCATCGGCGGCAACTCGTGGCAGATCTCAACCGTGAGATCGAGGACCGGCGCAAGGACTACCGGACGAACCAGGAGCGCATCAAGGCGATCGAAGATCAGTTGGCATCTGCGGATCGGGAGTTGAACGAATTGAATATCCGGCTGCGGGACCGGTCACCGCTGGAGAAGCGTCTCGGTGAGCTGGAAGCGGCGCTGAGCCATGCCGGCGAAGCCGCGGCGTTGGCAGAGAGCCTGAGGAATAAGATCGAGCGCTGGTTTAAGGAGGCCGAACAAGACCGGGCTCGTCGGGCGGAGGTGGAAGCGCGCGCGGGTGAGAGCGAAAGCCGGCTGCGGACGGCCTCCCTCAGCCAGGCCGACGTCGACCGAGTGCGGTTTGAGAAGCGCCTGGCGGATGAGCGTGTCGGTGGCGCCCGGCAGAAGCTGGCGGCGTTGGAAGAATTCGAGAAACAGCGCCAGGCATTGTCTCAGGAGCGAGAGCGGCTGGCGACGGACGTGGGGCTGCTCGAAGATCTGCGAGAGGCATTCAGCAGGCGGGGGATTCCGGCGATGATCATCGAGACCGTCGTCCCCGAGCTTGAAAGGTCGGCCAACGAGTTGCTCTCGCGGATGACTGACGGGCGGATGCACGCTCGCATCGAAACGCTGAGAGAGACGAAGTCCGGCGAGCTGCGCGAGGCGCTCGAGATCATCATCTCCGATGAGTTGGGGGATCGGGCTTACGAACTGTATTCAGGCGGCGAGGCGTTCCGAATCAACTTCGCCATTCGAATTGCGCTTTCCCGCCTGCTCGCTCGGCGAGCCGGCGCCCAGCTGCGCAGTCTGTTCATCGACGAGGGCTTTGGAACCCAGGATGTCCGCGGGCGTGAGCACCTGGTCTCGGCCATCAACAGCATCCAGGATGACTTCGACCGGATCCTGGTGATCACGCACATCGACGAACTCAAAGAGGCCTTTCCCGCACGCATCGAAATCACCAAAACTTCTGAAGGATCTGTCTTCAGCCTCTCCTAGTCAAGGATCCACTCGATCGATGGCCTCTGGGCCCGGCATGCGGTCGGAGCTGGTCACCGGTCGAGTGCTGGCCCGACCGGGCTTTCTTCCCCCGCGCTCTCCCCCTCCAGCCTGACACTTCCACTTAAGGCGCGATTTCTCTCCCGAGATTGCGGTGATCGGGCTGCAGACCGGCTACTCGCGCAGGCAGATCTCAGAGAGGGGATGGCTGCGCGCCCGTTATACGCGGGATCGAGGGGGTGCGATCGAGGCGACCGGTTCAGCCTTTGGCGTGGACTTGCACCCGGCTGGCCTCCTGGGCGACGGGGAGCCATAGAGTGAAGCGGGTTCCCCGTCCGGGGACGCCCTCGCTTTCCACGGTGATCCGCCCGCCGTGGCGGTCGACGATTTGCTTGCAGATCGCCAACCCGAGGCCGGTGCCCGGGGCGCCGGTCGTCTCGCTGGCCAGCCCGCGAAAGAAACGCCGGAAGATCATCGGTTGCTCGTCCAAGGGGATCCCCAGACCGGTGTCTTCGACCGAGGCCACCAGCCAGTCGACCCCGTCGCGATGGTCAAGGCGGGTACCGAGGGTTATCGTGCCCCCCGCTTGCGTGTAGTGCATGGCGTTGGTGAACAGGTTGGTGAATACTTGAGCCAGCAGGCGTTCGTCGCCCATCGCACTCGGCACGCGTTTCTGGCAATTGAGCTTGATTTCGACACCCTGGCTCCTGGCGAGGCTGAGCCTGTCGCCGGCCAAAGATCCAAGAAGGCGGTTCATGTTCACGGGCGCGGGTTCGAACGGCGTGGACCCCGATTCGAGGCGGGAGAGCGAAAGAAGGTCATCGACCAAATGCGCCAGGCGGTCGCTCTCGCGTGCCAGCGTCGCTAAGTAGCGGGCAGTCTTCTGGCGGTCATCGGTGGCCGCCAACAGGTCGAGATACAGCAGGATGTTGGTGAGCGGTGTGCGGAGTTCGTGAGACACGTCGGAAACGAATTGCGACTTGAGTCGGTCGAGTTCCTTCAAGGCGCTGATGTCGTATTGAACACCGACGAAGTTGATCACGGTCCCCGTGGCGTCGATGATCGGGGTTACGGTCAATGCCGCATCGTAGTGGCTGCCGTCCTTGCGGCGGTTGATCATCTCGCCGTGCCAGGTCTCCCCGGCGAGGATCGTCCGCCACAAATCGGCGTAAATCTTATCCGACTGTTCGCCGCTCTTGTGGATGCGCGGCGTGTTTCCCAGCGCCTCAGCCGCGGTATAGCCCGTCATCCTCTCCCACGCCGGGTTGACGTACTCGATGGTGCCATCGGCGGCCGCCACCAGGACCGCGTCGCCGACGCTGGTCAGGATCGCATCCAGGCGATCGCGCTCAGCGCGCAGCGCCGCCTCGAGTTGGACACGCTCGGAGATGTCCAGAACCAGGCCGGTAACTCCCTGCGACGCCCCATTCTCTTCCGTGATTGTGCTGACTGCCAGCATGGCCGGGACTCGCCTACCGGTGCCAGACTCAAGCTCAAGGCTGTAGACCTCTCCGAGAGGTGGCGCCGGGCGATCGCTGGCTTGTCCCTTTCCAAGCTCGCTCAATCCGAGAAGGCCTGAAGCCGGACGGCCAATGATGTCTTCGCGTTTGCGCTCCAAGAGGTGCATGAAGGCCTGGTTGGCGTAGTTGAGCGTCCCGTCCGCGTCGAGCTGGAAGATCCCTGCCAGGGATGTCTCCACCAGCGCCCGGTAGCGGGCCTCGGAGCGGGCCAGATCACGGGTGCGCTTGGCCACCTCGGCCTCCAGCCGCATCGCCTGAGCCTCGATCTGACCGTAAAGGTGGGCGTTCTCGATGGCAACCGCGGCTTGAGCGGCGAAGGCGCTGAGCAGGTCGAGATCGGAGGTGGAGAAAGGCCTGGCATGACCTATCCGCCGGACCGTCATCACCCCCATCGTGCGCTGACGAATCGACAACGGGGCAAGGATGAGGCACTCCGGCTCATCGAGCATTGTGCCTGGAACATGCACGCCGCGCGGGTCAGAGGCCGGGTCGTTGGAGAGGAAAGGTACCCCGCTTTGCATCACGAACCCGACGAAGCCCTCCCCGGGTCTTAACTCGACCGACAGCATCTCGGTCCCGTGTGGGTCACGGGCGACAAGACAGCGGAGCACGTCGCCCTCGGGTTCGTAAAGGTGGATTCGGCTTCCGTCGCCTTTCGTCAATTCCATGGCCTGTTCGGCGATCGAATTGAGAACAGTCTCCAGGTCCAAGGAGGCTGAGATGGAGCGGGCAGTCTGCATCAGGGCCTGGGATTCACCGGCGCGCTGGTTGACCTCGGCATACAGCCGTGCGTTCTTCACGGCGATGGCCGCCATTTGTGCGATGGCTTGGGCCATGTCGACCTGTTCGTCATGAAAGGGGCGTTGTTCGTTCAGGCTGAACAGGCCCAAGGCACCGATGGCCTGCCCAGCCACGATCAACGGCACACCCAGGAACGCCGTCACACCGGCTTCCACCCATTCCGGAAGCGCCTCAGGATCCTCACCGTAATCACTCAGGAGCACGGGCTCTGCATTTGCGACTACCCGCCAGGCGAGACCTCGCCCGCGGAGGGCAGGTCGAGGGTTCAGCGTCGCGGGCAAGCCGAACAGGTAGGGATAGGTGATTGTGTCGCCGTCGGCCTCGACCAGCGCGATCGCACCCGCTTCAGCGCCGGTCTGCTGCATTGCCAGGTGGATCACCCGCTCCAGGACGACGGGCAGATCCAGGGCGCTGGCCACGGCCTCGACGACCTGGTTTCGCAGCCTTTCCCGATCAAGAGAAGTGCGCATCTCGGCCTGCACCTGGACGTGCTCCAAGGCGATTGCCAGGTGATCGGCCAGTGCCATGACCATCGCCGAGTCGCTCTCGGTC
>MGOM01000099.1:20897-30645 GCA_001797105.1 Chloroflexi bacterium RBG_19FT_COMBO_62_14
CGACGATTTTGTCGGCCGCCAGGAGTGGAGCCACGATGACCGGATGGTTGCCCAAAAGCCCCAGAACGGCATCCACAAGAGGGCGCACTCGGGGCGGGACGAGCTGGGAGAGTACGCTCCTCCGGTCCGAGGTGAAGACCGCCTCCCGCCGGGTGAGCGCTTCCCGGTATAGGTCTACCTGATCCGGATCGATGCGGTAGCTTCCTACATCGAGGCTCGTCAGCCGCTTCAAGGCTTCCTCCACAGCGCGACCGATAGACCATGTCCCGACCTCGAGCATTCCGTCGGGGGTCATGAGCCAGACAGCCCCGTGTAGGCCCAGATTAGGGAGTTCGTGGGTGATCGCTTCGAGGACGTCGTCCTGGCTGGCGAAGGCACGCCGGGCGACCGTCGCCGCGGTGCTGAGGGCCGAAGCCCACAACGAATCTGGCTCGCGGCTGCGGATATCGGGGTCGGGGGGCTTGGATTCGGCCCGTCTCATGAGGGAATCGAGTTTATCACGGACAGGGTAGGGGCGCAGCTCGGCGGGCTCTGTCGGCTACGGGACGTTAGTCCTATGTTCCGAGTGAAATTGGGCGACCTGGACCGAGTGAGGGAGGCTTCTTCATCCCGCCCCCGCTGCCCGACGGGAGCCGGCGCGGCCAGCTTCGGGCTTCTACGGGAGGTGATCGCCGCCGAGTCCCGGCGCCGGCGGCCCGTTTCTACTTCGGCAGGTAGCCATTCTCGGCGAACCAATTCAGGGCTTCGGCTGCCGCCAGATGGTACGCCTTTGGTGGACCAAGACCAAGCTCTATGTGCGCCTTCGACGAGTCATAGAAGAAGAATCGTCCTGCGAGTCTCAAGAGGCTGCCGGCGATCGGCAGGCCGAGAAGGCGTGGGACCAGTTCGAGCGCGGGTGTGCCGGCCCTGAGAATCGCCAGAGGGATCGTCAACCGCGGCGGTCGGCGCCCGACAAGCCCGGCGGTCAGACTCAAGAGCCGAGGAATCGAGAGGTTCTCACCGGCCAGGATGTAACGCTCACCCGGCGTACCTCTTTCGAGTGCGGCGAGATGCCCCTGGATGACGTCGCCGATATAGACCACGTTCACCCCGCCGGGTGCGGCCACGGGGATGCCATGGAGGGCGGCCTGGAGGATGAATGCATTCGAGGCCAGGTTAAAGTCGCCCGCTCCAATGACGATGGACGGGTTGACGATGACGGCCTCCAGGCCTTTGCCAACTGCTTCCATGACCTCGAGTTCGGCCATGTGTTTGGCGTAGCCATAGGGCCACAGTCGGGCGTTGTAGTTCCATTCATGCGATTCGGTCATCAGTGGCGTGGTTTGACCGGCGGTAGGGATCTCGGGCACGCCGAACGCAGCTACGGACGAGGTGTAGACGAGACGCGCAACCCCTGTTCGGAGTGCAGCCTCAACAACGTTGCGAGTGCCCAGCACATGGCTGGCAATGACGGCTTCGGCACTCAAGCGTGAAGCCCGCTGCCCGAGCTCCCCGGCGCAATGGATGACTGCTTCAACCCCTGCAATCGCCTCCTCAAGGCTGGACGGGGATAGGATGTCCCCCGGGTAGGGCTCGATGGGGAGATCTGCCAGCGCACGGAGAGAGCTCGTAGAGCGATGCAAGGCGCGAACGTGATGACCGGCAGCCAGAAGGGCCTGGCTAATCCTGGAACCGATGAAACCGGTGGCGCCGGTGACGAGGATCTGCACGGGCCAAGATTAAGCCCGTCCAGAGTGGGAGGCAAGGGGATACAAATGCGAGGACATGCTCGACGCAGGCAGGCTTCGCGGTGGGAACGAGGATGCGGACCGCCTGCGGCCGTCAGGCGAGATGCGAGGGATCGTTCGTGGGAGCAGGATCTACTTCTGTTTTCGCAAGAGATCGACGTACTGGGAACGCTCGAAGCCAAACGGATCGAGGACTTCTTTGTGACTCAGCTTTCCCCTGAATTCGGCCAGGTTCTGATAGCCACGCTCGTCCATCCATCCTTCGAGCTGGCGCAGCATCGTCGAGATGTAGGCGATTCCGTACTCGATCAAGGCGGAGGCTACCTGGACGGCCGTGGCGCCCGCCAGGATGGCTTTGGCCACATCCGGACCGGAATGCACGCCGGTCGTGATTGCCAGGTCTGCATCCACTCTCCCGTACAGCAGCCCTGTCCAGCGCAGGGGCAGCTTCATCTCTTCCGGCTGGCTCAGCACCATCTCGGTTACCAGAGACTCGGTCGTGGGGTCAATGTCCGGTTGCAAGAACCGGTTGAAGAGGACGAGCGCCGGCACGCCGATACGGTCGAGTTCGGAAGCCACGTTGGCTACCGAGGTGTAGAAGGGGCTGAGCTTGACCGCCAATGGGATGCTGACTTCGGCTTTGACCGCCTTGACGATCTCGTAGAGCTCCGTCTCGATATCCGCTGCATTCCGGCGGGGGTCGGCGGCGACGGCATAGACGTTAAGTTCCAGGCCATTGACACCCGTGGCCTCCAACTGGCGGGCGTACTTCGTCCATCCGCCCAGGCTGACGGCGTTCAGGCTGGCGATCAAGGGCATCCGGACCTCGGCGCGGGTCTTTTCGATCCACATCAAGTGCTCATCGGCCCCACCGTGTTCGATTGATGGATAGTAGGTGATCGCTTCAGCGAAGCTCTCCGAACCGACCGAGAGCGCATCCTCCATGTTCTGGGCGTCGAACTGGATTTGCTCCTCGAAGAGCGAGCGGATCACCAGCGCGCCCGCGCCGGCCTCTTCGGCGAGCTTGATCCGATCGATCATGTTGGAGATCGAGCAGGCAGCGACCACGATGGGGGTTTCCAGGGGGATCCCCATGTATTTAGCCTTCAACTCAGCCATGTTGCCTTCCTGTAGGGTCTCAAAGCATGTCGAAAAGCCGGCGGAGGTGTACCCCTTTGCCTCCTCAATTTGCCGCAAAAGGCGGACCTGGAATAGTGATAAGTGTCCTCCGATTTGCGATGTCTTTTGCACTACTGCCGTCCGGGCCGCCTGCCTACACTGGCCTCGGATGCCCGCTGAGCCCCTGCCGCAAGGTGGAGGGCCAGTTCGCGCACCCTCAAAGGAGATTTATATGGCAAAGCGGGAACCCAAGCGGAAGCTGGTGACGATTGATGGCAACACGGCGGCTGCCCATGTCGCCTATGCCACGAACGAGGTCGTCGCTATTTACCCTATTACACCCTCGTCCCCGATGGGTGAAATCGCCGACGAGAAGGCTTCCCAGGGAGAAAAGAACATCTGGGGTACGGTCCCGGTGGTGGTCGAGATGCAGTCCGAGGGGGGTGCTGCCGGGGCGGTCCATGGTGCCCTGACCAGCGGTGGGCTGACAACCACTTTCACTGCTTCGCAAGGGCTGCTCTTGATGATCCCGAACATGTTCAAGATCGCCGGTGAGCTCACGCCGACGGTGTTCCACATCGCTGCCCGTTCGATCTCGGCTCAGGCACTGTCGATCTTCGGTGACCACAGTGACGTAATGGCCGCTCGTTCCACCGGCTGGTCCCTCCTGGCGTCGAACTCGGTGCAGGAGGTCATGGATCTGGCCTTGATCGCGCAGGCCGCCACCCTCGAGGCACGCATCCCCTTCCTGCACTTCTTTGACGGGTTCCGTACCTCACACGAGATCCAGAAGATCGAGGAACTGACCCACGACGACATGCGGGCGATGATCGATGACGAGCTGGTCTTCGCCCATCGGAGCCGGAGGCTGTCGCCGGACCATCCGACGGTCCGCGGGACGGCCCAGAACCCCGACGTCTATTTCCAGGGGCGCGAGACGGTGAATCGCTTCTATCTTGAAGCGCCTGAGATCGTGCAGCGCGTGATGGATCGTTTTGCCGAGCTCACTGGACGGTCCTACCATCTATTCGATTACATCGGTGCATCGGATGCCGAGAAGGTGATCGTCATCATGGGCTCCGGAGCAGAGACGGCGCACGAGGTCGTCAGCTACCTGACCGAGAAGGGCGAGAAGGTCGGGCTGATCAAAGTCCGGCTGTATCGACCGTTTGAGCCGCGGGCTTTCATGGCCGCGCTGCCGGTGACGGTGCGCAAGATCGCCGTGCTCGACCGTACCAAGGAACCGGGTGCGGCCGGCGAGCCGATGTACCAAGATGTCCAGACCGCCGTCGCCGAAGCCCTTAGCGAGGGGGCGATTGAAGCTGCCGACATGCCGCGCGTCGTGGGCGGGCGTTACGGACTATCCTCGAAGGAGTTCAGCCCGGGGATGGTCAAGGCCGTATTCGATAACCTGAGCCAGGATCACCCGAAGAATCACTTCACTGTCGGGATCATTGACGATGTCACCCACACCAGCCTCGAGTGGGACGAACATCTGTCGACAGAGCCGGCCGGGATGCGCAAAGCGATGTTCTACGGGCTTGGCGCCGACGGGACGGTGGGGGCCAACAAGAACTCGATCAAGATCATCGGCAAAGCCACCGACGACTACGCCCAGGGCTACTTCGTGTATGACTCGAAGAAGTCCGGATCCATGACGATTTCTCACCTGCGCTTCAGCCCCGAGCCGATCAAGAGCTGCTATCTGATCGAGCAAGCCGGGTTCGTAGCTTGCCACTCCTTCCACTTCCTCGAGCGGTTCGAGATTCTCAGCCATCTGAGCCCAGGGGGGACCTTCCTTCTCAACAGCTCGTATCCGGAGGACGAGGTCTGGGACAGGCTGCCATACGAAGTCCAGGTCGAGTTGATCGAGAAGCAGGCCAAGTTCTACGTCATCGACGCCTACAGCCTGGCCAAATCCCTTGGCCTGGGTGGACGGATCAACGTCATCATGCAGACCGCCTTCTTCGCCATTTCGGGTGTCTTGCCCGAAGAGAAGGCGATGAAGATGATCGAGCTGGCGGTTGAGGACACCTACGGCGACAAGGGCAAGGCGGTGGTCGACATGAACGTGCGAGCGGCCAACCTGGCACGCGAGCGGATCCATGCCATACCGCTGCCGAAGAAACCTTCAAGCGAACTCCACATACGCCCGCCCGTGCCGGAGAACGCCCCTGAATTCGTGCGCAGGGTTACGGGGGAAATGATCGCCAAGCGCGGCGACCGCCTGCCGGTGTCACTCATGCCGATTGACGGAGCGTATCCGGTCGGGACATCCCGCTTCGAGAAACGAAACATCGCTCTCGAGATTCCGGTGTGGGATCCGGAGGTGTGCATCCAATGCAACCAGTGTTCCCTGGCCTGTCCGCATGGGACGATCCGGGTCAAGGTCTACGATGCGGCCTATGCCAACGGAAGCTCACCGCCTGCCTTCCAATCGACCGAGGCCCGCGGCCGCGAATTCTCCGGGATGCGCTACACACTTCAGGTCGCCCCGGAGGACTGCACCGGGTGCGGTGCGTGCGTCTACGTCTGCCCGGCTTTCGCCAAGGACGCGCAAGGCAACAAGACCGAGCGGCGAGCGATCAACATGGCGCCTCAGCCTCCGCTCAGGGAGCAGGAAGCCGCCAACTGGGACTACTTCCTCACGATCCCAGACCCGGATCCGAAGCTGTTCAACCGCTTCAGCACCAAGGGCTCGCAGTTCCTTCCACCCATGTTTGAGTTCTCCGGGGCGTGCTCCGGGTGCGGGGAGACGCCCTACGTTAAGCTGCTGACCCAGCTCTACGGTGACCGTCTGATGATCGCCAATGCGACGGGTTGCTCTTCGATCTATGGGGCCAACTTGCCGACCACGCCCTATACCACGCGCTTCGACGGGCGCGGCCCAGCCTGGTCCAACTCGCTCTTCGAGGACAACGCCGAGTTCGGCATGGGGATGCGCCTGGCAGTCGACCGGCTTTCGACTTACGCACGTGAACTGCTCGACCAGCTCACCCCCGACGGGAATGCCGGGCTGATCGAGGCCGTTCGCGCGGCTGATGTGAGCACGGACGAGGCGATTGAGGAACAACGAGCTCGTCTCGAGACCCTCAAGACGGTTCTCGAAGGCAGCCATGACGCACCATCCAAACGATTACTGAGCCTGCTCGATTTCCTCACGCCCAAGACAATCTGGATCGTCGGGGGCGACGGTTGGGCCTACGACATCGGCTACGGCGGCCTGGATCATGTGCTGGCTTCGGGCCGCGATGTGAACGTGCTCGTGCTCGACACCGGTGTGTACTCGAACACCGGCGGCCAGGCCTCCAAGGCCACTCCGCGGGCCGCAGTGGCGAAGTTCGCCTCCTCCGGCAAGGACATGCCGAAGAAAGACCTGGGCTCGATCGCCATGAGCTATGGCAATATCTACGTCGCCCAGGTCGCCTACGGCGCCAACATGACCCAGTTGGTTCGGGCGCTGCACGAAGCCGAGGCCTACCCGGGTCCGTCATTGACGATCGCCTACGCCCACTGCATCGAGCACGGGATCGACATGACGAGCGGCACCGACCTGCACAAGGATGCGGTCGAAAGCGGTTTCTGGCCGTTGTATCGATTCAATCCGGCGCTGGCCGCCGAGGGCAAGAACCCTCTGCAACTCGATTCCAAGACGCCATCCAAAGGCATCGAGGAATTCATGTACAAACAGAATCGGTTCCGCGTGCTGCGCCAGGCGGACCCGAAGCGGGCCGAGCAATTGCTGCAGTCGATCCGCCAGGATGTGGCGACTCGTTGGAAGTACTTCGAGCAGATGGCGAATCTGGATCTCTGATCACTTGACTCGCGATAAAGGCTCCCGGAGCCTCTGAGGCTCCGGGAGCCTTTTTTGTTGCTGGAGGTCCGTAGCGGGCGGGGGCTCCTCAGGAAACCGCAAGTCCCCCTACCCCGTTGATCCCCCTCCCCCGGCATCAAAGGGCGTCCGCCATTGGTGACCCAATCCCGGGGGAGGGGGAGGAATTTGAAGGGATGGGGGACAGCGAACCTGCCCCCCATCCCTTCTTTCTCCATCCCCCCTCTCCGCCACTATGCACGCGAGCCTAGGTCAGCCTCTCCGCGGAGAGGGGGCCGTCCGCCCCGGGTGACCTTACCGGGGGTCGGGGGGTGAGGTGCAGAGATCGCTGGGGCGAATGTTGATTCCCGATCCGAGGTTGTGGAGCTGTTCCCTTGACTGCAGCTTGGATGCCCGAAGTTCACCGAATCAAATGTGGCCATGACTGCTATATGACCCCCTGTTCGCGATACCAGTCGTACGCCTCCTGAGCAGCCTGCCGAAATGGCCGCGGGGCTGTCAGCCCGAGCTCTCTCCTGGCCTTAGACGTGTCGCAGAAGAGTCGATGGGCGCTCATCCGCAGCTGGTCGCCATTCAGCGGCAGGCGGATCAAACGGCCGACGATCTCCAGCACGGCGGCAGCCGTTGGGATCATCCATCCAGTGATCCTCAGCCTGGGAGGGCGTCTCCCGACGATCGCAGCCAGAATGGTGAAGAGCTCGCGGTGGGTCAGGTTCTCGCCGCCCAGGATATAGCGTTCTCCAGGTCGGCCGCGACGGGCAGCCGCCAGGTGTCCTTCCGCCACGTCGGTGATGTGGACCAGGTTCACACCGCCGTCCGTGTAGACAAAGCCCAATCCGCGGGCAGACTCGATGACCATCGATCCGCTGATCTGGTGCGCATCTCCGCCGCCAAGGACGACGGTTGGGTTCGAGATGACTACATCCAGGCCGTCGCCGGCGCGGGCGAGGGCCTCCTGTTCAGCTTGGTATTTGGCGTGGGCGTAAGGGAATCGGTGGGGCGGCAAGTTGAAAGCATGGCGCTCGTCGAGGATTTCGCCCGGGGCGGGGATACCCAGCGCCGCCAGCGAGCTGGTGTGGATCACGCGGCGGACACCGCAAGCGCGGGCCGCCTCCATTACGTTGCGCGTTCCCTCGACGGCGGAGCGCCAAACGCTCGCCGGGTTCCGCCAATAATCCGACTGAGCGGCGGTGTGAAAGACCCAGGTGACTCCGGTCATGGCTCGGACCAGGCTGGCTTCGTCGAGGATGTCCCCGACGATCCGCTCGACCGGAAGATCCATCAGGAGGGCAAGCGAGGAGGTGCTGCGGTGAAGCGCCCGAACCGGTAGGCCTGCTTCGCACAGCGTGCGGCAGAGTGCCGCGCCGATGAACCCGCTGGCGCCTGTGACCAGGGTGGTCTCAGCCAATCAATTCCAGATCCTTACCGACCCGGGCGAAGATCTCCAGGGCGCGATCGATCTGCTCATCGGTGTGGGTCGCCATGTAGCTTGTGCGCAGAAGGCATGAATCAACCGGAACCGCAGGAGGTAATACGGGGTTGGTGTAGAGACCTGCGTCGAAGCACTTCTTCCAGGCCAGGATCGTCGTCGCCTGGTCGCCGGTGACGATCGGGATGATCGGGGTGACGCTCGGTCCCATGTTGAACCCGAGCGTCTTGAGGCCGGCGCGCATGCGCTCCGTTACGGCCCACAGTCGCTCGACGCGCTCCGGCTCATTCTCCATGATATCGAGCGCGGCCAGGACCGCCGCCACGTTGGAGGCCGGCATGGAGGCGCTGAAGATCAAAGATCGAGCGTGATGCTGGATATAGTGCACGACGTCATCGTCCCCGGCGATGAACCCGCCCAGAGAGGCGAAGGACTTGCTGAATGTGCCCATGATCAGATCGACGTGCTCGGTCACGCCGAAGTGGGCCGCCGTGCCGCGACCGCCGCCCATGATGCCCAGACTGTGCGCGTCGTCGACCATGAGGCGGGCCCCGTGCGCCCGGCAGACCTCGATCAACCCCGGGAGAGGGGCCAAGTCGCCGCCCATACTGAACACCCCGTCCACGACGACCATCCGGCCGACTTTCTCGTCGATCCCGGATAAGACTCGGTCAAGGTGTGTCAGGTCGTTGTGCGAAAAGCGGCGCATCTCCCCCAGCGCCAACAGGCAACCGTCGACGATGCTGGCATGGTCATCCTTATCGGCGACGACCACGTCGCCTCGGCCGACCAGGCAGGAGATCACCCCCAAATTCGTCTGGTAACCCGTGCTGAAAACTAGGGCGGCTTCCTTGCCGACGAAGGCCGCCAGCCGCTCCTCGAGCTCCAGGTGCATCCTCAACGTCCCGTTGAGAAAGCGGGAACCGGTGCAACTGGTGCCGTACCGCTCCACAGCCTCGATGGAGGCCCGCCGGACACGCGGGTCCGTCGTCAGGCCGAGGTAGTTGTTCGAGCCGATCATCAGCACACGCTTGCCATCCACAACGACCTCAGTCCCCTCCGTGTCTTCCAGGGGCATGAAGTAGGGGTAGATCCCGGCGGCTTTCGCCAGCCGGGCGTCGGTGAACTGGCCGCACTTCTCGAAGATATCCATGGCTATGATTCCTTATGGCGCTGGTGGGCTGGCGGTCGCTGGCCGGGCACCAGGCAAGCTCAAGGCGCGGGAACCCATGCGCCCGCACCGATGGAGTGGCAGTCCCGATCGACCGCGGTCGATGAGATGACGTTCAGGAGAACGTTGTCTAGACAACGAGCTCAGGATGTGGAGAGGATAGAACGCCCGGGCTGGAATGTCAATCATCGAGGAGGGGAATCCTGGCATCATTTGTCCGCGACCAAGGCTCCCGACATGTCGCGGCCCCAATCAAAACCTGGCGAGGGCCGTTAGATGGAGTATCCCGGTTAGCTGTCCCTCACGCGCCAATCTCCGACTGGGCCTCGCTCGGTGAGGCCCGGGCACAGGCGAGGGGCTCAGTGTCCACTCGGGCTGTCCGCCTCCCTAGGAGTTGAGGACGCCCACTGGAACACGCCGTCTGAGACCCTTCCCTTGACGGCCCCATCTGGGCCTGTATAATCGAGTGC
>MGOM01000100.1:0-2317 GCA_001797105.1 Chloroflexi bacterium RBG_19FT_COMBO_62_14
GATCGTTAGCACATGCTGCGCGCGCCGCCAGGTGCCGACAGTCTCACCTTCGACGAGCAGGGCGCCCGGCCAGACCCGGGACGTCCACAGCGCGCGGCGTTGACGCTCGTTGGGCACCAAGATTTCGCGGTCGGCGCCTTGCAGTAAGAACCAGGTATCGCCGCTCGGCAAGAGTCGGGCCGTCGCCGTTGGGCCGGGGGCCGCGCGGAACAGTGACTCATCCCGGCTCAGGATCCAGGCTTCCCCGATAGGTGTGCGCACCAGCGTCAGTGACTTGCCGAGCCTTTCGAATGCACCGATACCGGAAGAGGGCCCAATGCCTGCCCACCTCGCGAAGGCTTCAGGCGTAGCGGGACCGAACACATGCAGATAGCGCCTGGCAAGTTCGAGGCGCGCCTTGTGCGGGTCCAGTTCGGGCGCCGGCACGTTCCAGACGTCGGGTTGATGAGAACCGTCCCAGCGAATCACGACCGTCCCCGTCGGCGCGGCGTACCTCAGTTGGTTGCCATGCTTGGCTCGCATGGCCCGCGCCGCCGCGCCCTGAGTCATCCGGCTGCCGGCCAGCGCCGCGCGCAATCGAGCGGCGATATCCAGAGTGCGCTTCAACGACCCGGCTTCGTCCGGCAGCCTGCCTAGTGTAAAGACCGCAAGATCGCGTTTCGCCACGACATAGGCACTGAACCGGGGTCCCCAGACCTGGAGAAGTGAAGGATCCTCCCAGCTTTCAGCCTCGGTACCGGCCATGCGGGCGTGGATCGAGAGCAGTGCGGCCCGCGGCATGCTGTCCTGCAAACCCGCCCACGCCGCACGGCGCAACGCGCGCCGGCCGCGAGGCATCCGCTCATCGAGCGCCGCAGCACGGCGGCGGAAGGCGAGTATCTGCGAGCGGGTGAGGTTCAGGCTGGTTGTCATTTGCGATCCTGCCCGCCACCAGGCCGCCTAGCGGCCTTGAGATGAGCGGCGCAGCACAGCTACTGCGGACATGATATCGCGCTGAGGCGGCGTCCGCTCCAGCGAGTTGTTAGCGGGCGATGATCTCGTTCAAGCCCTCTATCAGGAGTTCCAGTTCCTCCGGATCAACCCGTCCCGCCTTCTTGCCGAGCCGCCTGACCGACAGCGTTCGCACCTGGCTGATCTTGACCCACGATTGCTTGGGCAACGCAACGCTTGTCAGTTCCAGTGAAAGCGGAAAGCCAGCCTTCTGCGGCTGGCTGGTCACTGCCATGGCGATTACCGTCCCGGATCGTTCATTGAACACGTCGTGGCTGAGAACAACAACCGGTCGTCGGCCTGCCTGCTCCCGGCCCCTAACCGGATCGAGATCAGCCCATACAACATCCCCCCTTAGTATTCGGGCCATTCTTCAACATCCTCCGCCAGACCTTCCTCTGCCAACTCCTGCTCATATTGAGCATCCAGCTTCGCAGTCTCCCGAATCAGGCGCGTGCGATCCAGGCGGCTCAGCTTCTCGGCCACCGCCTCCTGAATGGCTCGACTGCGACTGGGGAACGCCTCTTCCTCCACCAGACGGTCCAACTTCTTGAGCAGATCTTCATCCAGAGTGATTGCAACCTTGGACATTGGCATGACCACCTCCGGTATTACCAACTATCATACCGGCGCCGCCCTTCTCTGTCAATCCGCTTGGCGCACGCCCGCTAACGGCCTCGAGCTGAGCCGCCCGGGCCGGCTCTAGGATACTACTGAGTAGGCCCAGCCCGCAGCTGGCCGGGTCGGCTCCATCGAGTTGTTGGGCGGCTGGGAATACTGCCGGGGGCGGATTCGGCGGGACGACACGTCTTGCCTACAACTGCTGGTGCAGTTGTGGGCGACAATCTCAGGCTGTGCCGTCTTCTGTTTGTCCTTGACCTGAATGACCACTCGTGGATTGCTCCGCAAGTTCCAAAACCAGGCCGGGGGCCGGTCCAGGCCCGCGTTGGAGGCAGCGATCACGTAGTTCGAACCGTCCTCCAGGTACATCTGAGGGCGGGTGACTTTCTTTCCGCTCTTGCGCCCTGCAGTCGTCAGCAAGAGAATGGGCATACTTGTATTTGGACCGCCGATGGCCCCATTGCTCTGACGGTAGAGAAACACATGGACGGCTATCACTAGTTCCCATGGGTGTTTGGTCAGCGCAAATAGCCACTTTGGCATCGTATACAACCCTCGGATGGGGCTAGAGATTAGCGCGTCGCTGTGTGACTGGGTTCAAGCAGATCAATATTGACGAGCCAGCGGCGAAGGCCGTCTTCAATGCGGGGCACGTCGCCAAACAGTTTGGACTGCAGGGTGGTGTCCGCAATGTACTGGCCAGTCT
>MGOM01000100.1:2359-6492 GCA_001797105.1 Chloroflexi bacterium RBG_19FT_COMBO_62_14
AGAAGGGACCCATCACAGCCAGCATCGCGCTGAAAACCCACCAGGGCGGATTGCCTACGCGGACCTGCCTGCCGAGCAAGGCAGATAGGATTTCCGCAATTTCGGCAAGCGAAACAGGGCGGTCAGACCCGATGTCAATCCGCTTGCCCACCGCCTCCGGCGCGTCTACCGCCATCGCAAGGTATCTCGCCAAGTCTTCGGTCAACACATGGGTGAAGCGAACATCTGGTCTGACATAAGCCATCAGTTGTCCTTTGCGCACGCCGCCGCTTGTGAAATCCTGCCCCTGGTCAATGAAAGCGCCGGGGCGCAGCGACACAAACGGAATCCCGTGTTCCTCCAGGTAGTCCTCGACGATCTTCTTATTCCAGAAGTGCGGAACGTACGTTGCCAGATGGGCGTTGAGGATGCTTGTGAACACAAACCGGGACAGCCCGGCGTCTTGGGCGGCGTCTGCGAGGTTGAAGTTGCCCTTCAGGTCAATTTCTGGCGTATCGGTTTTGCGCCGGCGCATGTAGCCGGCGGCGGTGGTGATAAGCGCCTCCATTCCTTCCATCGTCGGTTTGAGCGAGGCGGGATCCATCATGTCGCCCCGGACGATCTCAACGCCCAGTTTCTCAAGGATGGCGGCATCGCTTCCCGGGCGCACCAGGGCGCGGACGCTCTTGTTGCGATCCAGCAGGGCGCGGACTACTTTGCCGCCGAGGTGTCCGGTAGCGCCGATAACCAATACTCGATCTAGTCTTGCTTGAGACATTCTTTTCTCCAATCATAGGGTTCATGCCCGCGCCGGGCGCGGACTCTCCCAGCGAAACTTCGCGGCTGGTTCTATCCCTGTAACTGGGATAGGCGATCGTTCGGCTCCTTCAAGGTTTCCGATACACAAGTCAATACGCGACATTGACGCGATGCCCGATATGATTGCCGTGTTCCACTTCGTTCAGGAGAAGGTCCGCAACATCGCCGGTCGCGATCTTCAACTGCGGCCCGCCGCCGAGCAAGAAGTCGGCCTGTGTGCGGTATTGCCCGGTGGGCTCGCCCGACTCCACTATCGGCGCGGGGCAGATGACCGTCCAATCGAGGCCAGAGGCTGCCAGCGTCTTCCAGGCCTCAAGGTGTGCGCCAGAGATGTTGCGGGCGAGGTCGGGGAAGCTTGGCAGGTCGCGCAGGAGCTTGTCAGGCGCGGCGTTCAGCGTGGCCACGCTGCCCAGCACTACGATCCGTCGCAAGCCCGCTTGGCGCATCCCTTGCACGAGATGGCGTATGCCGTCGGTGATGATATCGAGATACTTGTCGGAGACATCAGGTCCGCCTGGCCCCATCGCGTTGATGACGGCATCGTGCCCCGGTATGGCCGCCGCTACCGCGCGGGCGTTGCGGGCATCCCCCACCATGACCGTCAGGCGAAGGTGCGTCACGTCCAACTTCGCCGCATCGCGCACGAAGGCCGTCACCGTGTGGCCGCGCTCCAACGCCTGCTTCAATATCTGCTGGCCGATTTGGCCGGTTGCGCCGAAGAGAATGATATTCATCTTGCGCTCCTTATGACTCCGAGGTGTTGTGTGCGATCTTGTTGACGGCAAACGCACCTTCGGTGAAGGCTGGCTTCTCGACGCTCCAACTCCACGACACGCGGGGTGTGATGCGCATGTAGACGCCGGAGCCAAACTGCCCTTCGCGCTCGACAAATTCCGCCTTGCCGTAGATCCGGACCCCGCGCGGGTGCCAGGGATCGACGGATACTAGATCGTCTACCACCAGCGCCACCCGCGCGTTACCGGCCCGAATGTTCGTGTACTTGCGCGTGTGCGTCGGATTGTGCCCACCGACGTAGAAGACCTGTCCGTCGAACTCGAAGCCGACGGGCATCACGTCCGGCTGCCCATCCTCGGAGACCGTGGCGATCCGCGCAAGATGCTGTGACTTCAGATAGGCGGTTTCCTTCTCGGTGAACATAGTGCACCTCCCGATTACCTCTCCCGGCCCAGCGTGGACAGCACGCCGACGATGGTGCCCGCGGCAACGATGTGGATGAGACCCAGCACCATTTTGACCACACCGCTCACCGGCAGGCTCAACGGGCCGCCGAAGGACAACAGCAGGAAGACGGCGGCGATAATCTGAAAGATGAGGAACGGGCGGCGGGTGAAGCGGCCCAGAATCGCCAGCAGGATGGTTGCGCCGATGGCTGGCGGGATGGTGGCCTGCGCGATGAACGACACTTCCATCGGGCTGAGCGTCTCGTATGTGGGCGGCGCCATTACTTCCAGCGGCACGCCGAACAAGCCGGCAATGCCAAAGACCACGTCGACGGCGACGAAAGCGGCGACCGCGGCCATGGGGCCGACCCACAGGAGCTTGCGAAAGGCGACGCGCTCGATTGATGAACTGATCGTTGATGAAGTTGGCATGTCATTCTCCTCGTCAAAGATCGAGAGCTAATTATTAGCCGACTAACTAACGGATCAAAAAAGGGGGCGTTTACTGTTTCAGGTTCTTGAGCACCTTCTGGAGCAGACGCCGAATCGTCTCTTGTTCCTCAGCGGTCAGCACGCCGAAACTGGCGGCCTCTACCTCCAGCCAGATATTTCCAATCTGCCGGTGCAGTGAGCGCCCGGCGTCGGTGAGATAGACACGGGAGACGCGCCGGTCCTCCGCATCGGCGCGGCGCCGCACCAGACCGGCGCTCTCCAATCGGTCGAGTGATTTGGTGACCGTGGCCGGCTGGACGCACAACTCATCTACCAGATTGCTCTGCGTCCTCCCATCCTCGTGCCAGAGGTAATGAAGAACCACCTCTTGCCCGGCATGCAACCCGATCTCCGAGAGCAACGACTCGGCCTTGTTGCGATGTGCCTTGCACACTTGCACCAACTGGTAGCCCAATAGTTCGGTGAGGGTTGTTTCTGTCACAGTATGTGCGCCGTTTAGTTAGCCAACTAAGTAAATTTTAGTTGGTCTGGGCGAACCTGTCAAGGTGCATAACCTGACGGCTGGGATTTCTCACAGCCGCCCAACGGCCTCGAGCTGAGATTGGAATGAGAAGGCCGGTCCCTCACTCCGCGTGCTTCATCCTGTAGGATGAGCACAATCTCAACGCACTCTAAGGTGCAGAAATGGAGGAACCGGCTATGTTCAAGAATAGCATGCTTTTCGTCGGGTTGGATTTGGGAGATCGCCACTCCCACCTGGTCATCCTGGACCAGGATGGCGAACTGGTCGAAGAAGCCCGTATGCCCACCACCCAGGCCTCCCTGACCCGCAGGTTCTCCACCCTGCCGGCCTCGCGGGTCGCCCTGGAGGTGGGCGCTCACTCAAGCTGGGTCAGCGCATTGCTCACCCAGCTTGGCCACGAAGTCTTGGCGGCCGACGCCCGCAAGCTGCGTTTGATCTTCAGCCACCCCCGCAAGCGCGATCGCGCCGACGCCGAGCACCTGGCCCGGCTGGCCAGGCTGGACCCCAAGCTGCTCTCCCCCATCTACCATCGGAGCTCTCAAGCCCAAGCCCACCTGGCGGTCATCCGAGCTCGCGACAGCCTGGTTCGCGCCCGCACTCAGCTCATCAACCATGCTCGCGGTCTGGTCAAGACCACTGGCGCCCGGCTGCCCTCCTGCTCCGCCGCAGCTTCCACGCCAGGACCGCTTCGGCAGTCCCCCAGGAGCTCCTGCCCGCCCTCGCTCCCATCCTGGATACCATCGCCTCCCTCACCCAGCGCATCCAGGCCTACGACCGGCAGATCCATGAGATCGCAGACACCCACTACCCCGAAACCCGCCTCCTGCGCAGCGTCCCGAGGGTCGGGCCCCTCTCCTCTCTGGGCTACGACTTGACCCTGGAAGACCCTCGACGCTTCCGCACGAGCCGCGAAGTCGGCGCCTGCCTGGGCTTGGTCCCCCGCAGCGACCAGAGCGGTGACCACGATCCCCAGCTTCACATCACCAAGACCGTCGTCGCCGTCGCCAGGAAGCTCGCCATCCTGCTGCACCACCTCTGGAACACCGGCGAGGTCTACGACCCCTTCTATCGTTCCCGCTTGGCCCGGCCCGCTCTCGCGGAGGTGGCTATCGCAACCGCCTAGCCCACCACCTACAAGCCCAGACCCGGGTACGCCTCGTTCGGGCCTCCGCCGCTAG
>MGOM01000100.1:6513-7029 GCA_001797105.1 Chloroflexi bacterium RBG_19FT_COMBO_62_14
AGCTGAGATAGGCAGCGCCCACCCAACTTGAACACCAAAGTGCACCGAGCCTCGACAGGGCTCAACCAGAGTGCGGATGGAAGCGTGGCGAAAGGGCTGTAACCGGGGAAAACAAAGGGGTCGCCAAGTCGACCCTTGACAACTTAGGCCTTCTCATGGAAGCGGCGCAGCACGGCTACAACGTACATGAAATCGCGCTGAGGCTGCGTCCGCTCCAGCGAGTTGTTAGCCAGCCCACAGCGTCCTTCAGGCGCTGACATATCGCACCCCCTCAAAGCCCTCGAAGTCGACATCTTGCGTCCAGAGCACTGCTTCATGATGCCTGGCGGTTGCCAACATGATGCTGTCTGCCATTGGCAGTTTCATCTCAACAGAGATCCTCGCCGCACTCAAGGCTATGGTGGCGTCCAGGTCGACCACTGCGCCCTGCTGCATCAGTGCCACGGCCACCAGCGCCTCACTCTCCCCGCGCTGCTGATGGACGCGCTTGAACACCTCGTACAGGCTCACGGTGGG
>MGOM01000101.1:0-15978 GCA_001797105.1 Chloroflexi bacterium RBG_19FT_COMBO_62_14
AAGTCCTGGTCACCGGCTGCGGACCGGTGGGGTTAATGACAATCAGCGTTGCGCGGGCGATCGGCGCCCGGGCAGTTTACGCCTCCGACATCAGCCGATACCGGCTGGATATGGCGAAGCGGGTGGGAGCCGATCTGGCGCTGCACCCGGCGGAGGATCGCTTCACTGAAGCGGTATTCGAAGCCACAGACGGCGAAGGCGTCGATGTCTTGTTGGAAATGTCGGGCGCGCCCTCCGCTATCGATCAGGGCTTCACCCTACTCAAGCCCGGCGGAGATGCGGCCTTGCTGGGCGTCGCACCAGGCAAGTTCAACTTCGATTGGAATCACCACGTCGTCTTCAAGGGAGCACACGTCCTGGGGATTACCGGACGCCAGCTCTGGCAGACATGGTACCAGGGCCGCGGCCTGGTCCGCTCTGGGGCTGTCGATCTCACGAAGATGGTCACCCATCGCTTCAGCCTGGACGAGTACGATCGGGCCTTCGAAGTCATGGCCTCGGGCAACTCGGGCAAAGTCATGCTGACCCCATAAGCTATGCGACGGCCGCTTGTCGCGAATTGGTGAACCCTTAACCCAACCCTCGAGAGGGGATTTGAAGTAGAGCCGAAGGACGGGTAGAATCAGTTTCTAGATGCCGCATCACGCCGCGTTGGGAATTTGCAGGCCCGGTCGAACGTCAATCGGCGCGGGCGGAACATGCAGTCAGGAGACGCCCCCGATCGGATGAGACGATCCCCGGCCATATGCTGTGCCGTCGCCGTCGCACTCGGCCTGAGCGCGTGCAATCGCTCGGCATCCGATCTACCCGCGGCGGACGACCAAGAAACGCGCCTGCCCCCAACACTCACCTCGGTGTTCCCGCTGCGCACGCCTCCCACGGCCCCACCCAGCGCGACCCTGCCACCTCCGAGTACGGCCACGAGCTCCCCCACGGCAACGATCACCCTGACACCCTCCCCAGGACCGAGCGCCTCACCGACGGGTCCACAGCTCCCGCCGAGCGATCCGAGGGCGGGCCTCAACCTCTCCGCGCCGGACTACTCAGACGACTTCAGCACACGCTTCAAGTGGTACGAGTTCAGTGATCCACAGGCCGCCACGAATTTGTATGCCGAGGATGGCTTCAAAGCTGCCGACAACGTGGCCGACCACGCCGTCTGGTGGAGCGGGTCAGATCAAGTGGGGGGCGATGTCTATGCCGAGGTTAACGCACGAATAGGGACGTGCTCAGGCAGTGATGGCTACGGCCTGGCGGTCCGCGTCGGAGGGGGGAACTTCGACCGCGGCTATGCTCTCGAGTTCTCTTGTGACGGGTCGTATCGCCTTCGCAAGTTCATCGGCAATGCAGAGCCCGTAAGTCTGATCGACTGGACCGAGGCCTCCCAATTGCGCTCGGGTGCGGACGCCAGCAACCAGATGGGTCTAATGGCGAAGAGCGATAAGTTGTATGTGGTTGCGAACGGTGAGCTGATCGGCGAGACGTCGGACAACGACTACACCTACGGGGGTTTCGGGCTGTACGCCAGCGCAGTCGAGACAGCGGGGGTCGAGGTCGTGTTTGACGATTTTGCATTGTGGTACCTTCAGCCCTGAATGCGGCCCGTCGCTCCGGCTCGGTTCAGGGTAGCCCGACGGGCCGGCGTAAATCCGCGTTGACCGGCACCAACGTGTTCAGCCCGGCGCCAGGCTCGAGACAAACCCGACGGCCAAAAGCCGGTTCAGGTTCCAACCCAGCCATACCGTTGCCCCCACACCGGCCGCAGTTGAGTCCGTTCGCCACGACCGCACTCGGTCTGATCCTGGGCGGCTGTTCATCCGGATTCGCCGTCCCTTCAACCACCCCGATCGCCTCGCCCGTCCAGGCGCCAACCCCGACCTTCGTGTTCCCGACGGCTCCGGCGACTACGACACCCTCCCCGGCGCCCAGCCCTTCCCCGACGCCCGATCGGCTCCTGGGTCTTGGTCCTTACCTTTACCAAGACGACTTCAGCCGCAACGATGGCTGGCCGATCGGCCAGGACAGCCTGGGCGGGACGAGCTTCGCCGACGGCCGGCTTGTGATCGCCGTTCGGAAATCCGGCACGTACCGCTACGCGCAGAGCCCCTCTCCCGCGCTGACTGATTTCTTTGTCCAGGTGAGTGTCCGCCCCTTCTTGTGTGGACCATCGGACGACTTCGGGCTGATGTTCCGAATGGATGAAGACTCAAACCACTTTCGTTTCATTCTCGCTTGCGATGGCCAGGCGCGTGTCGCCCGCGTTCTCAATGGCCAGTCCTTCAATCTCATCCCTCCCACGGACACCTATGCCGCCATCCCGGGCCCGCTGTCCGAGAACCGCCTTGGGGTACTGGCGAAAGGCTCCGACTTCTTCTTCTTCATAAACGACGTTGAAGTGTTCAGCCTGCGCAGCGGTGTGATCCCTGCGGGCGGCCTCGGTCTTTTTGTACACAGCGCTGCCTCCGGACAGACCACGGTCGCATTCGATGACCTGTCTGCGCGGGCCGTCGCGCAAGACCTCACCTCTGCATCTCCGGCCCCTTCAACGCCGCCCAATCCTTCAGGACAGACACCATGAGCGAGGCAAAGCCGTTCCGCAATCGCCTGAATGACCTGACTCCGAAAGACTGGCTCAAGTTCCAGAAGTCCTGGTTTATTCATAATCCCCCGCCGCGACGGAAGGAAGTCCGGCGACACCCAGCCAAGTTCCCGGAATCGATGGCGCAGGAGTTCATCGAGTTCTTCACCAAACCCGGCCAGATGGTTTTCGACCCAATGGCTGGCACGGGCTCAACCCTGGTCGCCAGCCTGCGGGCCTCTCGGCATGCGATCGGTGTCGAACTGAGCCCGGTCTATACAGAGGTCGCGCGTCAGCTGATCCAGGAGGAGACGGCGAAACTCGGCCCGCCTGCAGACGGACTGCGCTGCGAAGTCATCACCGGAGATGCAGCCCGGTTGGAGGCCATCAACCTGCCGACCATGGACTACGTGCTGACCTCGCCGCCATACTGGGACATGCTGCATGCCCGCGGCGCCCAAGCTCAGCGCTCCCGCCGCTCTTCGAACGACCTCGACGTGACTTACTCCGATGATCCGGCCGACCTGGGGAATGTCTCAGACTACGGGGAGTTCCTCGACAGGCTGGTAGAGATCTATGCCTCCCTGCGCCCGCTCCTTCGCCCGAAGGCCTACCTGACGATCATCGTCAAGAACGTGAAGAAGGGCGGCCGGGTATACCCGCTGGCCTGGGACCTGGGAATGCGGCTGGGGGGAACGTACACGCTAAAAGACGAGAAGATCTGGTGCCAGGATGACATTCGGCTGGCGCCCTACGGCTTGGGAAACGCCTGGGTCAGCAATACCTTCCACCACTACTGCCTACAGTTCCGCTGGGAGCCCTAAAGTAAGGCTCCCGTAGGCTCCGGGAGCCTGAGATCACACGGTTTTCAAGTACTGATGGACCAGACTCACAGCGATGGCGCCCTCGCCAACCGCAGAAGCCACCCGGCGCACCGCCCCCTGGCGAACGTCTCCCGCGGCGAAGATCCCCGGCACACTCGTCTCCAGCAAGTAAGGATCGCGTTGAAGCCGCCACCCCTTCGGCCGTTTCCCGGCCTGGATCAGGTCCGGACCGGTGAGGATGAAGCCGGCCCGATTCCGCTCCACGACATCCGCCACCATATCGGTGTGGGGCACGGCCCCGATGAAGATGAACAGGGCCGCCGCTTCCAACGTCTGCGATTCTCCACTGTCGAGATGTTGGATTACGATCGACTCCAACTTCCCCTCGCCATGGACCGCTGTGACGTTCGTCTTGCAGAGTACCTCGATGTTCTCCCGCCCACCGATTTGGTCGATGAGGTACTGCGACATGCTTGAATCCAGGCTCTCGCCTCGGACCAGCATGGTCACCTTCCCCGCGTAGCGTGAGAAGAACATCGCACCCTGCCCGGCAGAGTTCGCTCCTCCCACGACGCAAATGTGCTTTCCCCGAAAGTGGGCGGCCTCGGTCAGGGCCGCCCCGTAATACACGCCGGCACCGGTTATCGCCTCGATCCCCTCCAGTTCGAGTTTCTTCACGCTGACGCCCGTGGCGATCAGAAGGGCGTGACAGCTCAGCTCCGTCCCGTCGGTCAATTCGACAAATCGGTATGGATCCTGGACGCGCACCGTCTTGGCTTCAACCGCAGTCAGGATCTCCACCCCGAAGCGCTTGGCCTGGGCAGTGGCGCGTCGGGCGAGATCGGCCCCACTTACACCGCTGGGAAAACCCAGGTAGTTCTCAATGCGCGAGCTTGTCCCGGCCTGCCCACCGGTGGCCTCCTGTTCGATCATCGCCGTACGCAATCCCTCGGAGGCGCCATACACGCCGGCGCCCAATCCGGCCGGGCCCGCCCCGACGATGATCAGATCGTAGAAGGGCTGCCTGGCCTGGGTTTGCATTCCGACCTTCTCGGCCAGGGCACGGTTGTCGGGCTCGGCCAGGTAAGAACCATCCGGGAAGAAGACCACGGGGAGTCTCCACTCGCCCTTGAGCGTCCCCTCAACCAACTCCTTGGTCACGCTGTCGGCCTCGATGTCCAACCACTGATACGGAACCTGGTTTCGAGACAGGAAGTCCTTGACCTGATGGCTTGACGCCGACCAGAGCGTCCCCGCCACCCGAATCCCGTCATAGGGAACCGGCACCGTCGCCAGCCAGTCGCTCAATAAGTCATCCAGGACCGGGTACAAATTCTGCTCCGGGGGATCCCAGGGCTTCATCAGATAGTGGTCCAGCCCGACAAGGTTGATGCTCTCGATTGCGGCCTCCGTGTCGGCATAGGCCGTCAGAAGGACTTTGCGTGCTTCCGGATAGATCTTCATCGCCTGAGCCAGGAATTCCGTCCCGCTCATGCTCGGCATGCGCTGGTCGACCAGGAACAAGGCGATGGGATCGTTGCGTTCCTTCAACCGCTGGACCGTCTCTAGCGCTTCGCCCCCTGAACCGACCTTAACGATCCTGTAGTCACCCCGGTAGTGTTGACGAAGATCGCGCTCAACGGCGTTGAGCACCTGGGGTTCGTCGTCGACAGTCATGATGATCGGCTTGGCCATGCTCCGTTCGCCTCCCGCCTTTCCACTCGACGCGCCGTCCGTATGGCTCTCGGCCGACCCCACGTGGTCGGCAATGAACTCGATGATCTCTTTGGCCCTCGAGCCGTGCAGCTTGGCCGCCTCGACGTTCCCCAGTTCGGTCTGTGCACGGCGCAGACCGGCGTGAATGCGCCAGGCTATTCGGCGCGAACCGATGGCCGCAGGCCGGTAAGAATAGCCGGGGATCCCGAGGGCGTTCTATCCTAAGTCCCTTTGTGGGAGGTCTCACTGAGCGGGCCGCCCGATAGATTGGAGGACCTTGTACCTTTGTTTGCTTCGCGCGAGCGACTAGTATATGCGATTCCCGCCGCATCGGCGTTGGGCGATGCCGCCGCGGTCTCCCCGGCTGCGACTGCCTCCCACGGATAGCACAACGGCCGTCTTCCGGGCGCGGCGTTGCGCCGGCCAACGATCCCGGGTATCCTAGACCTCACCCGCCCCTCGGGAACAGTCCACACAGGCGACGGATGTATATCGCAATCGAGGGGGTGATCGGGGTCGGAAAGACCTCCCTCGCCCGGCTCCTTCAACCCGTCTTTGAGGCTCGCTTGCTGCTCGAGGCGTTCGAGGAGAATCCTTTCCTCTCGGACTTCTACGGCGATCGGTCGCGCTTTGCTTTCCAGACCCAGATCTTCTTCCTGCTCAGCCGTTATCGTCAGCAAAGGGACTTGGTGCCGCAGGCCGTCAGTGCGGGCGATCTGATTGCAGACTACTCATTCGACAAGGACGCCCTGTTCGCCCGGCTCAACCTCGAAGCCGACGAGCTCGAGACGTACATGCTGGTGCATGAGGCACTGGCGGAACGCATCGAACGCCCCGATCTCACGGTCTACTTGAGGGTGAGCACTGATGTTGCCATGCAACGAATCCAAATGCGTGACCGTCCTTTCGAGAGAAGGATGGAGAGGGACTACATCGACAGACTCAACGCGGCCTATGAGGCGCATTTCATGAGCTCTCCCGACATCAAAGTCCTGACGATCGAGACCGATTCGTTGGACTTCGTGATTCATCCGAGTCACCTCAAGCAGATCACCAACCGCATTCGCTCTGCGCTGGGGATCCCACCCTACCAACCCGAGTTGCCCCTCATAGGAGACAACCCTCGGTGAGGATCACCCGCCGCAAGCTGATCGAGCTGGCACATCGAGAAGCCGACCGGCGGGCGGTGGAAGAAGATATCCTCTCGGCGTATCTGATCGGCTCCACCGTGCGCGGCGAGCCTTTGTTCGGAGGCACAGCCGATATCGATCTGATCCTGGTTCACAAGAACCCGCCCGCCTCCAAGCGAGAAGTCATCCCCCTCTCCGAAGATGTTCACCTGGATATCGCCCACCACGATCGGGCAACCTACAACGAGCCTCGCAGCCTGCGGACTTCTCCCTGGCTCGGGCCCGCTCTCTACGACCCCCTATTCCTCCTCGACCCTGAACATTTCCTCGAGTGGGCTCAGGCTTCGGCCAGAAGTCAATTCAACCGAGCGGACTACCGCCAGGCTCGGGCGTCCGGTCTACTGGCCAAGGCTCGAAGCGAGGTCGGTCAGTTGAAGATCCCCGGCGCTGCCTGGCCTGGGGCTTACCCCACGGCCGTCCTCGACGGAGTTAACAGCCTCGCCTTGTTAGTCGGGGCGCCTGCCGCGGGTCGGCGGCTCACGGTGACCTTAAAGCAGCGGACCGAAGAGGCCGGCCAGCCCGAGATCTTCGAGACCTTTCTGCACCTGATCGGGGCGGCCGCCCCTGACCGTCTGGACTTGCCGGGTTGGATCGACGCTTGGGAGCGCGCCTTCAGGGCGGCCTCATCCGGCTCTTCCGACCCGCGCCTAGCACCGTGTCGAATGCGCTACTACTTGTCCGGCTTCGAGGCGCTGAGCGAAGCCGGCTGGCCACAGGCGGTCGTCTGGACACTGCTCTCCACATGGCAGATCGCGCTCGAATCGCTCGGGGCAGGAGCCGACGGTGCGCGTCCCGAATGGGAGGCCTTTCTCCACGGGCTCAACCTGGAGGAGCAAGCCGCTGAAGAGAGGACGGGCGAGTTAGAAGCCTTCTTGGATGGCATCGAAGATCGCATCGAAAGCTGGTCACGCGCTCATGGTGCCTGAGGAGCTGCAGACGATCACCCCGACCAAGCGCTTCATCACCGTCGCCGGCAACATCGGCGTGGGGAAGTCGACCCTCGTCGGGTTGCTGGCTGCGCACCTGGGGTGGAAACCGTTCTATGAGACCGTCGGCGAGAATCCTTACCTGGCCGACTTCTATCGCGACATGCGCGCCTACGCCTTCCAATCCCAGGTGTTCTTCCTGGTTCGACGCCTTCGAATCCACCGCGCCCTTGTCGATCATCCGACTTCGGCCATCCAGGATCGGAGCATCTACGAAGATGCCGAAGTGTTCGCCCGAAATCTCTACCTTCAGCAGATGATGGAGGAGCGGGACTATTCCACCTACCACGAGCTCTACCAGACAGTCAGCCAGACCCTGCGTCCTCCGGATCTCGTCGTTTACCTGCGCGCCTCGGTCTCAACCGTTCAACAGCGGATCGCCCATCGCGCCAGGACGTTCGAACGCGACATCCCGCAGGACTACCTTTCCCGACTTGACGAGCTGTATGAGGCCTGGATCGCGCGCTTCACGCTCTGCCCGGTCCTGACCGTGCCAGCCGATGACCTCGACTATGTGGCTCACGGCTCCCACCTCGAGTTGGTTGTCCGCAAGATCCACGAGAAACTCGCCGGCAAGGAGGAAGTCGTCATCAATGCCGACGAGGTTTCCAAGGTCGAGCGCACCTGACCTTTCCTCCCTCCGATCGGCGCCTCAAGAGTTGTCGCACATTGCGGGCTGAGGTCGCCAAGGTTCCACACGGGACGCTGGACATTCCACTGACTCCCGCCCGCACTCCCGCCATTGATGCAGGTTCTCCAACAGCATGTAAGTGCAATGCAACACCGCGGTGCGATACGCTTGATTCGCTATCCTGAATCCGGTACAATCGCGCGACAACGGCTCGGACGGATGCCCGATGCTCTTCTGCCAAAGGAGGGGGCCTGATGGATACCATCAAGGTCTCTGCGGGATCGCGCACTTCCGCCGTCGCTGGAGCCATCGCTGGTGTCGTCCGGGAGCACAAACGGGCCGACGTCCAGGCTATCGGGGCGGGAGCGGTCAATCAAGCCATCAAGGCCATTGCCATCGCGCGTGGCTACCTCAACGAGGATGGCCTTGACGTCGTGTGTATTCCCGAATTCACAACGGTCGACATCGACGGGAAGGAGAGGACTGCCCTGCGCCTGGTTGTCGAACCGCGCTGATTACCCCCCTCGTCCCCGGTGATCTCGCCCGCTTACGTGTCGCCTGCGTGTGACGTATAAAGCCGCGTGTCCCGCACGCGGCTTCTGCATCGAGCAGATCACCAGAACTGTTCGCCCTTGCGACCCCCGTTACTTGATCTCCCTCTGACGGATTATCCGCGGTTGAGGACGGGCATCTCGAGCATGAGGGCCTCGAACGCCAGGCGCAAGTTGGCGTTCTTGGACACGTCTTCCAGAGTTCGCTGCGTAGCTTCGACGGCGGACACGATCTGCTCCGGTCCAAGGCACCGGGCGATCTTCTCGACCAGCCCGTCCCCGGCCGGGCCCCCGATTGCGGGAGAGGCCCCAAAGCTCCGATGCATCGCCTCCCGCCACAAGGCGAGCCACGTCTCGAGCACTTCCAGACTCTTCTCGCGTCGTTCTCCGCTCTCACCGCCGCGCGTCATCTTCTCGACGTAGCGGAAGCGCTCGCCGAGCTGGCCCTCCAGGAGCGCCAGCAGGTCGCTGACAATCTGTGCTCGCCGCGAGAGTGCCCGCTCGTCGGTCGATAGTCGGATGGCCCGGCCGGGCCGGCCACCGGCCAAGTTCGCCGCCAAGCCTGCCTGGACCGGATCAACTCCACGCCCGATCAGCCCCTCTGCGACCTCCGCCGGCGTCAGAGTTCGCAAAGAAATCAGCTCACATCGGGAGACAATTGTGGGAAGTACCGCTTCCGGAGTGCGCGCAGTCAGGAGCAAGACGACCTGCGACGCCGGTTCTTCGAGAGTCTTCAGCAGGGCGTTGGCGGCGCTGGGATTGGCCTCGTGGAAGCGTAGGAGAAGCGCCAGCCGCCAGCGACCCTCAAACGGAGCCAGAGCCAGCTGCCGTTGGAGCTGGCGCACCTGTTCCACCTTGAGCACTCCCCCCAGCCGATCCGCTTCAAGTTGATGAAGGTCAGGGTAGGTACCGGCCGCAATCAGCCGGCATGGCCGGCAGTGGCCACAGCTATCTCCCGGCTCGGGGGGCTCCTCGCAATTGAGAGCCGCTGCAAGCTGGAGGGCGAGGGTGCGCTTGCCGACCCCGTCTGGCCCGCAGATCAAGTAGGCCTGCCGCGTCCTTGCCTGCGCAAGGTTTCGGCGGAGAAGCCCTACCGCCCAGTGGTGTCCGATCATGTCCCAGGTCATATGTGGATTCTAGCCTAGCCTCCCACTATCCCTCAAGCCGAGGCGCTCTAAGGGAACCAGTGATCGTCCATTGGAGCACGCCGGATCCCCGCGTGTGAGAGTCTTGACGAAATCTACCCGAGATACTAGATTCACACATATTCCCGCGGAGTGCCAAGTGGCCGAACGGTCAAAGGATTGGCTGGGGCTGAGCGCCGCAGCTGAAATGCTGGGCATCCATCCTTCCACCTTGCGGACGTGGGCGGACAAAGGGGACATCCCTACCCATCGGACAGCCGGCGGGCACCGGCGCTTCCAGCGAGCCGAGATTGAGGTCTGGGCCGCTGCCCGCCGGACATCTCAGCCGGACGAGGTTCAAGTCGTCGTCCAGAACGCAATCGGTCGGACCCGCCTCGAGCTGGCCGACGGTCGCCTGAGCAAGGAATCCTGGTACATGAAGCTGAATGAGGCCCAGCGGGCGCGCTATCGCGAGGGGTCCCGCCGGCTTATGCGCGAGCTGATCCGCTGCTCCCGACTCGATCGCGCCCAGGCCGAGGCCGAAGCTCATGTCCTCGGCCGTGAGTATGCCCGCATCGGCCGCCAGGTGGGGCTTAGCCTGAAAGAGGCAGTTGCCGCCTTCCTGTTCTTCCGCGAGTTCCTCTTCGAGAGCATCTTCAACGTCTACGAGACCGCCGGCGTTCGCTTCTCGAACGCCTGGGGGGAGATGCGTCACAAGATCTCCGATTTCACTAATCAAGTCCTGCTGGCGCTGATCGATAGCTACAGCGGCGCGTAGCCCAACTGGGACATCTGCCTTCCTCCCCTTATTTCGGCCTCTGTCCACCCGACCGTCAGGCCGAATTGGCCGGCGCGGTATAATCCTCCCGTTCTCTTACCGCGGTGAGGCCACCCTAAGTGCTGGATCGTCTGCTCTCAAGCCCCATTCTCTCTCGAATCCGTCGCAATCACGGGCTGGAACATGCCACGATTCACATGCTGAGCCAGCGTTATCCCGGAACACCGCTGGTGGGTCGATCGGATGCACGCGGCTTCTTCCTGTACACCCAGCTACCGATCGAGGCGGTCCGTCAGTCCACCACGGAAGCACTGGAAAGGATGCGGGCCGGAGAGCATCGCCTGGCGATTCACCCCAATTGCGGCACCAACTTCCTCACCGCGGGTGTCCTGGCGACCATGGCTTCCTACTTCTCGCTTTATGGGGGCCGCGATGAACGCTGGCAAGATCGCCTGGCGCGTCTCCCCCTGGCCGTGTTCGTAACCTCGATGGCCCTGATCCTGGCTCAGCCATTGGGAAATGCCGCCCAACTCCACCTCACAACCCAGGGGGACCCGGAAGGGTTGCAACTGCAAGCCATCGTACCTTTGAGACGAGGGCGTAACAAGCTCTATCGGATCTTCACGTCGGATTGAGATGAGTTCACCGGCCCCGACGGTCTACCTCTTCTACGGCGACGACGAGCTGGCCCGGACTGAATTTATTGAGCGCTTGAGGGACAAACTCGGCGATCGCAGCCTGGCGGACCTCAACACCTACCACTCGAGGTCCGATCAAGACGACCTCGACCAGATCGAGCAGGCATGTGCCTCGATCCCATTCCTCGCCCCGCGCCGGGTGGTCATCATCGATGATCCAGCGCGGTTCCTCAAAGCAGATCCCCCTCGACGGTTAATGCGACTGCTCGAGGGTCTGCCTCAGACGACTGCCCTCGTGCTCAGCCAGACGTTAGATATGAGCCGTACAAGAGGCGACGATCACGAGGAGATCCAACCCCTGCTCGACTGGGCGCAGGCACACCCGGCGGAGGTGCTGATACGGAAATTCGTCATCCCGCGCGGCGCGGATTTCGCCCGCTGGTTGCGCGAGCGGGCAACTTCCTGCGGGGGGGAGATCGAGTTGAGTGCTGCCCAGCTGCTGGCGGAGCACGTGCTGGGTGACCCCTACCTCGCCGACAACGAGCTGCTCAAGCTACTGGACTACGTCGACCGACGGCGCCCGATCGAGATCGCCGACGTGGAACGCCTTACGCCTCTGCACGGGCAGAGCGACGTCTTTGCCACCGTCGACGCCATCGGCGAACGAGACGGTCGCAAGGCGATCGCCGGACTACAGCGATTGTTGCAAGGCGACGACCCGCATTACGCCTTCCATATGATCGTCCGTCAGTTCCGTCTTCTGTTGCTGGCGCGCCAAGCCCTCGACGCCGGCGTCGACCCGCAGGACGCACTGCGCGTCCATCCGTTCGTCGCCTCCAAGGTCACCGCCCAGGCGCGCAGGTTCGGGCGCCCCATGCTCGAACGCGTGTATCACAGGCTCCTGGAGATCGATGTCGGATCCAAGACCGGCGAGGCGGATCTTGAGGTCGCCCTCGAGGATCTCGTGGCGACCGTCTCGCGCTGAGGTGAACGGCACGCATGGGCTTCTCGGCGGCAGGCAAGAGTCAGTCGAGAGCATGCCTCGGAAGTCTACCTGGGGGAACCAATACGTCCTAACCCATCGGAAAGAGTGCCGTCAATCCATAGCTGGGGCTGGTTCCACACTTTCGGATTCGCGGATCCCGAGCCACAAGTGGTCCGGAAGAACGGATTTGCTCGTGCGCAATTCCATCCTACCGACACCTTGGAACACTTCTTCTCCCAAGGTGGCCGGGTGCACGATGCACAAGGTGGGGGTTTGCCCGTACTTGCCTCGGTAATAGGCCGCAGCCCGCTCAACCCGGTCGGTGATTCCTTTCCGATTGTCATCATCCAGCCAGAGCATTCCGACTCTCATCTCAGCCTCCTGAGCCATTAAGCACGCGCTCAATCCTCCACAACCCTCGCACCGGGTCTTGAGATAGCCAGCAACGCAACCCCCCGCTCGTGCGAAGGCGGATCCGTACCGCGCGGGCGCCAGACGTCGGCCGTTGTGGTTCGATCCAACGGAGGGTCTCGATACTGCGGATGCGATGTCTCCTCCCGCGCCAGGTGAACTCGGAGGGAAAACGGCCTTCCGGGCTCCGATGAACCTGCACAGGCTCACCCATCACAAGTCCATTCATCCTGCTTACCCTCCAACCGCCTCAGCCGCGCTGGACTTTGCCCGCAAATCGCCGGAGATTGAATACGAAAGCGTCGACCGACTTGGCCGCTTGCCAGTCCGAAACTGCCTCATGGATAAGTCCAGATCGGAGGCGGAGAGCCAGGCAGCCGTGAAGGGGAAGGCCCGCCCGCTCGCCCTCAACGTGAACCTCCCCGACTTCACCCCGCCGTTGACGAGCGCCCAGCCCTGAGCGCGGAGCCAAGGTAGTGAGGATTCATCGCCGTCTTCCCGACCGCAGAGGATGATGTGTATCCCCCAATGGTTACCCTGGTCAGCGAGACGTTCAAGACGTTCGCCAGCCATCCGATCCGAGTCGATTAGGCTGACCACGTCGTCGACCGCCAGGACGAGATCCGGGCGAAGGATGCCATACTTCTCGCGCCGCAGGCCTTCCTCGGCGAGCCAGTCCAGCAACTCGAGCGCAAAGCGCGGCTCGGTTGCAAGATCTATCAATGCATGAGGCAAGGCCTCAAGCACCGCCAGCTCGCGGCCGCCCAGGTCGATCCCGAAGAGTTGGACCACGGATTGTCGGTTGGTGAGGCTCAGGGAGACTATCATCGAGCGCAGGAGTTCGGACTTCCCGAAGCCCGGCGTCCCCAGGATGGCGGCGTGCCAGGAGCCAGGCTGGTTCAGCGGTAGAAGAAGTGGGGCGCCCTGGTCGTCGATCCCGACAACCAGGGTCATCCTGGGGATATCACCGATCGACCGGACCAGGGGCAGCAGCCGAGGCCGGTCCGGATCGCCACCTGGGACATCGATGGCGAGGCCGTCCCCCTCCCGGACGATGTGAACCTGAGGCACACCCAGCGCCAGGGCAATCGACCCCTCTACCCGCTGAAACTGCTCGGTCGTGGTCCGGTTCAAGGGGGTTGCCATGTAGCGGACACCCCCCTCCCGGACTTGCCCACCCTGGATGCGGACGGGCAAGGACAGCCCGAAGAGCGCCTGCTCGAGGCGGTTTGCCTCCTCGTTCACGTCCATCGGTCCTTCTTTCGGTGGCCCCAAATCAGCACTCCCACGATAGAACGGGTGTGCTAGTTATTCTACAGAACATTTGTTCGTATGTCAAGCCGCTCCCCGCACACAGGCGGGTTCGAGATCCCTTTCTCTCCGGCGCGAAGCAGTGGCCGCGCGGCAACCCGAAGGTCGATCTCTCACAGTCGGTCGATTCGGCTGAGGATTTCGCCCTCCACCCGACTCGTTGGGCGCCCGTAGACGTGCCGGCGAGCCCCCACAGGATGGCCGAGGCCCATGTGCTACAATTCAGGCCGATCATAAGGCCGCCTGTATGACCGACCTCCGGCCCTCCCCCATCGCTGGAACGTGGTACCCAGGGGATCCTGGAATCCTCATGCAATCCGTGGATGGCCAGCTCGCGGCCTCATCCGTTTCTGCTCTCCCGGGCAAGGTCATCGCCGTCATCGCCCCCCATGCGGGACACCGCTATTCGGGCCAGGTTGCAGCGCACGCCTTCAGGTGCCTGGAGGACACACATCCCGAGGTCGTCGCTGTCGTCTCGCCCCTGCACCAGCCGTACCCGGCCCAAGTCATCGCGACCTCCCACGAGGCCTATGCCACACCACTGGGGATGATCTCGGTCGATCGCGGTCTTCTCGCCCGCTTCGGGGCCGAACTCATGCGGCTGGCCGGGATCCGGTTGGAGACGATCGCCCACGATCAGGAACACTCGTTGGAGATCGAACTCCCCTTCCTTCAACGCTCCCTTGGGTCGGCGTTCCGCCTGCTCCCGATCATGCTGCGAGACCAGTCCAAGCCTGTCGCGCGAGCAGTGGGTCAGGCCTTGACGGCCGTCCTCAAGGACTCCGCCGCGATCCTGGTCGCCAGCTCGGACCTCTCCCACTTCTACCCCGACTCGGTGGCGCGCCGCCTGGACGCCGAACTCCTAGCCAGAATCGAAGCTTTCTCGCCGGAGGCCGTCCTGGAGGCAGAAGATGAAGGGGTCGGGTTTGCCTGCGGCCGGGGCGCCGTCGCCGCGGTTCTGTGGGCGGCGGCCGATCTCGGAGCGAATCGGGTCCAGATTCTGGCGTACGCAAATTCCGGGGATGTGACCGGAGATGCCAGCTCTGTCGTAGGCTACGGCGCCGCCGTGATCTACCGCACGGAAGCGGAAGATGAGCCCTCAGGACCTTGACCCTCCGCGGCCGTCTCCAGCCGGACTCCTCGCGCTACGCGTTGGGTCACGCATTGGATGACCAGCACTCTTTGGATTGATCTCTTGAAACTGGCCGGGGTAGCAATCCTCGTTCTGGCGAACGGGTTCTTCGTCGCGGCCGAATTCGCCCTCGTGAGTATTCGCCGCACCCGCGTCGCTGAACTTCTTTCACAGGGCAACAACGCCGCCGGCTGGGTTCAGAAGGCGGTGAGTGATCCGGATCGATTTATCGCCGCCACCCAGCTCGGAATCACGCTGGCCAGTCTAGGGCTGGGTTGGATGGGTGAGCCTGCCCTGGCTCATCTCATCCAGCCGGTTGTCGACCTATTCCCGGCGACTTTTCAGCCCGGGGTTTCGCACAGCATTTCGGCCGTGCTGGCCTTCGCCGCCATCACCTTCTTGCACGTCGTCATCGGCGAGCTCGCCCCGAAGTCGATCGCGCTGCAAAGCCCCGAGCGGATCGCTCTCATCGTCGCCCGACCGACGGTCTGGACCGAGTGGATCTTCAAACCTGCGATCTGGCTCCTCAACGGGGCCGGGAACGCGCTCCTGCGCTTCGCCGGGTTCAAACCGGCCTCCGGCCACGAGCTCGTGCATTCGGTGGAGGAACTCAAGATGCTGGTGACGGCCAGCGCAGTGGGGGGTGTGGTCGAGTTGGATGAAGAGGAGATGTTGCACGCCATCCTCGACTTCGGCGATACCCTCGTGCGGCAGGTCATGGTCCCCCGGACAGAGATGGTCGCCGTCCCCGCCGATGCCGGCATTGAAACCTTGAGAGAGGTCGCCGTCCAGAACCCGTATACCAAGATGCCGGTTTACGAAGGCAGTCTGGATCACGTCATCGGTGTGGTACATCTCAAAGACATCTTGCGCGTCATGTATGGCAAGGGTGCAGGAGTGAAAACGGCACGCGACCTGATGCGCGAGACGATCTTTGTCCCCGAGACCGCGCGTGTCGCGACCTTGCTCAAACGGTTCCGTACCCGGCAACAGCACTTGGCTATCGTGCTGGATGAGTACGGCGGCACGGCCGGCGTTGTGACTCTGGAAGACCTGCTCGAAGAGATCGTGGGCGAGGTCAGTGATCCTTTCGATGCCGAGCCGGAGATTCAAGCCATGGCCG
>MGOM01000101.1:16057-19746 GCA_001797105.1 Chloroflexi bacterium RBG_19FT_COMBO_62_14
CTATGACACCATCGCCGGGTTCATCCTGGGTAAACTGGGGCGCCTGGCCCAGGTCGGTGACAGCGTCGAAGTCGATGGCGCCACCTTGCGCGTAGAAGCGATGGACGGCCGACGCGTCGCCCGAGTCTCTTTGACACCCAGACAATCGGCCATGGAGGCCCGCCCGGGAGCGGATCCATCGCCTTGATCTACGTCGAGGTCGCGGTCAATCTCTCCCCAGTTCGAGGGACCTTCCACTACCACTTGCCCGAAGACCTGGAGAGGCACGTCCGTCTAGGCCATCTGGTCACTGCGCCCTTCGGGAAGCGGCGCGTCCAGGGTGTCGTTGTCGGCTTCCCCCCCGTCCCCGAGGTCCCCGAGACTCGACCAATCGAAGGTCTGGTCGATCCTGAGCCCGTCTTCACCCCAGGACAGCTCGAACTCGCACGCTGGCTGCAGGCAGAGACAACAGCGGTCTTCATCGACTGCTTGACCTTGATGCTGCCGCCGGGCTTAAGCCAGGAGGCCGATAGCCTGTATCGCTTGCAGCGACCGGACGTTCGATCTGAAAGCCGGACGGCGCAACGCCTCATGGCCCTGCTGGAAGAACGTGGTCCACTTCGCGGACGCCAGATCCAGCATGCGCTGGCGCACCTGCGATGGAAGCCTCAAGCGGAGGTGATGGTGCGAAAGGGCGTCCTGGCGAGAGAGCCCGTTCTCAATCCTCCGAGCGTGCGTCCGCGTCATGTCCGGACGGCCCGGCTGTCGATACCGCCCGAATCAGCCTTCACCGGGTTCGACGAACAGCCTGTCCGATCCGCCTCGGCGACACGGCGGCGGCGGGCCGTCCTCGACATCCTGACAGCCGACGGAGGCCCGGTCGAGGTCAGCCGTATCTACGATGCGGCCGGCGCGAACCTGTCCGACCTGCGTTACCTCGAGGACCTTGGGCTGATCGGCCTGAGCGACGCCGAAGTCTGGCGCGATCCGCTGGCTGGCGTGGATTTCGTCCCCAGCGACGCTCCGCGATTGACACCCGACCAGTCGCGTGTGTGGGAGGTCGTGCGAGAGGCGATCCTGGCCTCCCCTTCGGCCTTGCCCCGTCCCTTATTGCTTCACGGCGTCACCGGATCGGGCAAGACCGAAATCTACTTGCAGGCGGTCGGTCTGACCCTCGAGCAGGGCCGGACCGCGATCGTGCTGGTTCCCGAAATCGCCCTCACTCCGCAGACCATTCGACGCTTCCTGGCCCGCTTCCCGGGCCGCATCGGCCTGCTGCACTCGCAGCTGTCGGAGGGCGAGCGATTCGACACGTGGCGCCGTTGCCGAGCGAGCGAGATCCAGGTGATCATCGGGCCTCGGAGCGCGTTGTTCGCTCCTTTGTCCGATATCGGGTTGATTGTGGTGGACGAGGCGCACGACGAGTCGTACAAGGAGCAGGGTACCGCCCCGCGCTATCATGCGACCGACACAGCGCTGGGGTATGCCCGGATGCTCGGCGCGGTCTGCCTCCTCGGCAGCGCTACTCCCGACATCGTCACAACATACCAGGCGGACCACGAGCTTCTCCACAGGTTGATGTTGCCTCAGAGGATCATGGGACATCGGGAGCGGCTCGGTAGACAGGCCGAGCGCCTGGGTCGTCGTCCACGCTACCGCCCGGATCACGACCAGGCCCTCTCGATCGATCTTCCTCCGGTGCGCGTGGTTGACATGCGTCAGGAGTTGAAAGCCGGCAATCGTTCGCTTTTCAGCCGCGCGCTGCATCAGGCGTTAGCCGAATGCCTGGCCGGGGGCGAGCAGGCGATCCTGTTCCTCAACCGCCGCGGATCCTCTACCTACGTCTTCTGCCGGGATTGCGGACTGGTGCTGCACTGCCCGCGCTGCGACACCCCGCTCACATACCATACCGCCAAGGAGCGATTGCAGTGCCACCATTGCGGCTACGAACGCAGGCTGCCTTCAACTTGCCCCAATTGCGGCGGCCTTCGGATCCGCCAGTTCGGAGCCGGGACACAGAGGATTCAAGCCGAGGTCGAATCCGCATTCCCGCAGGCGCGCACGCTTCGTTGGGACTGGGATGCGACGCGCAGCAAGGGTGCTCACGAATTCATTCTCTCCAGGTTTGCCGGGCTGGAGGCGGACGTTTTGATCGGGACCCAGATGGTGGCCAAAGGGCTTGACCTGCCGTTGGTCACGCTGGTCGGGGTTGTTTCGGCGGACACCGGGCTCAACCTTCCCGACTACCGCGCGGCGGAGAGGACGTTCCAAGTCCTGACCCAGGTCGTGGGCCGGGCAGGCCGCGGCCTGCTTGGCGGTCGGGTTATCCTGCAGACCTACCAGCCCGATCATTACGCCGTGCGAGCCGCCGCGGCGCACGACTATCAGTCCTTCTATGAGCAAGAGCTCGGGTTCCGCAGGAGCCTGGGATATCCCCCTTTCACCCGGTTGGCGCGTCTCGTCTTTCGCGACTCGTCTCCGACCAGGGCCGAAACCCAGGCCCGCTATGTGGGCGAGACATTGCAGCACAAGATCCAGCATGAGGCAGCCAATGCACACCTCATTGGCCCCGTTCCGTGCTTCTACCGGCGCCTCCGGGGGGAATATCGATGGCAGATCGTCATCCGCGCCTCCGATCCGCGCCCCCTGATCCCAAGCGATCTCGATCCGGGCTGGATCGTAGATGTCGATCCGGTCTCGCTACTATGATTCGGGGCGCACCCCACGATCACGGCAGCCAGCGCGGCCCGCGTTCGTGCTGTACACCTTTGATCAGATTCCTAAGAGTGGTGCCCACATGAAAGACGTCCAGAAGCTTCTGAAAGTTTACCCCCAGGCCATCTTCGACGGAAAGACCCGGGCATGCCTGGTCATAACCGTCGCACACCTAAGCTCGTACAACAAAGTCCTTCGCGCCGCCCATAGCGGGGCTACGCGTCAAGGACGGATCCCCTTCGTGGAGGGCTTGCGTGGAGGTAACTGAAAAGCGTCTGCTACTAATCGCAGTCGTTGCCATGTTCTCGGCCGCCTACTGGTACGGTGCGGTCCGACAGCTCCTGTATGTCAATACTGACATGCAGGAGACGGATCAGCTGTCCTACATCGACTACGCAGAGAAATTGAGCCGGTCCCATTTCACCCGAGTCCCCGAATACAATCGGGTCCCTCTCTATCCGTTGATCCAATCGTTCTTCTTGCAGACGGACATGACCGAGAGCCGGTACTTCGAGGTCGGCAAGTTCAACAACGTCGCGCTCTCTCTCGGTCTCCTGCTGGCATTCGGCGTGATCGCGGCGCAGGCAATTGGTGGATTCAGTAGCGCGGTTCTGACCCTGCTGACGGCTTTCGAGGTGTTCATTTTCAAGGCGGGCTGGTTTCAAGCGGAGCTGCTCTTCTACTTCTTGAGTTTCGTCCTGTTCCTCCTAATGTGGCGGACCTTGCAGCGCCCCTCCTGGTCCCGGGCCGTCGGCGTCGGGGTGACGGCTGCCCTCGCCCACCTGACCAAAGCCTCCATCCTGCCCGGGCTGGTGCTTTTCTTGGGCGTCCTTGCTGAAGAGGCCATAGCCGAGCTGGTAGCGGCCCGACGATCTACCGCCTCCACTGAGCTCCGGCGGCGATCGTCTGGTTTTCACAAGCTCCTGATGGCTGGGGGGATCGTAGTTGTCTTCGTGGGCGTTCAATCCCCCTATCTATTGGCCACCAAGCGGGAC
>MGOM01000101.1:19844-23016 GCA_001797105.1 Chloroflexi bacterium RBG_19FT_COMBO_62_14
AGAACAAATCCCGACCCCACAGAAGTACCTCAGAGAACACTCGCTGGGCCAGATCCTCACCCGAATCGGGAAGGGCGCCGACAACGTGCTGGACAGGGTCCGCGATTCCTACGGCTACCATCGGTTTGTGGCGCTCTACGGAGTTTTGGTCGCGCTCGCCGCCGTGGCGAGACGGCAGCAGGTGGTCCGCGGGGCCCGGGAGAACCTCAGCCTGTGGTTGTTCGTGGTCCTGTACTTCGGCGGCTACGCGCTGCTCTACTCCTGGTACGCGGCGATCGCGTCGGGCAACCGACTGATCCTGGGCCAATTCATGCCGTTGATGTTCTGTCTGTTTGTCGCCTTGGAGAGGCTGCTGGGAGACACCCATCTGGCCGTGAAGGGACGGTCGGTGTCTGCGGCCTCGGCGGCTCACTTCTTCGTTTTGATCTTGCTGCTGCCCGATATCTATTTTGTCGTGACCCGGCGGGTTGTGACCATCATCGGCGGCTACTAGTCGTGCGGCGCGGTTGTCGCCCGTTGGCGCAGTGTCGCCAGCAGGCACGTTCCATGGCGATTGACGCCGGGCGGGAACGCAGGGCTCCGTCACAACCGACCACCGGCACGCAAGCAACCTGCATGTATGCTAGGATCAGTTTACAACCCTCGGAATATATGGCATCAGGAATCGCCTCCTTGTGTTTCGCGGTTATCCACTCGAAACAAAACGACTCGGCCTTTGCCGCCAGGCTCTGCTATGTCCACAGAGATCTGCCCGCGCAACTTCAGTCTGTATTCCATCTCATGGGCCCGACGGTATCACAGCCAACCCGATACGATCATTCTCGATTTCATCACGACGGAGTCTTCGATGGTCACTGTCCGGGAATTCCTCGAACGCCATCTTCAGGCAATCTTCGATGGCGACCTCGCCAGCTACCGCGCCACGACAGTGGAAGACCTCACACTATACGAGTGGTACGTGACCCCGAACCGGATTGACGGCCTTCCCTTTCACGACTTCATGATGACGGAGGCGAAGCGCGGTGATACGGCGGGGATGGCTCTCGATCCCCTTCCACCCTCCGGCACCCCGGAGGATAAGGCGCGCCTCCGGTTCGATCTGGCGAACTACCATGAGCAGCGTTACGCCGGCACCGCCATTTGCTCGTACACTCTTCTGATTTCAAAGGGTGGCCCGGCCGGGGTCAAGGTCCAGAGTTACAACGAGAGCCGGGTCCTCGTCGACTTCGATGGGGCGTGGAAAGTCGTCCACGTCCACAAGTCGCCCAGTTGGAACGCTCCCTACCAGGCGCCCGGCGCGACGTGAGGCTTGCGAGGCTGGGGAGATTGTCCGGCGGCGTTCGGCCTCGGCGGGGCTCCGCCTGGAGGGCGCGGGGTCCGAGCCCGCTTGACACGAGAGGCGAATACTGCTAATTTAGATCCGAGATGGCAACCGCAAACCTGCCCGTGACGAAGAAGTCGAAGCATCAGCTCTGACCGAGTCGTCCGGCTAGCATTGCATGCCTGTACCTAAGACACCAAACCCCGCCGGACCTCCGGCGGGGTTTCGCTTTAGGGTGTGACAAGAGAGGAGAGGTCAAGATGGTCGAGGCGATATGCGTCGAGTGCGGGGCGACTATTCCGCTCTCGGCAGGCCTGGTCCTGGGGGAGATCCTGCCCTGTCCGGAATGTGCCGTTGAACTCGAGGTCACCTCGATCAATCCGGTCCAGGTTTCACTGGCGCCCGAGGTTGAGGAAGACTGGGGGGAATGATGCGCCTGGCGATGATCGTCTCTCGGGTGCGGACGGAGGAGAAACTCCTGCTGGAGGCATTCCAACGGCTGGGAGTAGAGCCCGAGGTGATTTCCGACGATGGGATCGTGCTGGATCCGGTAGAGCTCGATCCGTCGTGGCTCGAGTACGACCTCGTCCTGGCGCGCAGCCTGAGCGCCTCGCGCGGGCTTTACACCACGCGCATCCTCAACTCCTTTGGTGTCAACACGGTCAACACCTACGAGACCTCAGCCACTTGCGCCGACAAAGTCCTGACGACCGTCGCCCTGGCGCGGGCCGGGGTCTCCCAGCCCTCGGCGCGATTGGCCTTCACCCCCGAGTCGGCCACTCGGGCCATCGAGAGGCTCGGATACCCGGCCGTGCTCAAGCCGGCCTTCGGATCGTGGGGACGACTTTTGGCCAAGGTGAATGACCGCGACAGCGCAGAGGCCATTCTCGAACATCGTCAGACACTGGGGAATTTCATCCATCACGTGTACTACGTCCAATCCTATGTGGACAAGGCGCACGGTCGGGACATCCGGGCCTTCGTCGTCGGCGATCGGACGATCTGCGCTATCTACCGAACCTCGTCGCACTGGATCACCAACACCGCCAGGGGCGGAGTTGCCAGCGCCTGTGCAGTAACGCCCGAGCTCGATGATCTCTGCCTGCGTACGGCGCAGGCGGTCGGCGGAGGGGTGCTGGCCATCGATCTGTTCGAGGCCGACGACGGCCTGGTTGTGAACGAGGTGAACCACACCATGGAATTCCGCAACAGCATCGAGCCGACAGGAGTAGACATCCCGGGCGAGATCGCCGCTTACGCGGTGGATCTGGCCACCGTCGCACCCCGCCCGGTCAACAGGTGAAGATGAAACGCACGGCGGCGATCGTCGGGGGTTCGGGTTATGTCGGGGGTGAGCTGCTGCGCCTGTTGCTCTTTCATCCGACCGTCGAGGTCAACCAGATCACCTCACGCAGCCATGCCGGCGAATTTGCCCACGCCCTGCACCCGAATCTGCGCGGCTCGACCGACCTTCGCTTCACCTCGACCGACGATCTGTCCGGCTGCGACGTGCTCTTTCTCGCGTTGCCCCACGGCGAAGCGGCCTCAGTCATCGACGATCTCGCCGGGATTGCGGGCGCCGTGATCGATTGCTCGGCGGATTTCCGCCTGCGTGACGCCGAGGCCTACGCTCGCTGGTACGGCCACCCTCACCCGGCGCCAAACCGCCTGTGCGAATTCGTCTACGGGTTGCCGGAGCGGCACCGCCGGGACTTGAGCGCCACCCGATTCGCCTCGGGTGTTGGGTGCAACGCCACCGTCTTGAACCTGGCATTGGGGCCGCTGGCGGATGCCGGGTACCTGGAGAGGGTCGTCGCCGATGTCAAAGTCGGGTCGTCGGAGGCGGGGGCT
>MGOM01000102.1:0-255 GCA_001797105.1 Chloroflexi bacterium RBG_19FT_COMBO_62_14
AACGCCCTCGCCTGGGGGCCTTCCACCTGGTAAACGCCCATGTGACTGACATCGAAGAGCCCGGCCGCCTGGCGTGTCGCCAGATGCTCCTCAACCACGGAGGTATACCAGACCGGCATCTCCCATCCGGCGAAAGGAACCATCTTGGCTCCTAGCTTGCGATGTGTCTCGTAGAGCGCCGTCCGCCGCAGGGCGGGCTCCGCCGGCTCGGCCCAATCGAATCTCGGGAACGGTTGGGCTTCTTGTGGCGGCACC
>MGOM01000102.1:322-1062 GCA_001797105.1 Chloroflexi bacterium RBG_19FT_COMBO_62_14
GGGAGTTTCCTATGCGGATCGTGAGCATCGAAGCTGACGTATCCATCGGACAGGTCGCGCAGCCAGGCCAGGGCCAGTGGCGCGTCCGAGCTGGAGACCGTCAAGTGCCACAGCCAGTCGGGCTCGATCGATGTCATGGCACATTCCAGCGTCCCCCTCGGGCTGGCCGCTGTGGCCCGGAGCGTGGCACCGGCCGGGAGCTCGAGTGGGCTGACCGATGTCGCCCATTGCAGCAACTCGCCGGCCCGCCTGCCGGCAATCTCAATCACGGTGAACGGCTCTCGCGGGACCGGATCGTCCATGTAGTAGAAGTGGGGATAGCCATGCCGCGGTCTTTCGACTTCGACGCCTGCGCCCTCCGCCAGATCGCGAACGGCGAGGGTCACCGCGTGCAGAATCTCGAAATCGACCTTCGCTCGCAGGGACGGACCCTTCCGGACCCGCAAGGCGTAGGGTGTGCATCCCTTGAGCAAGCGGGAGATCAGCCGGCCCAGCTCGCGGGATTGCTCCTCCCGGAACCCGCGCTGCGTGATCCACGGCGTACCCAGGCGTATACCTGAAGGGTTGGCCGCCGACCGATCCCCCGGGATCGTATTGCGGTTGACCACAACCCCCGCCAAATCGAGGATGCGGGCTGCCTGATCACCGGACAGCGCAGAGCCATCCTCCCCGACCACCGACTTGCAGTCGACGTTGGTGAGATGGGTATTCGTTCCTCCAAAGGGGATGCGCAACCCCTC
>MGOM01000102.1:1071-2619 GCA_001797105.1 Chloroflexi bacterium RBG_19FT_COMBO_62_14
GCCCTCGGTCAGCGCCACACAGTTGGCAACGATCTGTTTCTGCATCTCCTGGAATTGCTCGGTCATCGCCAGCTTGAAGGCTACCGCCTGGCCGGCGATGACGTTCATGTGTGGTCCGCCTTGCTCGCCCGGGAACACGGCGCGTTCGAGCTTTTTCGCGAGCCTTCCCGACGCAGTCAGGATAACCGCGCCTCTCGGCCCACATAACGATTTGTGAGTCGTGAACGTCACCACGTCGGCAATCCCCACCGGCGAGCTCAGAACTCGGCTGCACACGAGACCGGCAATGTGGGCGATGTCCGCCAACAGGTATGCCCCGACGGCGTCGGCGATTTGGCGGAACCGCTGCCAATCCGGCGCCCACGGATAGGATGAGTAGCCGGCGATGATCATCCGGGGCTTGTGTTCTCGGGCCAAGGCTTCGACGGCGTCGTAATCGATCTTCTCCGTCTCGGGTTCCACCCCATAGTGGACGGCATGGTAGTACTTACCAGATCGATTCACCGGCGACCCGTGGGTTAGGTGCCCGCCATGCAAGAGGTTCATCCCCAGGACTGTCTCGCCGGGCTCGAGCAGCGCGTGGTATACGGCGTTGTTAGCCGGGGCACCCGAAAGCGGCTGGACATTGACATGGAGATCATCTGCCGAGAGACCGTTGGCGGCGAACAACTCGGCGCATCGCCTTCGCGCCAGCGCTTCCACAACATCGGCATACTCGACGCCCTTGTAGTAACGCGGATCTGAGAAGCGGCGGTAGTCTGCCAGACGCCAGGGGTAATCAAGGATCTCCTCCTGGGTCATGCGGCGCATGTCTTCGCCCGGATACCCTTCAGCGTAGACATTCTTGAATGCACTCGCCGCCGCCTGGCGGATGGCCAGCGCGGCCGAGCTCTCGGACGGGATGAGGATCAGTTTCCGGACCTGGCGCTCGGCCTCGATTTGAAGCAACTCAAAGACATCGGGGTCGAGTTCGGCGAGTTCCCCCCGGAAGATGTAGTCAGACATTGGATCTCCGTGATTGGGTGTATGCAACAGGCGGGGAAACGTCAAACAAGGCAGTCATCAGACAATTAATTCTATGCCCGCCCACAACGGTGGGTCAAGCCAGGGCAAGCCCGCTGGGCAGAGGCTGAGGGGAAGACCGCCGACATGCCGGTCCAGCCGCCAAGGAACTCACCCGGGCTCGACCGCGGCTGAGGGATCGAGGAGAGATACCGCCTCTCCTGACAGCGAAACCCTCGGATATGGGGGAGCCCCCATAGACGCCGGCTTACCCGGAACAAAGCGGTCGGTTGACCGAAACCACCCTCGACCGATTGGGAGGCGTGAGTCCGCATTCTCCGCCCCGCGCCGCCCTCCAGGACAGTCTGATGACGGGTCGATCTCAGAACGTCAGAGCCCGGGGACCTCACCTCCGTCCGTGACCCAGTCCTCGAAAAACTGAACGAGGCGGCAGCCACATGCGGACTCGGCCGCGACCTGAAAATCGGCTGTTGTGACGAAACCATAGCGATAAGATGTGTAGTAGCTGCGCAGGAAGTTGAAAAA
>MGOM01000102.1:2701-8175 GCA_001797105.1 Chloroflexi bacterium RBG_19FT_COMBO_62_14
CCGCCACGGGCAATCCGATCGGCCTCTCAGGATTTGCCGACGAACGCACTCTGGAACGTAGCTCGCTCAACATTCCTGTTGCTGACCCAGGCGAGCCCGTCCCCTCGTAGAAGAGTGTCTCGGCATAGGTCGCGGCGGCCTCGTCCAACCATGGCTCGTTAAGTTGGTCGTTCCCGATCAACCCGTAGAACCATTGGTGAGCGACCTCATGCACGATCGGAGACACGATCCGCGGAGTCCCAATCGTGCCGATGAAGACCAGTCCGGGATATTCGATCCCCCCAAAGGCTCCCGGTGCGTCCACCAGATCGAGCTCAGTATAAGGATAGGGACCGACATCCTCGGTCATCACCCTCAACTGGTCCGAGGCGAGATCCAGCACGCGCGAAAGCTCACCGGCGTGCTGGGGCAGAACCCAGGCCTTGATGGCTACGTCCTCGACCGACCGGGTCTCCGTGACGAAGGGACCCAAGGCGAAGGCGAAATCTCTGAGCGGGCCCGAGGTCAGGGTGACAGTCGTCGTACCATCTCCGTTGTCGACATTGCCCAGGGAGACCCCCGATGTCGCCAGACCGTACTCCACCGGCACTGTTAGCTCGACGTGATAGAAAGCCACATCTGAGTTGGTCGTGTCGCCCCCCGGCGGGGCGGCCTCGACCTGCCACTCCCCGTCGACCAGCCGTGGCACCAGCGGGTAGAACGTCGGGGCCGCCAGCATCCCGTCCGTGATGCCGAAGCGCTTCGGATCTGAGCCGCCGATCGGCCCCGTCGCCTCGACCTCGAAAGGCAGACTGGCGTCCAGGGTCTCGCCAGGGGCGAGAGACTCGGGAAGCAGGTAACGCAGGGCGATCCCGTCCAACTCGACCTGCGGGGACAGTCCGATACCGTCGATCAGCGCGGCGTTGGCTTGCATGCTCGAACGGTATTGCGCATCGTTAGGCCAGAGCATGAGAACCAGATCGTCCAGGGGGCGATCGAGCGGGTTGGTGAAGAGGATTCGGGCCTGGCCTTCGATTCGAGCTCGCCCTTCATCCGCATTGAACGTCACGCTCGCCTTGATGGCATAGCGCGTCGCGCCCGGGAATTGATCGATGTCGCCGACGTTTTCCATTACCATGGCTTCAGCCTGACCGGCGAGATCTTCCTGTGGCAATTCCTGGGTTGCGGGGACCGTAACCACGATTGTCGGTCTCGGTTTGGCCGTCGGCAAGGCGATCGGTCCTACCGTGGGTGGGACGCCCGTGGCCTGCGGCCCTCCCAATCCCGACGGCCCGCAAGCCATCGTGAGAACCAGGATGCCGAGCATCAAGGCACGCGCCTTCAAGCGCCCGGTCCCAACCCCCGGCGCGTCCGGTCCTACCCTTGGCAGGCGATGACCGACTGGCGAGGATCGAATTGCGCGTGTCATGACGATTGACTCTCCTGGCCTGTAGCAACCTCTGGTGGCATCGAAGAATGCATCGGGTGTCGCCTCGAACATATGACCCAGCAGCCATCCACCGACCCAGGCCAGCGGGTGCCCAATCTCATCCAGCTATTGCGAGGGCTCGGATGCACGCGAACGGGCACTTTGTTCCTCACGCTGCCTGATTCATCAGTGTCATTCGTTCCGACCCAAATAGAGGCGATTCCATCACTCAGTAACTTCCTATTGGGCGAGAGGGACAGGAATCATCGCGCCGGTTCCTCATCTGTTTCGCCAGCGCAATCGCCGACCACGACGAATAAGCGAAAGAGTCTGGGACACCTGGCGACACGAGGGGCTAGAGTTCTGACAAACAAGACAGTACTTCAATATTCGGTACCAGGTGGGCGGAACAGGACTTGAACCTGCGACCCCTTCTGTGTAAGAGAAGTGCTCTAACCAACTGAGCTATCCGCCCGGAGGCATTATAGTCGGGCGCTCTGGGGCGGTCAACGCGTCCCTTCCGGCGGATGCAATCCGAATGAGCGGCGATGCTTGGGAGGCAGGCACGCTGAGCGGACATTTAGGAGAGGCTGAGCGCAATCGAGGCGGCAGTCACGGCCCGCTCGCCGTTCCTCGAACGCCCCTTCGGCGGGCGTGCCGACACACACGGGTTCGTTGCCTGTGCATCCTGGCTGTGCTATAGTGGGCCACTTTTCACCCGGAAATGAGCGGCATCGCGGCCGAAGTCGAGCCCCGGGAGCGGGAAATGGCCTCCTACGAGGAACGCATCCGATCATCGCGGGCTGCCCTGTCGCCGAGTTTCGTCCGCCTGGCTGACTTTCTGCTGGACTCTTACGCCGAGGCGGTGTTTCTCACCGCAACTGAGCTTGCCCATACTCTGGATATTGACCCGGCCACGGTGGTGCGTTTCGCACAGAAGCTCGGCTATCAGGGCTACCCCGATCTGCAGCGTGAGATCCGCCAGCGCGTCAAGCGCGAGCTCTTGGTGAATGGCTCGGCCGCCCCGGACAGCGTTGCCGGGGCAGCCGAGTTGGCGCTGGAGGAACTCGTACGCGGCCTCGAATTGACCCGGCGGAGCTTCCCCAAAGAGGCGGCTCAGACGCTGATTACCGCCCTCGACAAAGCCGAGCGGGTGATTCTGCTGGCGGAAGGCCTGGCCCAGGCTCCGGCACGCAGCCTGGCCGCCTGGCTGGAAGCGGCCGGCTATTCAGTCCACCTCGCCGGCGGAGGTGTCTCAGAGCTTGCGCGCGCCCTGGCCGGAGTTCGGAAAGGCGACCTGACCGTGGCCATCGAAGTCGCCGAAGAGTCGCCTCTCCTGGCGCGGACCATCGCCCGCGCCCGAAGTGCCGGCGTTCGGACCGCGGCCATCGTCGCTGCGCCGTCGTCGGCAGTGGCCCGCCAAACGGACATCGTTCTGGCGGCCCATCCCAGCCCGCACCCGGGGGGAGGCCAGGTGATGGTCGAGGCCATGGTTTTCGCCCTGGCGAGGATGCTCATGCATGCACGACCCGGCCGGTTCGCCCGCCTCACCGAACAGGTCGGGAATCTGACCGCCAGACTCAGCTCGGGAGATGAGTGAGGCTTCTCGCCGCAAGGTCACTAGCACGGATTGAGGTCCGAAGCACTCGGGCCGCGGTGTCTCACAAATCCTCGTCCCGCACATCATGTGGATCGCCTTACCGATCGCCCTAACCCTCCTCGGCTTGGCCTACTGGGAGCTCATCGTTTGCGAAGGGGCTCATCTCGGCAAGCACTTCGTCGTCTGGTTGTACGATTTGACAGCCACTCACTACGAGAGAATCAAAAGATTCGACCCGGACTGGGAACGTCGTACTCTGGGTGAGTCTCTGCTCAGCTCGGTCAGTGGCCTGCGGGATGCGCGTGTATTGGATGTCGGCGCCGGCACGGGCAGGGCGGCGCGCTCACTGCACGGTGTGATGCGGGGCGAGACGAGCATCGTGAATGTCGAACCATCGTGGAAGATGCTATCCTTGGGAAGGCAACACCCGGCCACGGCCGGGTCAACCTGGGTCCAGGCCTGGGCCGAGCCTCTGCCATTCGCCGGCGCCAGCTTCGACGCTGTAGTCAGCCTGGAGGTTCTTGAGTTCACCCCCGACCCTCACGTCATGCTGGCCGAATTGGCCCGCGTCCTTCGGCCGGGAGCCTGGCTCTTGATAACCAATCGTATCGGTTCGAACGCTCGCTGGATGTTCCGACGCACGTTCCCGCGCCAGGCCTTCGCCTTTGTGCTCGAATCGGCGGGCTTCACCGAAGTCGAGGTCTTCCCCTGGCAGATCGAATACGACCTGGCATGGGCGCGCAAACCGTTTACCCGTCCGTCATCCACCCGGGAGGCACGACTTGCGAATTCTACGCTTCAGACAAGGCCCCGGAGCTGAACCAGCTTGGGGTTGGCTCGAAGATGACCGGGTCGGAGGACTGGAAGGCTCGCCCTTCACGACGTATCGCCGCCTCGAGGCAACGATCCCGCTCGAGTCCGTCCAATTGGCCGCGCCGGTGGTCCCCAGCAAGATCGTTTGTGTCGGCCGCAACTACGCCGCGCATGCAGCTGAGCACAATGCCGAAGTCCCCAAGTTGCCGCTCCTATTCCTCAAGGCCCCGAGTGCGATCATCGCCATGGGTGAGACGATCCTCCTCCCGGCTCAGTCACACCAGGTGGAACACGAGGCCGAACTGGCGGTGGTCATAGGCCGCCGCGGCCGCTGGATCACTCCCGAAGCGGCCAGGGAACACATCCTGGGTTACACGGCTGTGAACGATGTGACGGCACGTGACCTGCAGAATAGCGATGGTCAGTGGTCACGCTCCAAGAGCTTTGACACCTTTTGTCCCCTTGGCCCGTGGATCGAGACCGACCTGGATCCGGCCGAGATCCTGGTGAAGTGTCTGGTCAACGGCCAGCTCCGACAGATGGCCTCCACCCGGGATATGATCTTCCCCGTTCCCCAGCTCGTTGCTTTCATCTCCTCCGCCATGACCCTGGAGCCAGGGGACTTGATTCTGACGGGAACCCCGGCAGGGGTCAGCCAATTGGCGTCGGGCGACGAAGTCACGGTCGATGTGGAAGGGGTGGGCCAGCTACGCAATCCTGTGGGCGCGGATCGGCGGACTGGGTGACAGCGAGGAGCCTCCCCCTCCATCCTTCCGCCGCCGTGATCTGAGAACCTTCTACGCAAGGGATCGGCGTCGGGTTTGAGCCACTGCGGAGACGCGTTCCTTCCACGTCTATTCGAGGTCGACTTGGGCAACACCTGTCTACGAATCCAGACGTCGGCACATTCTGCACACACTCAGGAGGAGATACTCGAATGGGGTTGAAGCCGGATCATTGGATCGCACACATGGCGGTCGAAAGGAAGATGATCGAGCCCTTCGTCGAGAACCAGGTGCGCGACGGTGTGATTTCTTTCGGCGTCTCGTCCTATGGCTATGACATCCGCGTCACCGACGAGTTCAAGATATTCACCAACGTCTACTCGGCCGTTGTCGACCCGAAGCATTTCGATCCCGCCTCGATGGTCGACTTCAAGGGAGATGTTTGCGTCATTCCGCCGAACTCCTTCGCCCTGGCCCGGTCGGTCGAGTACTTTCGTATCCCCCGCGATGTGCTGACGATCTGCCTGGGGAAGTCCACCTACGCTCGCTGCGGGATCATCGTCAACGTCACCCCCTTCGAGCCGGAATGGGAAGGGTTCGTGACCCTGGAGATCTCCAATACCACACCTCTCCCGGCAAAGATCTACGCCGGAGAGGGGATTGCCCAGGTGCTATTCTTCCAGGCCGACGAGCCCTGCCGGATCTCGTATGCCGACAAGAAGGGCAAGTACCAGAAACAGCAGGCGATCGAACTGCCCCGGCTCTGACGCGGGGGCGACGGCGCAGGCGTCAGTCGGATCGTCCCGGACGATTCGAAAGTACGCGTTCGGAGCGCCGGACCGGAGACGGAGGACCGGGGACGGAAAAAGGAATCGACCCGGAGGGGACCCCGGGAAGTCCAGCGCCGGTCTTCGGTCTTCGGTCTTCG
>MGOM01000102.1:8353-11057 GCA_001797105.1 Chloroflexi bacterium RBG_19FT_COMBO_62_14
GGCCTGCCCGGCCCGCGCGGGAATCTGGAGTTGGCGCAGGCGGTCGCCGACATCGTCGATGAGCCGCGCCTGCGTAAGTGGCTCGCGTGGACCGCCGACAAGGCCCCGACCAACTCCCCCGAGGAGTTTCTCTCCTTCTGCGGCGCAGTTGGTCTCGGTCGCCTATTGGTCGAGGGCCGGCGAGAGGTTTTGAAAGACTTGCGGGGCTTCGCCGCGGACTCCCGCTGGAGGATGCGCGAAGGTGTTGCTATGGCGCTCCAGCGTTGGGGGGCGCACGACTTCGACGCGATGGTCAAAGGCATCCTACCCTGGGCACGCGGCGGACCATACGAGCAACGGGCGGTCGTCGCCGGGCTGTGCGAACCGGCCCTCCTGAAAGGGCCGAGAGAGGCGGAGCGCGTCCTACGGATCCTGGACGGCATCACCGCCTCTCTCCCTCGACCGGATGCCCGAAAGACGGACGATTTCAAGGCGCTGCGCAAAGGTCTGGCCTACGGTTGGAGCGTCGCCGTGTGCGCCGGCCCGGAACCCGGAAAGGCTCTCATGGAGAAATGGTTTCTCTCCGACGATCGCGACGTGATCTGGATCATGAAAGAGAACCTGAAGAAGAACAGGCTGGCGCGGATGGACCCGGCCTGGGTCACGCGCTGGAACAATCATCTGGCCGAGAAATGAAACCGGCGAGTTGGATCGGTACGTGTGTTGCCTTTGGTGAACGTATCGCGGAAATCCTCGTCGATGATAGGCTGGTTATGTAAAGTGGGCTTGACATACGCCGGAGCCGAAGTTAGGATAGAATCCATGAAAGGAGCAGGAGGGTGATATGCCCGAGCCAAGGACGACCGTAAAGGCAACTCGCAAGCCTGTAGAGGGTCACAGCGACTTGTTCACTTTTGTCGAAGTAAAGAGGGATTTGGAGCGGGAACGGCGAGCCGTGGAGACAATCATCCGCGACGCCGAGAAGCTAAGAACTAAGCTTCCAGATAACTCGAAACAGTGACTTAGCTTGTTGGATTCGATGTGTTGAGCTTGAGCAGCCGCCTACCGGCTGCTCTTTTTGTTGGGCTCCTGTTCTTGGGGCGCCATGTTCGCCGGGCTACTTTCCGCGCTCAAGATTCTCGCCGTTAGGCAGAGGCCAGATCCACAAGAAATACCTCGGGAGGCGTGGTCTTTCGCATGAGAGATGCGAGATTTCCCCTCATGTCCTGAATTGCGGTATAGTTGATGACATTACGCGGCATTCGTTTGTCTGGATGAGCAACCTAGATGGAGGACCTGGTTTGAATTCTCCCGCGGCTCTCAGAAGCGAGTTGCGCAAGCAACAGTACATCGCCGGTGATGAGATCGCCACCGTCCTCTACCTGGCGCAGGAGCTCCAGAAGCCGATCCTGGCCGAAGGCCCCGCCGGGGTGGGCAAGACTGAGCTCGCAAAAGCCTGGGCCCTCGCTTCGGGCCGGACACTGATCCGGCTGCAGTGCTACGAAGGATTGGACGAGTCCAAGGCCTTGTACGAGTGGGAGTATGCCAAGCAGATGCTCTACACCCAGCTCTTGCGCGAGAAGCTGAGCTCCCTGCTTGAGGAAGCCAACAGTCTTTCCGAGGCTGCCGACCGACTCGCTGCGGAAGAAGACGTCTTCTTCTCCAAGCGATTCCTTCTCACCCGCCCTCTGCTCAAGGCCATTCTGTCGGAGGAGCCGAGCCTGCTCTTGATCGATGAGATCGACCGGGCTGACGCTGAGTTTGAAGCCTTCCTTCTCGAAGTGTTGAGCGACTTCCAGGTGAGTGTCCCTGAACTCGGAACACTGAAAGCCCGACACCAGCCCCATGTGGTTCTGACGAGTAACAACACGCGCGAGCTCTCCGAAGCCCTTAAGCGCCGTTGCCTCTACTTGTTCATCGACTTCCCCACTCTGCAGGCCGAACTGGAGATCGTCCGCATGCGCGTGCCGGATCTCAGCGAGAAGCTGGCCCGGCAAGCGATCGAGGTCGTTCACCAGCTCCGACAGTTGGATCTGCGCAAGAGCCCGGGCGTGAGCGAGACGCTTGACTGGGCGCGGGCATTGGTCCTCTTGAACGCGCGAGCCATCGACCCTCAAACGCTCGACTCCACATTGACTGTCTTGCTCAAACACGAGCGCGATGTTCAGCGCGCCCGCATGGTCCTACAGCGCCAGACTCGAGAGCGCGAGCTTCCCGTGGCCGATGATCCGTGAGCGGCGTGTCCTTGACGGAAGCGCCCCGGGGTGGAGTGCGGGCGATTCGCGGACAGACGCAGGGGGTCCGGCGCAACGCATCCCATGACAGGGCAGCCTCGATGCAGGCTGACAGGAGCCATCGCCGGTGACGGGAGTAGTCCTCGGGCATGGATGATCGGATCGTTCAGTTCATTGCTGGGTTGCGGGCCTCCGGCGTGCGGATCTCCCTCGCCGAAAGCCAGGACGCCTTCCGGGCCGTGTCCTACCTCGGCGTGGCCCGGCGAGAGGCATTCAAGTCCGCGTTGCGCACCACCCTGGTCAAGGAACGCTCCGATCTGGCCACATTCGAAGAGCTGTTCCCAAAGTACTTCCGTTCCGGAGGCGCGCCTCCCCTCCCGGCTTCACAGGCCCTCAGCCCGGATGAGCTCGATCAACTTCGCCGTGCGCTCCAGATGCTGGCCGGGGAGCTGAACCGCCTGCTGGAGCGGATGCTGGCCGGCCACAAGCCC
>MGOM01000102.1:11134-11235 GCA_001797105.1 Chloroflexi bacterium RBG_19FT_COMBO_62_14
GACGCGCAAGACCCTCGACCAGCTTGGCCTGGCCGAGATCCAACAACAGATTGAAGCGTTGCTCCAACAATTGGCCGTGATCGGCATGGCAAGCGAGGCAA
>MGOM01000102.1:11293-11409 GCA_001797105.1 Chloroflexi bacterium RBG_19FT_COMBO_62_14
GCTCGCTCAGCCTCGGCCGGATCAGTCGGCCGAGTCCGACGTGATCGACCGCCCCTTCCAGGCGCTGAGCGCCCATGAGATGGACGAGTTGCGTCAGCAGGTGACCCGGATGGCGG
>MGOM01000102.1:11574-12599 GCA_001797105.1 Chloroflexi bacterium RBG_19FT_COMBO_62_14
TTCCTGCTGCTCTTCATCTACCAGATCCAGGATCAAGTGTCGCGCACGCGTTCCTTCGCCTTCATCGATCATCTCGAGGACATCAGCCAGGATTTCGAGGCGAACAGACCCGAAGTCGCCATACCGTCGGTCCTCTACCGTCTCCCTCCCGGCCACTACAATACCGACCTCGGATCCAGTCTCACCCAGCTCACCCATGATCATCTGGACGCGGTTGACGGCCGGACAACCCTGATCGTCTGCGGCGACGGGAGAAACAACTACAACAATCCACGGGTTGACCTAATGCACGACCTGGCTCGGCGCGCCCGGAAGGCCGTGTGGTTCAATCCCGAGCCGCCGAACGCGTGGGGTACCGACGACAGCGACATGCTCTCCTACGCGCCGCTGGTCGACTGTGTTTTCCAGGTCGCAACCCTTCGCCAGCTCGGCCTGGCCGTCGACCAGCTCTTCCTCTGACATCAGGCTGAACCAGTCACCTCCTCGAGGCTCGCTTTCCCATCCGCAGCGGAACAGGCGCGCTGGTACAATCCCGGTCGGGGATTCGGCCCGCGAGCCCTACCAAAGCAGGGCCGGCACGCCGGCCAGTTCCATCCGACCCGCTGCGCAATCTGGAACCGTCGTTCGCATGAGACGGCAACGCAGCCCCCTCCCGGCCTGCCCTACCCGAGAGACAGAACCGCCGCATGGACGTCGATCGACCTCAGTCGCCTCCACTCATCCTGGCGTTTTGCGATGACCTCTTCCTGGCGCCGCGCCTCGAGGACGCCGCCCGAGGTCTCGGCCATGCCATTCGATTTGTCGAACGCCCGGGGGTAATCGGCGCCGAAGGAACTCCCGCGGAGCGGGCGGTTCGGCTGACGGAGCCGCTCGAGGGTCCAGACGCAATCCTGGTCCGTTACCTGGCTGAGGCCAGACCGGCTCTCCTTCTGTTCGATCTCACGAGCAGCTCGATCCCGTGGGAACGCTGGATCCAGGTCATCAAGACCTCAGCCGCTACGCGGCGGCTGCCGATTGTAGCCTTC
>MGOM01000102.1:12608-14302 GCA_001797105.1 Chloroflexi bacterium RBG_19FT_COMBO_62_14
GTCGAGGGCGAGGTTCTCCAGAGCGCTGCCAGTTCCGGAGCGGATTTGGTCTTGACGCGCGGCGCGCTTCAGGCGACGCTCGTGGATGTCCTGCGCGACTGGGTTGTAGTCGCCGACCAGGAAGCGATCAAGCAGTCCTGCCAGGCTGAGCGCTCCGCCCTGGCCCAAGAGGGACTTGCCCATCTGCAAGCCGGAGATTTCTTCGAAGCCCATGAGGCGCTTGAGAAAGCCTGGATGGCCGAGCCGGGCCCGTCCGGATATCTCTATCGTTCACTCCTTCAGGTCGCCGTGGCCTACCTGCACCTGGAGCGCGGCAACTACCGCGGCGCGGCCAAGCTGCTCCTGCGTCTCCACCAGTGGCTTGACCCGCTGCCGGCGAGATGCCGCGGTGTGGATGTCGAGCAGCTCAAAGAGAATCTGCGCTTACTCCAGGATGCACTCGACAGGGTCGGGCCCGACAACCTGGCTGCGCTCGATCGTTCCTTGCTCCGGCCAATCCCGCTCGCAAGTGATTGACCTTGTGATCAACCTTACCGGAGGCGCTCGTGCATATCGTCCACGTGCATGTCCACGTCAAGCCCGAACAGCTAACTAGTTTCAAAAAGGCCACCCTGGTGAACGCCCGCGCAAGCGCGCAGGAGGCGGGGATTGCCAGATTCGATGTGCTCCAGAGCAAGGACGATCCGGCGCGTTTCGTCCTGGTCGAGGTCTACCGAACCCCCCAAGATGTGGACCGGCACAAAGCGACGGCGCACTACGCCGCCTGGGCTGAGGCGGCAAAGGACATGCTGGCCGAACCTCGAACGCGGGATGTCTACCAAAACGTGTTTCCCGAAGATGCCGGTTGGGGTTGAAGGCGTGGAGTTCACGTTTGCCACTGCCGGTCGGATTGTATTCGGCCCGGGGACCCTGAAACACCTCGCCCCGTGGGTTGCCGACAACGGTCGGCGGGCGCTGATCGTCACCGGCCATGCCGTGCAGCGAACGCAGCCGGTCTTCGATCAGACCGAGTCGGCCGGTGCCGCGGTCGACTCCCTTCGTGTCACATCCGAGCCCACTGTCGATCTTGTTCGAGAGTGGGCAGAGCGGGCGCGTCGATCGGGCTATGACGTCGTCATCGGCTGCGGCGGAGGGAGCGTCATGGATGCCGCCAAGGCCATCGCTATCTTGGCGACAAACCCCGGTGACCCACTCGACTATCTTGAGGTGATCGGAGGCGGGCGCGCTTTGTCGAAACCCGGCCTGCCGGTTGCAGCGATCCCGACCACGGCCGGGTCAGGGGCCGAGGTCACCCGGAACGCGGTCCTCGCCTCTCCGGCGGAGCGTGTGAAAGTCAGCCTTCGAAGCGCCCACCTCCTGCCGCGTCTGGCACTGGTAGACCCTCTTCTCACGCATAGTATGCCGCCCGACGTCACCGCCGCAAGTGGGCTGGATGCACTGACCCAATTGATCGAGGCCTTTACGACACACCGGACAAACCCGGTCACGGACGGGCTTTGTCGCGAAGGACTGAGAAGAGGCGCGGCGTGCATACTCTCGGCATACCACACCGGCGATGCAGTGTCACGTGAAGGTATGTCCCTGGCTAGCTTGTTGAGCGGCCTGGGGTTAGCGAACAGCGGATTGGGTGCGGTGCACGGGTTAGCCGGCCCGATCGGCGGACGATTCTCGGCGCCGCACGGTGCCGTGTGCGC
>MGOM01000102.1:14340-19441 GCA_001797105.1 Chloroflexi bacterium RBG_19FT_COMBO_62_14
CGGGTGTGAGGCCCTTCAGCGCTACCGCGAGATCGCCGGGTTGCTGACCGGGCGCGAGCACGCCACCGCAGCCGAGGGAATTGAATGGCTCGCCGCCATATGTGATGAGCTCAAGATCCCCCGACTGAGGAGTTATGCGGTCGCGGTCGAGGATTTCCCGGGCTTGATCGAGGCGGCAGAAGGCTCGAGCAGCATGCGAGGCAACCCGATCCGCCTTGAGCGTGATGAGATGCAGGAGATCCTCGAGCGGGCGCTGTAGGTCAAGAAAGATCTCCAACGGGTTTCACCCGACCGCCATCCATTGAATCTCGCGTCTGTGGTGCGATGCGCGGCGGGCCTCCCGCCAGGCGAAGCGGGGGGCAAAAAGGGTTCGGCGGGTTCGATCGCCGCTGTCACACCGAATATCCCTGCTCCGACGATGATGACAGTTCCATCCGACTCTCCCATGACGATCATCCTTACGGCGGAAGCCCAAGGCTTCGCATCAATCCACAAGGGGGCCGCGGGCCCAACTGACAGGAGCAACTCGAAGCACGAGGAGGTGAACATGGCACAGCATACCTGCTCTCTCTCGACGCCGGAGACAGGATGGGACTGAGGGAGCCTGGGAATACTGGCAATCACCAGCATTGGGGCCGCCTCACGCGGCTTGCCTGACTGAGCGGAAAACCTCAGCCCACGCCCGCCTGGAGCCCGGAGCGTGGTAAACCATGGCCCTCTCGAGGCCCTTCTGCTTCAGCGTTTCAGACAGGGCGGGCTCAACGATCAAGCTGAGGCAGGCTGCACCCAGGGCTCGAGTGTCCGGCGGAGGAACCAGGTACCCTGCCTCCCCCACAACAGACGCCACGGCGGGGGTCTCCATTCCAGCCAGCGGTAGTCCACAGGCCAGGGCCCAACGCAGTTCCTGTCCGGTGTCCGTCATTCCCGCATGCAGGAATACATCCGCCCCGCGGTAGAGCGCCGCAAGCTCCTCAAGCGAGACGCCGTCGAGGTAACGCAGTCCGCCCGAAGTCTTTCCGGCGTTGGTCTCGATTGCGCGTTTCTTGTCGGACCAATCGCCTCGACCCAGGATCACCAGCGGGTAATCGTCCCCGACCGCGGCGGCCACCCACGACCACGCTCCCAGAAGAATCCTCAGCTCATCATCGGTTGTGCAGAATGCCAGCGAATAACCAACCTTCAATCCGTGCCTGGCGCGCTGTTCCGCGTCAGTAGACGCGACAGCGGGCGCAAACCCCGGCCCTACAAAAGGCGGCATCGCTCGGGTGGCGGGATGCACGCGAGAAGACCGTGGGAGATCGCTGGGCCACAGCAGGGCTGCTGCGCCTCGAAGGCCGGCCTGGCCGACTGCTCGCCGGATACGTCCAGTCACGGACGACACCCGCTGATTCCGCGCCGAGAGAGCAACGACGACCGGGATTGGCGAGCTGAGGGGAGCCCTTGAGTCAGGGCAATACAGCGCCTCGGCGCCGGCCTGCGCCGCCCGCCGAGGGAGCTCCCACGCCTCAAGGGCCAGCAGTTTCCACGGTCCGATCTGTGATCTCAGAAGGAGAGACTGTGCATGCGCTGGGATTTCGCCGGCTGCCTCCGGCCTGTGGATGAGAATCAGCTCCTCCCCCGCGGCATGCCAGAGGGACAATTGGGCGGACAGCTGAAGAACTCGTGGATTGGTCTCCGCATCCGTGAGGGCCGACGCGTCTATCGCGATCTTCATCTAGACAGACCCGCCCGCCTTCCCGCTCATGGGCCCAGCCCCGCGACCAATCGGCGGTGTTCAACTTCCATACAGCGATCCATCACCACCTTGATGCCTGCAGCCCTGGCGATCTCGGCGGCGGCCTCGTTGGCGATGCCCAGTTGCATCCACACCGCCTTAGCCTTGATCCGTATCGCCTGCTCGACGATCGGAATCACCGTTTCGGATGGGCGGAAGATCTGCACGATGTCCACCGGATCCGGGATTGCTTCAAGATCCGGATAGCTCGTCTTGCCGAGGATCTCACCGCTATAGGGATTGACCGGGATCACGTGATAGCCGACGTGCTTGAGGTACGCCGCCACCCTGAAGCTCGTCTTGCCGGGGCTGGAAGACATCCCGACGATGGCGACCGTCCTCGCCTGCCGCAGGATCTCGCGCAGCTCGTCGTCATTCACGAGCTAGCCCGGCTCAGGCGGAGGGGGAGGATCACCTTGAAGCATGTTTCCCCTGGATGAGAGCTCACCTCGATGCGGCCGCCGTGCCGCTGGACGACGATGTTGTACGAGATGTGCAGTCCGAGACCGGTTCCGATCCCGGGCGGCTTTGTTGTAAAGAACGGCTCGAACATCCTGCGCTGGATCTCCGGTGGGATCCCGGGGCCGGTGTCGCAAATCTCAACGACGGCATGGGCATCCTGAATAGAGGTCTTGAGCCGAATCTCGCCCTCGCCGTTCATGGCATCGATGGCGTTGTCGATGACATTGGTCCAGACCTGATTCAGCTCACTGGCGTAGGCTTCGATTTTGGGAAGGTCAGTCGCGTATTCACGTTTGACCCGGATACCGCCTTTGATCTTGTGCGCCAGGATCACCAGGGTATTCTCCAGGCCCTCACGCAGGTCGACGTCCTGGATCGGAGCCTGGTCCAGATAGGAATAGTCCTTGACCGCTCCCACGATCGCCGATATGCGTTCCAGGCTCATGCTGGCATCCCCCATCAGACCGTAGACGTTCGATCCGACGGAGAGCCAACGGATGACGACTGGGAGTTGGGCGGGCTGGAAACGCCCGGCGAGGCTCTCCAGCTCGGCCAGTTCCCAGCCGCGGGCGAGTAAGGTCGGCGCCAAATCCCAGGCATCCTCCACACCTCGTTCTTCGAGCCAGTCTTGCATCTCTGCTTCGCGGTCGCTGCGGGCCAACGGATCTTCGTCACGGACGGTTTGAGAAGGCGAAGCGATCCTCGCGCTGAGAGTCTCGATCAGACTCAACTGCGTCCGATCCAGCTCTTGAGAGGCAAGTTCGGTCCCTGCCTTCTGCCAGGCGTCCAGGCAGCCCTTGAGGTGGTCCACCGCTCGCCGGGCGGCGGCAGCCGGGTTGTTCAATTCGTGCGCCAGCCCGGCCGCCAAGGTCCCGAGTGAAGCCATTTTCTCGTTCTGGCGAAGCATGGACTCGGTGTTTCGGACCCGTGCGCCCATGGTATGCAGCATGGACAACGCTGCCGAAGGACTTGAACCGATCAATGTCTGGAAGACTTCCTTGGTGATCTTGAGGAGCGTGCTCTTTCGGAGTGCCTTGACCGTAGCCGATCGGGGCGTGTCCTCGATGAGTGCCATCTCGCCCAGGACTTCCCCTGTCCCGCGCGTCGCCAGGACTACATCCTGGTTGCCTGAGCGCTTGCTCACCTCGAACTCGCCGTTGAGCACAATGTAGAGGGCTTCTCCCGGAGTGCCTTCCTGCATGAGCACCTGACCCCCAGGCAGGACAACTTCCTCGGCCATGTCGACCAGTTTATCTAGATCGGCATCCGAGAGCTCGCCAAACAACCCCAGGTTGTGCAGGAGTCTCTTAACGGTATCGGTCATCGCTCGATCTTCTGTGGTCGAACCCGCTGCGCACTCTTCGGCGTCCGGCCGGCCGGTTGCACCCTGTGAGTGGGCGTACGCCCCATGTTTCAACGATCAGCGCGACGATTGTGGGTTGAGAGCCTGCCGTACCAGATCCTGGCTTAAGAAAGACCGCCTTCGTTCGTCGTCCTGGATGTGGTCAGCGATGAAGCCCACATGTTCGGCGGCTTGCTGCCGGATGGCCTCCGCCTCCAGCGGCCGACCGGCATCGACCTCAAGGTCGGCCAATGCAAGCATGATTCTCCACAGGATACGCCGACTCATATTACTTTGGGCTTCGGCTTGAGCGGCCTCCAGGTACCTGCGGGCTGTGTCCAGATCCTTCATCGCCGACGCCGCGAGACCTCTCATCAGCATCTCATCGGCAAGATAACTCCGGGCGCCTCCGTCGCGGAAGCGCTTGAGCGAGTCGCAAGCAGACCCGACTCTGGCGTAGTCCCTGCAGGCAATCGAGATTAGGGCCTCAATCAGGCGGATGGAGACCTCGGTGACGGCTGCCAGTGGATCGCCGGGCTTGAGACTTGCAACCGCTTCGTTGATCGTAACGGCCGCCCGATCAACCTCCCCTGCCGCAAGTTGCACTCTGGCCACGACCGCCGCGGCATAGGCTTGCCATTTCGGGTAGAGACGTTGGGCAACCTCCCTGGCAGCATTGGCCAGGCCGAGCGCATGCTCGATCGCTCCCTGATCGGCGTAAATGGAGGCCATCTGGGCTCGGACAATGCATTGGGGCGGTACGAATCCAGCTTGGTTCGCCAGCTCGAGACACTCCTCTGCCTTCCGGAGCGCCTGCCCCCACTCACCAAGTTCGCCTAGTGCATGACTTAGGATAAAGCGGCCGTATGCCTGTCCCCACAAGTTGCCGATCGATAGGCTGATCTGTTGAGCCTCTTCGGCCGATTTAAGGCTCCGTTCAGTGTCGCCCAGGGCAAAGTAGTAGATCGAGAAATTCGTCAGGGTGTCGGTCAACATCGGCAGGTTGCCCAGCTCGCGCCACAACGCCGCCGCCTCTTCGAGAGAACGCCCGGCATTCTCGAGGTCTCCGGCACTCATATAAGAGGTGCTCAGGTTGTTCAAGGTGAAAGCGGCCTGATCGCGGTAATCGTATTGCCGGGCCAATGCCAAAGACGTCTCCCCGTACTCGATGGATCTCTCACCACTGCCGGAGAACCCCTCGAGTAAGGAGAGGATCCACAGGGCATGTGACTCTGCCCGATGGTCCCCGAGCTCGCGCGCCAGATATGAAGCCTCTTGGGCCAGGGCAAGACCCTCCTCGGGTCGATAGACCGTCGAGGGGACACTGTACAGAGTAGCCTGGGCGAGCAAGGCCGACAACTTCAGGGCGGGATCCTGGCGTTCATTACCGAGCCGGGCCATCTCCTCGTAGTTCCTCATGGCGGCCTCGTGCTGGGCGGCCAGCTCAAGGGCCCGGCCCCGGCCAATGAAGATACGGGTCAGCTGTTGATTGTCGGCCGCTCCACTTCGTGTGCTTTCGAGGG
>MGOM01000102.1:19452-21591 GCA_001797105.1 Chloroflexi bacterium RBG_19FT_COMBO_62_14
GAGGCCAGGGCTTCCTGATGGGCCGAGCGCCTCAAAGCAGCCTCGCCCGCCATCGTGGCGTAGTTCACAGTCATGGCGGCATCCCCGGCCGCGCTGTAGTGCCAGGCCAAATGTGCGGCGAACTCTTCCAATCGTCCCTCGAAGAGAGCTTCATAGCACTCGGCCACCTGCCGGTGGATTTCTTGGCGTTTGCTCATCAGAAGCGATTGGTAGGCGGCTTCCCAGGTCAGCGCATGTTTGAAGGCGAACCCCGGCTCCGGCTCGAGCACTACTACCAGGAGCTGGTGTTCCTGAAGGATGCTCAGCGTCGAATCAATACTCATCACGTCAGTCGCTCGCAACAGATGCCCGAGACGAAGTGCTGGCCCGGCCCAGGACGGCCTCCAGCACGCTCAGGTTGAACTCGCGGCCGATCACCGAGGCGATCTGCAGGACGCGTTTGGCCTCTTCCGGGAGTCCGTCGATGCGGGCCGCTAGAACGGCTTGAAGTGTATCGGGGATATCCAGACTGCGGATTTCACGGGTAGCCCCCCACTTGCCTCCCTCAACCATCAGATCCTGCTGATCGATCAGCATTCGGATGACTTCCTCGACGAAGAACGGATTGCCCTCGGCCCTCGACAAGATGATCTCGCGCAGCTCACCGGGTAGAGCATCGACGGAAAGCAGGTTGCGGATTAACACCTGACTGTCAGCCTGTGTGAGTGGTGCCAGATGGAGCTCGAGCGCCCCCATCCCGGCGATCCCCCTCGCAGCCCGGATCAGCCCCCAGCCTGGGGTTCCCTCATCCGGCCGGCTGAGGAGCACGATTGCCAGCGGAACCTCGACCACGATCGGAAGCACATGCCTTCCAAGCTCGACCGACGACGGATCTGCCCATTGAATATCCTCACAAACGATCACAACGGGAGCGCGCCGGGCCAGGGCGCTCACCAGACTCCGGGTGGCGGCGATGTATTTCGCCTGGAGGGCGACCCCGTCGAGGAAGGCGACGCGCTGAGCTTGAGCCGGTTCAAGTTCAACTCCCAGAAGGTGGGCCAGGTAGGGATACACCTCGTCGAACCTCTCCCCAAGGACTGCCGCGACCTCGCGTTGAAGAGCAAACTCACATTCTGCCTCTGTCGCCTCCGGGCCGATCCCGATCAGGCCACGCAAGACCGCCATCGAGAGATGATGCGCCATCGAGTGGCCGTACGAGAGGCATACTCCTTCGACCCAGCTCACCTGCCCGGCACCGACGGAACGGCGTGCCTTGTCACGCCATTCTGAAACGAGGCGCGACTTCCCCAGCCCGGCCTCGCCGACGATCGAGACGATCGCTCCACGTCCCTGCTGCAATTCTTCAAACATACGGTCCAGTGCGCTCATTTCTCGCTCTCGGCCGACGAGCGGGCTGACGAGTCCTCGGATGCCGCGCGAGCGGATCGCGCCCTTGCGCGCCGAAAGGACTCGGAAGACATGGACCGGTTCGGCTTTGCCCTTGACCAGGATCTCAGCGCGGTCTTCGAGATCGAATAGATTCGGCACCATGCGGGCCGTGTTCTCCGTGATCAGGATCTCATCCGGGTTCGCCGCGCTTTGTATGCGGGCCGCGAGGTTGACGGTATCGCCGACGGCCAGGTACTCCATATGCAGGTCGCTTCCGATTTGCCCCACAACGACCAGACCGGTGTTGATCCCGATCCGCATCCGGAAATCGGTCACACGCCCTTCGGCCCTGAGTTCCTGGGCGTAACCGCGGATCGCATCTTGAATCTCGATGGCCGCCCGGATTGCACGCTCAGGATCATCCTCATGGGCCAGAGGTGCGCCGAAGAACGCCAGCACCCCATCACCCAAGAGCTGGGCGATCGTGCCCTCGTAGCGATATACCGACTGAGTCACGATCCGGTGTGCAGCCGAGACGACTTCGCCCCAGGCCTCCGGATCCATCTGTCCGGCCAGGGTCGTGGATCCGACGATGTCGGTGAACACCGCGCTCACCCGCTTCCGTTCGCCTGCCATTCGCTCTCGGGCCGTGAGGATCTTACTGGCCATCGAGGGCGGGGCAACTCGTCGGAGGGCTTCCAGCGACTCGGTCCTGGTCAGGCTTGCCGGTCGCGCAGTCAGGTGGGTGTTCGCCAAACTGAATCCGCAGTT
>MGOM01000102.1:21802-29511 GCA_001797105.1 Chloroflexi bacterium RBG_19FT_COMBO_62_14
GGCTTGTCGCCGCGCGGGCAGGCCGAGCCGCATGGTAGCAGCCCCTGATGGACTTGTCTGTCGGTAGCCTCTCAGGTTTTCTTTGATTGAAGAGCATGAACCTCGGTCACTCATTGGAGTGAGTTGGTCCATTTTATCAGGCTCCTCAGGCTCCGGGAGACTTCACCAGTGGCGGATGATAGACTTCATCACGAGAATACTGGGCGCCCAAACGGACTGGGGACCGCTCGACATACCGACTCCGGCTTCAGGAGTGAACCGCTGGCCACATCCGGATCTCTTGTCCTCGACCCCGACCTTCAGGCCAAGGCGCGCCAATACGCCGGGCTGCGTAGGCGGATGGCCTTCGTTTCCCTAGGAACCGGGGCCGTCTATCTTGTCTTATGGATCAGCAACGATTGGGGTCCTGGCTTGAGCGAGGCCCTCGAGTCGGCCACCTGGGGCGCGCATGGCGCCGGCCTGGCGTGGTGGGTCGAAGTGCTTGTTGTCGCCGGGGTTCTTGGAGCACCCTGGGGCGCGATCAACCTGCCGCTGGATTACTACATCGGCTTCGTCCTGCCACACCGCTTCCAGCTGTCAACTCAGAGCCGGGCCGGCTGGCTGGCCGACGTCGCCAAAGGCACACTGCTTTCGATCCTGTTGGGCAGCCCGTTGCTAGTCGCTCTGTATTCGATCATGCGCGCCACCCCCGACCGCTGGTGGTTGTGGTCTGCCATCGGCTTCAGCGGTGTGTCCATCGCTCTTTCCGCCGTGGCGCCCGTCCTGCTCATGCCCATATTCTTCAAGTTCAGACCGCTAGATGAGGTCCACTCCGAGCTCAATGCTCGGCTGCTCGAACTGGCCCGCCGTTCAGGGACTCCCGTTCGCGGCGTGTTCACGTTCGATATGAGCCGGCGAACACGGGCGGCGAACGCCGCTCTCGTCGGCCTGGGACGCACGCGGCGGATCATTCTTGGCGACACTCTGCTTTCAGAGTTCAATGTCGATGAGATCGAGACTGTCCTGGCCCACGAGCTGGGACACCATGTCCACGCGGATATCCCCCTCTTGATCGCCGCACAGAGCGGCGTCACTCTCGTCAGTTTCTTTCTTGTCGCTCAAACGGCCGCATGGCTGTTCCCATACCTCGGGCTCGCCTCAATCGCCGACCCGGGTGGGGTGCCGGCGGTGACTCTTCTCCTGGGTGCAACGAGCCTGGCTGGGGTCCCATTCGCCAACGCCTTCTCCCGTTGGCGGGAAACATTAGCGGATGACTATTCCGTCCGCCTTACCCGCAACCCGTCGGCCTTCGCCCAGGCGTTGATCCGGCTGGCGAATCAGAATCTCGCCGAGGCTGAGCCTCCCTGGTGGGCGGTCCTGCTTCTCTCATCTCACCCCCCTTTGGGCCACCGCATCCGAAGGGCAGTGGGAAGGATTGGGACGGGTGTGGAGTGATCTCCTGGGCTTGGACGTCAGCCCGGAGAGCAATGGGGACTCTCATGCATGAGGAGGGCAGGGTATGTGCCGGTGGCGCTCTTAAACCGAGATCTTGAACTTGCCCGAGTCGTACACGAGCTCACCGTCAATCTTGATTTGCCCACCCTGGCGCATGTCGCAGATCATATCCCAATGAATGGCGCTGGTGTTCTTTGAGCCCGCCTCAGGGAAGCCGCCTCCGAGCGCGAGGTGGACGGTTCCGCCGATCTTCTCGTCGAACAAGATGTTCCGAGTGAACCGATCGATACGATCATTCGTGGCGATAGCGAACTCCCCCAGATAGCGCGCCCCTCGGTCCACTTCCAGCTGGCTGAGAAGGTAGGCCTCGTTCTTGGCCGCCGTGGCCCGGCTAACTCTCCCTTGCTCGAAGCGCAATTCAATCCCTTCGACCTCTCGACCGTCGTGGATGGCCGGATAAGTGAAGCGGACCCAGCCCTCGGCGCTAGCTTCGAGGGGACTGGTGTAGACCTCGCCGTCGGGCATGTTGAGGTGACCGCCGGCGTTGATGAAACTGCGGCCTTCTATCGACAGTCGCAGGTCCACGTTCGGGCCTTTCAGTTCAACCCGCCTCTTCCCGGTGAGCCACGCCGTAAGCCGCCCTTGGCGTTCGTGAAACTTCCGCCATGACCCAACCGCGTCTTCTTCATCCGCATGGCAAGCATGGAAGACGAACCCCTCGAACTCCTCCAGGCTCATCTCGGCGTCCTGGGCATAAGCCTGAGTAGGGTAAAGGGTCACCACCCAGCGCAGCTCTCCGGCAGCACTCCGACGAAGGGTCTCCTCCAGGAAGTTGCTCCGGGAACGATAGAAGGCTTGCATCCGCTCCGGATCGAGGTCGCTCAAGCTACGGGTGTTGATCATGCTCCGGATGAAAACCACAACCTCGAACTCCCGGCGCGCCATGTTTTCCACACGCCAGACATGCTCGAGCTGATCTTCGTTGGCTTCGGAAAGCAGGATCCGGTCAAGCCCATCCAGACCGAGCAGGGCCTCGGTGCCCATGATGACGTACGGGTAACCCCCGGCTCCAAGGGCTTCACGAAAGATGTCACGGATGAGCGGGGCCGCGTTTGGCGATCCGATAATCGCAACATGATCCTTCGGCTTGACAGCGGTGGAGAAATGGACGAGTATCCGGGCAAGGTTGACGACGCGCGGGTCAGACATCGGTTATCGACTCACGGATTCCACGGCATGGACTACCGGCGGTCGCGACAAGGAGTTCTACTTCCATCCAGCGCCATCTGCGCGCCTGTGATCCGGATTGTCCAGGGTATTGCAGAGTGCAGCAATCCAGCGCGCTCACTCATCTTGGGCGCCGCCGACGACCGGCACTCGACGGTCACGACACCTGCGGCAGATCAAGAGGCGATGCGTGCCTCACCTGTTGCGGTTCCATTCTAGCTGAATTCGAATTGGGACGGACTGCCGACGACGAATCTCTGCGGGAGGGGACTACCAATTGGTCTCGAAGTTGCAGCCCGAATCGAGCTCGAGGAATAGCGCATACCCTGGCTCATCATCTGGCCAGACGAAATTGAGCTTGAGTTCGCGAACACCTCCGGCCGGGATCGTCGTATCGCTGCCTGCACGAATCTGAATACCTGCTCCTTCTGTCGGGGAGCCGTCGCTATTCAGATCCCACCAGACGTCGCCCCGAAAAGTGATCCGTTCGAGGTCGTTCAACTCCGGGAGGTCGACGCCGATGCCCACGATACTGACATCGGCGCCGCTGTCATTATCGATATTCCAGCTGACCTCGTTGCCTCCAGCCATGGGCGAAAATCCGATCAGCCTGACACCAGGACATGCCGCAGCTACAACCGGAGTAGCCATCACCGGCCGGAGAACAGTCGGCGAAGGTTGAAGGGCCACCTGGGTCGACTGTGTGCCGGGAACGGCTCCCGCCAAGGTCGCCGTCGGCCCCCCCGACTGGGCGTTAGTCAAGGCCGGGTAGATCAGCATTCCGGTGACAACCATGACCGGCAAGAGGGCCAGCAAGCCCCACACAACCCATGACGTTCTCGGACGACTGACAGGAACGGGCGCCAGGATCGGGCGCTGGCGCGGGATAAGGAGCGAGTCGTCAGCCGTTACGTCGAGCGCCCGCTCCAAACCCGCCACCGGCGTCCCGCCGATTGCGCTGCGATAAGCTTCGATCAGGCCGGCAACCGAGGCGAATCGATCTTCGGGGTCCTTGGCCAGACTCTTCAGAATCACCCGTTCGACCAAGGGCGACAGATCTGGGTTGAACCGCCTCGGTCGAGGCACCGGCTCCTCGATGTGCATGAGGACGGTTGCCATCGGCGACTCGCCCTCGAAAGGCAGACGCCCGGTGGCGATCTGGTACATGATCACGCCCAAGGAGTATTCGTCGGATCGAGCATCGATCTGGGCGCCTCGCCCTTGTTCGGGCGAGACGTAGGCCGGCGTTCCCATCATCATCGAACCGGTCAGAGTATTCGATCCCTCGACCAATCGCGCCAGGCCGAAGTCCGTCAGCATGGCGGTATCGCCCTTACCGATCATGACGTTTGAGGGTTTGATGTCCCGATGGATGATCCCCTGCTTGTGAGCGAAATCCAGCGCCGCGCCGACCTCGCTCATCCAGCGAAGTGACTCCTCATCCGTCAGGCGCCGCTTGACCATCCGATCATAGAGGGTTTCGCCACTGATGAGCGGCATCGCCAGGTAAATCACCCCCGCCGCCTGCCCATACCCCAGCACGCGGACGATATTGGGATGCTTCAACCTGGCGACGAGACCGGCTTCGCGCCGGAACCGGCGGACAAAGCGCCGATCGCTGCCGATCGTGGGCGCGAGGACTTTGATCGCGACCTCTTGATCGCGCTTTGTGTCCACCGCTCTGTAGACGCTCGCCATTCCCCCCTGGCCGATTTGCTCGACGATCCGGAACTGGTCGAGCATCTGACCGATGATTCCGGCCATCCTCACTCCTGCACTGTCCGCCCCATGGCGTACAAAGCCCCGGGCCGGCTCACCCGGCGGCAACCTCTACCAGCGTACCACGTACCGAACTGGACCGTGAGGGGGAAAGAAGTTCGGTTGCCGAGTGCTTTCGAGAAATGCCAGGGGCAGAGACACCGGTATGCCCAAGTCAAAGGAGAGCGTGGAACTCGAATCCAGGCGAAAGCGCACTTGCATGGACCGGAAGCGGTAGAATATAGGACCATGGAGCTATACGACGTCATCGTGGTCGGGGCGGGTCCCGGGGGGGCGGCCACGGCCGCCTACCTCGCCCGAAGCGGGCTCAAGATCCTCCTCCTGGATAAGTTCGAGTTCCCGCGGGACAAGACCTGCGGGGACGCGTTGTCCCCTTCCGCCCTGAGCATCCTGGACAACCTGGGCTTGACAGATGACCTCCGCAATGCAGGGTATCGGGTGGAGGGCGTCTCGATCACATCTCCCGAAGGGAAGACCGTTCGAGCCCCTATCCCAGTCCATCCGGTGTACCCGTCACACGGCTACGTCGTGCCTCGCCTGGTCCTTGACGATCTCATCTTGCGCTGTGGCTTGCGCGCCGGCGTCCAATTCCACGGCTCGACGCATGTGTTGGGGATCGAGAGGGACCGGGCCGGCGTCACGGTTGTCGCAGAGACAGGTGGATCACAGCGTCGGTTCACCGCCCGGCTCGTTGTCCTGGCCGTCGGCGCCAACGTGCGCCTGCTCCAGACCCTGGGATTGACACCCCGGAGGATGGGCTATGCTCATGCCGTCCGGGCCTACTTCGAAGGTGTCTCCGGTCTGAGCCGATCTTTGGAGATCCGGTTTGACCGTGCCCAGTTGCCCGGATACGGATGGATCTTCCCCTTGTCGTCCGATTCAGCCAATGTCGGGGCCGGCCTTCTGCCGCGCCGCGGTCGCAAGACGCCCGGGGCATCGGCCCTCCTGGCGCAGTTCCTCTCGGATCCCCGCCTCGGGCCGCGCTTCCAGACGGCCCATCGCGTGGGCCCGGTGAAGGGCTTTCCGATCCGCACCGACTTCCAGCAATCCCGGGTATTCAGTGATCGACTGGTCATCGTCGGCGAGGCGGCCGGATTGGTGAACCCATTCACCGGTGAAGGCATCGACTACGCTCTTGAGTCAGCCCAGTTGGCGAGCGCGTATCTGGTCGAATGCTTCAAACGGGAGGACTTGTCGTTCGAGGCGCTGAGAGGCTACGAACGGGCCTTGCGCCGGCGGTTTCAACACGTGTTTGTCTTCTCTCATTGGATGCGTCGCCAGTACATGAACCCCTTCCTGCTTGATCCACTCATCCGGGCCTGCGAGCGCTGGCCCGAATTGACCGACCTGATCGTCAGGACGCTCCTGACCTACGCCGATCCGGCCGAGGCGATCCGCCCGGCGGTTCTGCTCAAGGTACTGCGCTGTCTACCTTCAGCCCGCTCCCCGCGTACCCCTAACCTGCCTGCGACCAACTGAGTCCACGTCTCATTCCAGCCGATAAGGATGACCTTGCTACGTGGCCGCAGCTCCCTTTGAGGCCTTGACGACGACCCATCACACGGCCCCGAATCCGGGGCGGCCGCACCCTGCCTCACCCTCTCACCCGGACTCAAGCCTCGTCACTCGTCCAGGCAACCATCCTTCCGCCGGCGTGGGTTTGACCGGGGATGGACCAGGAACACTCCAGATGGCCCGTGCTCACCACAACGTTGGCGCGAGAAATGTCCTAATAAATTAGGACGTTTTTCGCATTTCAGGCTATCATTCAACTATAATATTAGTATGTCCCCTGAGAACGCCAGGGGGAACGGAGATTTGACGCAGGAGGCTAACCCCTTTGGAGGGTTCGGCAATGAGCGATCGGGAGCCCGGGCGAGCATTCCGCAAGCCGTCCGTGGACGAGGCAGGGCAGGCTCAAATCGATGTCGGCCGTAACCTGAGGCGCCTGCGAAGGGACAGGGGCCTCTCGTTGCGCAGCCTGGCCGAGAGAAGCCGCCTGGCTGTCAACACCCTGAGTCTCATCGAAAACAACAAGACCTCCCCCAGTGTAAGCACCCTACAGCAACTGGCCATCGCCCTTGAGGAACCGATCACCTCCTTCTTCGAGTCCGAAAATCTTGAGCAGAGAGTCGCCTACGTCAAGGCCGATCGTGGGCCCAAGGCGGCCTTCGACCATGGGACGTTGGAGGATCTGGGACCGGGACTCCGGGGCAGAGGCCTGGAGCCAATCTTGGTGACACTTCGGGCTTGGGCTGACAGTGGTTCACGCCCTATCGTGCATACCGGTTTAGAGTTTGTCTATTGCCTGGAAGGCACAGTCGAGTACGACATCGAGGGGGAAAGTTACCGGCTTGAGCCTGGAGATAGCCTCCTGTTTGAGGCTCACCTGCCCCATCGCTGGCAGAACCCGGAGTCCGACCCGGCGCGGGCGATCATGGTCCTCTCCCCTAGCGATGAGCACGACCGCCCGACAGACCGACACTTCCTCCTCCCGGGGTTGACTGCCGGACGGCCCCGGCAAGACGGATCGATCCCTCAAGGACACTCAGGAGACAAGACATGAGAGTTGCTGTGGTCACCGACGATGGTAAGACCGTTAGCAGTCATTTCGGACGAGCCACTCATTTCCTTGTTGCCACGGTTGAGGATGGGAAGATCATCGGCCGCGAACTCAGGGAAAAGGTGGGACACGGCCGTTTCGCGAACGAGCCGCACGACGCTGAGCCATCCGGCCGGCCTCATGGGATGGGCCAACACGCCCAGGCCCGCCATGGCCAAATGCTTGAACCCATCGCCGATTGCGAAGCGCTCCTTTGTGGCGGAATGGGCTACGGGGCCTATGAGAACGTGAAACAGCGCGGGATCCGACCGGTCGTTACCGAGATCCCCGACGTCGACCAGGCCGTGCTGGCCTATGCCGAAGGACGGATCATCGATCAGATCGACCGCCTCCACTGAGCGGCAACCCGAATCCACGCCGCCTGCATCCCGAGCACGTCACCCTCGACCGACAGGGTCCCAGGTGACTGGCCTCGAGTTCGTCAGTCGATGACGTCGTGCATCGACCGGGGCTGTTAATGTCATGAGATACGTTTTCGGGCCGGTCCCCTCGCGTCGATTGGGTCGTTCTTTGGGCATCGACCCCGTCCCACTCAAGACATGCAATTGGAATTGTGTGTATTGTCAGCTCGGGCGAACTAGTCCTCTCATCCACGCAAGGCGGGAGTGGCACCCGCGCGAAGAGATCCTGGCAGAGGTTGAAGCCG
>MGOM01000102.1:29568-29895 GCA_001797105.1 Chloroflexi bacterium RBG_19FT_COMBO_62_14
AGACCACTCTCCACCGGGGGTTGGGGCGGATGATCGAGCGGGTCAAGCGTCTGACCGAACACCCAGTGGCAGTGATCACCAACGGATCGCTTCTGTATCTCTCGCGGGTGCGCGAAGAGCTGGCGCCCTCTGACGCCGTACTTCCATCGCTCGATGCCGGTGGTGCCACTCTATACCGCAAGATCAATCGGCCCCATCCACGCTCCACCTATCAACGTCTGGTTCAAGGCCTGATCGACTTCCGCGGGGCATATACCGGGAAGCTGTGGGTGGAGGTCATGCTTGTGCAGGGGCTGAACGATGACGAACCGAACTTGCGAGCGATTG
>MGOM01000102.1:29926-32484 GCA_001797105.1 Chloroflexi bacterium RBG_19FT_COMBO_62_14
GGTCCACATTAACTCCCCGATTCGGCCACCGGCCGAAGCCTGGGTTCGCCCCCCTGATCCGGAAGGCCTGATGCGGGCCGGGTCGATCCTGGGGCAGAGCGCCCGGGTAATCCAGCCGACCGAAGGCGCCTTTGAGCTTGGTGAGAATGATGACATTATCGAGGCCGTCCTGGCGGTCATCACCCGCCATCCCATGCGCCAGGCGGAACTCGAGGATTCGCTTGGCGCACGGATTTGCGGGCACGATCGTGGCGCGGGCTACATTGAAATACAGCCGGCGCTTTCAAAACTTAAGGCGAGCGGGAGAGCCCGGCGCGTGGTCCGACACGGAACCCTCTTCTGGGTCGCGGCTGAGTCGCGCTTTGCTGAGGCCGAACCGGGGGCTGCTCGGCGAGCAGACGGCGGGCAGGGGCTTCAACTGCAGACGCGTCTGGAGACATCGAGTAAATTCAACCGATTCGGGGTTCGGTAAGCAGGACTGGTCGAGGGACAGGAGAAGGATCAAATGGACTACACGATGCATCCGATTGGGGTCATCCGGTCGCCGTTCACAGACAGGCGGGAGACGCCGATCCAGCCCTCTCGTTCGAAGTCCGTCGGTCGGGTCGAGGTCTTTCCCGAGTTTGCCGAGGGGTTGCACGACCTCGAGGGCTTCTCGCATCTGATCCTGCTCTACGTCTTCCACCACTCGGAGGAATACAGCTTGATGGTGAAACCATTTCTGGATGATCGACTGCGAGGCCTGTTTGCCACGCGTCATCCGTCCCGTCCCAACCCGATTGGCCTTTCGGTCGTCAGCTTGCTCCGCGCCGACGGGACCGTGCTCGAAATCGAAGGGGTCGACGTGCTCGACGGAACGCCGCTGCTTGACATCAAGCCTTACATCCCGGAGTTCGACATTCGGGCCAACGTCAGGGCCGGATGGTATGACCAGCGCAGTGTGCAAGGGGGCTGACGATGTCTGGCAGGGCCGCCATCATCCTGATGACAATGTCAGTCGGAGCAATTCTGGGGGCATCCCCCGTGCAGGCCCAGACTCCCGTCGCTCACGCGGTCCTGTTCTACTCGCCCGCGTGCCCGCATTGTCGCGATTTCATCACACAAGATCTTCCAGTGTTGTTCGAGCGATTCGGCGGACAACTGGAAATCCTGGCCCTGGACACCGGCACTCTCACCGGTGCCGCCCTCTTTCGGGCGACCGTGGCCCTTTACTCGATCCCGGGTGAGCGGCAAGGGGTGCCAATGCTCATTGTAGGCGACGTGGTACTTATGGGATCGGTCGAGATCCCCGAGGAACTCCCTGCGCTCGTCGAGCAGGGTCTGGCCGCCGGGGGGATCGCCTGGCCCGACATCCCCGGCCTGCAAGAGGCGATCGCGACTGCTGCCGCAACCTCGGCCGAGGCCGCCAAGAGTCTGACGCCCACCATGAATGCCACGCCCGTCCGAGGTACCGATCCTACACGAACCCCGGTATCTCCGGGATCTCCAGCATCCGAGCAGACTCTCGCTCCTCTCTCGGCGGCCATAGACCTGTCGCAGCCCCAGAGCGGGAATGCCAGCAGTCCGTTTGGCGTGCTGACAGTTGGGCTCGCGCGGGATCCTCTCGGCAACGGGCTTTCCATCGCTGTCCTGGCGGGAATGATGGGTGTGATGGGGGTCGTGACCCTCGGACGGGTCACCAACCATCGCCGGACGGCCCCCTGGCGGAGCGCGAGCATCCTGGCGCTGTGCGCGTTGGGGCTTGTTGTCGCTGGTTATCTCTCCTACGTGGAGATCACCCAAACGCAGGCAGTGTGCGGCCCCGTGGGGGACTGCAACACGGTGCAGCAGAGCGCGTACGCTCGCCTTTTCGGCCTGGTCCCCGTCGGTCTTCTGGGGCTAGCCGGCTACCTCGCCATCGCAACCTCGTGGGGTCTCAGCCGCCGGGGAGGGAGGCATTGGGCAGACTGGGCCACCCTGGCTGCGTTCGCCCTGAGCTTCGCCGGGGCCATCTTCTCCGTGTATCTCACCTTCCTCGAGCTCTTTGTGATTGGGGCGACTTGTGCCTGGTGTTTGGCCTCGTCCGCACTCATCTCGACACTTCTGTGGCTGACGGCGCCAGCGGGCCGACGCAGCCTCGGCCACCTGTCGGCATCCAGGCACACGACCACATAAGTGCACGGGAGGCCTTGGACCGCCGCCAATCGCAGGCGAGGCACAGTACAACCTCACACCTCTGCACTGAGACGCCCTACCACCTGCCGAACCCACGGCCTTCCGCCGGTGCTTCCTCCGCTCAACCCGCGTCGAGGACCCGGATTCCTCCCGACACGATTGCCGGGGATCCAGCTCGACCTACCCTAAGCCAATTGCCCGGGTGGTCCGGACGTGCTCCGCCCCTCCCCGACACTTGACTTCCCCCATTGAATCCCCTAGGATTCAAACATTCACCCGCTGGTATTCTTGCCACAAACCATCTGAGGGTCTGCCGGAGCTGTACGGTCGTGGCAAGAGCACGATCGTAGGTCGCCTCACTCCTGGCGCCGGTATCCGCGCTGATCCAATGTGAAACCCCAATC
>MGOM01000102.1:32495-32611 GCA_001797105.1 Chloroflexi bacterium RBG_19FT_COMBO_62_14
ACCGCAGACGAAGCTCGGAAAGGTGTGATCGTTCCGCCCCAACGCCAATCGATAGACGAGGAGGAGGATCAATGTCTCGGAGATTCAGGTTTGTCTTCCTAAGCGTACTGGCACTG
>MGOM01000102.1:32621-32935 GCA_001797105.1 Chloroflexi bacterium RBG_19FT_COMBO_62_14
TCGCCGCCTGCCAGCCCGCCGAGCCGGTCATCGTGACCCAGGAAGTCGTGGTGACCCAGGAAGTCCAGGTCGTCACGACTCAAGAAGTGCAAGTCCAAGTTCCCGTCGAATTCACCATGGAATCCGCCCGCCTGCAGGCGGTGAAGGACAGCGGGCAGCTACGCTGCGGCGTCAACTCCGGTGTGCGTGGCTTCGGCTTCTTGAACGAGCAGAGCGAGTTTGTAGGGTTCGACATCGACTTCTGCCGCGCCTTGGCCGCCGCCATCTTCAACGATCCGGAGGCGGTTGAGTTCCGCCCGCTGACGACTCCCGAG
>MGOM01000102.1:32947-34468 GCA_001797105.1 Chloroflexi bacterium RBG_19FT_COMBO_62_14
CTCCAGACCAACGAGATCGACGTCTTGATCCGCAACACCACCTGGACCTTCGGCCGCGACGTCGAGCTGGGCACCGATTTCGGCCCGACGACCTTCTTCGACGGCCAGGGGATGATGGTCCGCAAGGACAGCGGGTTCAGCTCGTTGGACGATATGGGCGGGGCTACCATCTGCCTGCAGACAGGTACGACAACTGAACTCAACCTGGCCGACGCCTTCAACTCCCGCGGCCTGACCTATGAGACATTGCTCTTTGATACCCCAGAAGATACCTACAAGACCTACGACGAAGGGCGCTGCGACGGAGCCACATCGGACAAGTCGCAGTTGACGGGCAACCGCCTCGGAATGACCAATCCAGACGACCACATCATCCTTCCCGAGACGATGTCGAAGGAGCCGCTTGGGCCAGTCTGGGCCCACGGCGACCAGCAATGGGGTGATGTGGTGCAGTGGGTCGTTTACGGCCTGATCATCGCCGAGGAGAAGGGGATCACCTCCGCCAATGTCGACCAGATCGTGGCCGGCGAGATCAAGGATCCGGAAGTGGCCCGCCTTCTTGGGCTTGAAGGCGAGTTCGGGGCGCTGCTCGGTTTGGCCCCCGACTTCATGGTCAACGTCATACGGACCGTCGGGAACTACGGTGAGATCTACGACCGTAACCTTGGGCCGGAAGGCGTTGACATCCCGCGCGCAGGAACCCTCAACGACCTGTGGACGCGAGGCGGCTTGCTCTACGCCCCTCCGTGGCGCTAGGAACCGCTGCTGACGGCGTGCAGCCCGCCCGTGCGGGCTGCACGCCCCCGCCCACCTCACTGACCGTATACCCTTGACCACCGCGTACCGACTCCACTCTGGCTTGGCGACGCGCTTGGCCGCCATCTTACGCGACGTCCGTTTTCTGGCCTTCGCCAGTCAGGCAGTCTTCGTCGCGGCTGCCTTGGCCGTCGGCGGATGGCTGGTTTCCAACTTGCTCCATGCGCTGGAGGCACTCGGGCTCAATCTGAGCTTCGGCTTTCTCCAGAGGACGGCGGGCTTCGTCATCGGTCAGGGTCCAGCGATGGAACGGACCGACAGTTTCTTGCGAGCCTACACGGTCGGTCTGGCAAACAGCCTGCAGGTCATCGTCGTCGGACTCGTTCTGGCCAGCCTGCTCGGACTGCTGGCCGGGATCTCCCTGCTCTCCGGCAACTGGTTGTTGCGCACGGTCATCCGGGCTTACGTCGAGGTGATGCGCAATACGCCTCTCTTGGTCCAGCTGTTCTTCCTGTACTTCGCCGTCATCTTGCAGCTCCCCTCATTGGCTGACCGGGTTGTCCTGGGACCGGTCATCCTCAGCCAACGGGGGGTCTGGCTTCCACGCCTCATCCCAAGCGAAGGGTTCAACTTGTGGATCGGACTGGCCACAGCCGGAGTGCTGACCGGCCTCGTGCTGTATTTCCGCCGAGTTGCCCGGCGCCTGCGGACAGGCGAGGAGACGCGGCCCTTTGTGTGGGCCGTGGGCTCCCTGCTGATCATCGT
>MGOM01000103.1:0-270 GCA_001797105.1 Chloroflexi bacterium RBG_19FT_COMBO_62_14
GAGCACGATGGCTGTGCTCAAATCCGGTTGGATGAAGATCAAGAACACCGGGACCCCGACGAGCACCAGACCGCGCACCACGGTCGAGAATCGCTGGAGGTCGGTCTGGTTGTGTGAGAAGTACTCCGCCATCACCAGGATCATGAGGATCTTCGCCAGCTCCGAAGGCTGGATCGTGGCAATACCGACGTTGAACCAGCGGGCCGCTCCGAAACCGACGAACCCGGCGATCTGGATCAGGGCCAGGATCCCGACGGTGAACAGGTAGAG
>MGOM01000103.1:312-528 GCA_001797105.1 Chloroflexi bacterium RBG_19FT_COMBO_62_14
GATGACGGCGTAGATCGCCTGCCGCGGGACGAGCTCGGCGAGGTTCTCGTTTCCGCCGATGGCCGAGCGGATCATGGCTACACCGGCGATCGTCAGGACGGCCGCGCCCGCCAATAGGAGCACGTCGAAGTGACGCCAGACTCGGGTCGGGAACTGCATCAGGCCTCGAAAAGCTCAGCGCCGCGTGCGCGGCGGGGCGAGGGGGATGTCGGCGAC
>MGOM01000103.1:535-638 GCA_001797105.1 Chloroflexi bacterium RBG_19FT_COMBO_62_14
TGATCGTGGCGATCGCGGGTCAGGCTGACATGAACGCCGCGAGTGTCGATATCGATGTGGCGCGAGATTGCAGCGATGATATCGTCCTTCAGGGCTTCCATCT
>MGOM01000103.1:670-7402 GCA_001797105.1 Chloroflexi bacterium RBG_19FT_COMBO_62_14
CGCTGCGATTGCTCCTGCCAGTCAGGCGTTGGAAGAAGCTCATGCGTCGCCTCCTGGCCGGACGAGACGAGAGATCCGACCGAAGAAGCCGTCTTTGGATTGGAGCGCCTCGAAGGGAACATCTTCGCCGCACAAACGTCGGGCGATGTCGCGGAACGCCTTCCCGGCGCGGCTTCGGGGTTCGAGAGCCACCGGCATGCCTTGATTGGACGAGACAATAACGCCGTCGTCTTCGGGGACGACCCCCAGCAAGCTGATGGCCAGAACGTCGAGAATGTCCTCCGTCGCCAGCATGTCCCCGCGTTTCACCATCTCGGGCTTGACCCGGTTGAGGATCAGCCTCCCCGGGCCCTTCTCTTCGGCTTCGATGAGGCCGATGATACGATCGGCGTCGCGCACGGCGGAGACCTCGGGGTTGGTGACGATGATGACGATATCCGCCGGGGCGATGGCATTGCGGAAACCCCGCTCGATGCCCGCCGGCGAGTCGATCAGGATCCAATCGAAGTCGGTTCGTAGCTCTTTAGTGAGCTTGATCATGTCCTGCGGAGAAACGGCGGTCTTGTCACGCGTTTGAGCCGCAGGAATCAGGTACAACTCCGACAGTCGCTTGTCTTTGATCATCGCCTGTCGCAGCTTGCAGCGACCCTCAACGACGTCGACCAGGTCGTAAACGATGCGGTTTTCGAGGCCCATCACGACGTCAAGGTTGCGCAGCCCGATGTCGGCGTCGATGCAGACTACCCGAGCTCCGTCGCTCGCCAGGGCGACGCCGATGTTGGCGGTGGCCGTTGTCTTGCCCACCCCGCCCTTGCCGGATGTGACCGTCACGATCGTGCCGCTCATGTCCGCGCTCCGAGTCTAATTCGGCTACCGCTGTCGACCATCCGTCCACGTTTCGGCGATCAGTTGGCCGTCTCGTATCCGGGCGATCTCCGGGCCTGGATACTTGCGCCTTTCGGGCGAGACTGCGATCTGGCCGGCGATGCGCAGTTGTGTCGGCGCCAGATCCAAGGCGCAAACCACGGCCGCTTCATCGCCGCCGGCGCCGGCATGGACCACACCGCGCAGGCGTCCCCAGACAATCACGTTCCCACCGGCGGCGATTTCAGCGCCGGGGTTGACATCTCCCATCACGATGACATGCCCCGGGTTTCGGAGCACGTTGCCCGAGTGGAGGGTCCTGATCACCAGGACCGCCTCCTCCCCGTCGATCAATGTGTCGAGGGGTTGCTCGTCGGCGGGGGCGTCCGGCTTCTCGAGCTCGAGAGCCAGGCCCAAGTCGGCCGCCGCCGATTTCGTGATCGGTGAGGTGCTCAAGACGGCCCACAACCCGACATCTCGCCTGGCTAGCTCGTCCCGCAGCCCGCCGAGTTCGGCCGCCCCCAACTCGTGCGCATCGACCTGGAGGGCCAGGCGGGCACTACGGAAGAAGTCGGCACGCTCGTCAATCGCCTGCACAACCGCCCGGCGAATCTCAGTCCACTCCCCGGCGGGCACAGACAAGACAAGCCCCTGGCCCGTACCCTTAATCGACACCGAAAGGCTCATGGCAACCCAGCCCGGGGATTATAGGCCGCAAGGCCCTGTTCCGCTAGTCGGCACTTCTGAGTGTGGCCAGATCTGGCTCCACGGGGCTTCTGGAGCCCAGCAGTGGGCTTCCGGGCTCCTCCAGGGGAAAATCCCTCCAGACCGGGGACGGGAAGCCCAATCCGAAAGGCTGAATCGCCCCCAGGAGGTAACTCCGGTCGGTGAACCCGATGCCTGCTGTATCGGCCGGTTGGGCTCACGGGTTGCCGCTACGCCGGCCCTCGTGGCGGATCAGCGGGCAGCGTCAATGGCCTTGAGGTTGAAATAGGCCTCCAGGATCTGCTTGACGATCGGCCCGGATGTCACTGCGCCCTCGCCCCCGTTGTAGACAAAGGCGACCACGGCGATCTCAGGGTTCTCGAATGGGGCATACGCCACGTACCAGGAGTGGGTCGGCCAGTTCCCGGGGATGCACAGGTTCTTGGACTGGGCCACATCGTCGCAGAATTCGCCGGTGCCGGTCTTCCCGGCGCTCGAGATCGTGTCCAGGTCGGCGTATCCGAAGGCAGTCCCTTCGGTCGTCACCAGGTGCATGCCCTGCTGGACCAACTGGATAACCCACGGCTGCACCAGCACGTCCGGCGTTCCCGGGGTTATCACACCGTCGGCCAGGTCCCAGCGCACGACCGTCTCGGTCTTCTGGATGACGTTGCCTTCGCCGTCGAGGACTTCGCTGACGAGGTACGGCTTGATGACCTTTCCCCCGGTGGCCATCGTAACGACCTCGTTTAGGACCTGAAGCGGCGTCGCCAGGACGAATCCCTGCCCGGTGACGGCGTTGTATGTGTCCCCGGTGGACCAGCTCTCGCCCAGGTTGCGTCGTTTCCAATCGGGGTCGGGGATCAACCCGGCGTTCTCCCCCAACAGATCGATACCCAGGGGTTGCCCATACCCGATCGCTCTGGCGTACTCACCCAGCCGATTGATGTTCAGTCCGTCGCCGGGGACCTCGTTTTCAAAGCCTCCGCCGACCTTGTAGAAATATACGTTACAAGAGAAGGCGATGCCTCGGACGAGATCGAGCAGGCCATGGCCGTCAGGTTTCCAGCACACGAAGTCTCTCGCCCGTCCGGGATCGTTGGGAAAGTATCGGTTGACGATGGTGATCTTCCCCGGGTCGTCGATGAGTTGGGAGGGAGTGATCACCCCTTCCTGAAGGGCGCCGACCGCAGTGACCAGCTTGAAGGTGGAGCCTGGCGGGAAGGAGGACATGATGGCGTGATTGATCAGCGGCCGGCCGCGTTTGTCGTTTTCGAGCTGCGCGTAATAGTCCGCCGGGATGATCCTCGCCAGCCGGTTGTTCTCGTATGTCGGGAGCGAGACCAGAGCCAGGATCTCACCGGTCTGGGGATTCATGGCTATCACCGCACCTAACGGAGCGCGCGCCTCACCTGAAGTTCGATCGAGGAACTCCATCCGGGTCCTGAGCGCCGTCTCGGCCACTGCCTGCAGGCGGGTGTCGATGGTCAAGCGCAAGCTGTAACCCGCAATCGGCTGGTTCACGGTGCCGACTTCGCGCAGGATCTGGCCGGCGTTGTCCCGCTCGACGAGTTTCACGCCGTTTTGGCCGGTCAGGATATCCTGGTAGGTCGCCTCGATCCCGGAATAGCCGATCTTGTCCCGATCGGGCTCGAAGTACAAAGCGCGAAGTTGGTCGGCCAGGCTAGCCGGTATCGGGCCAAGGTATCCGACCATCGCCGCGGTCATATGATCGGTCGTGTACTCTCGCACGGGGAATGCGACCACGCTCACTCCCGGCATATCGGCCTGTTGCTCGCGCAGGATGCGAGCCGTCTCTTCGTCGACATCACATGCGATCGGCCAGGCATTGAACGGCTTGTTCGTATCGCCTTCCTCGACGAATTGTCGGATGCCACGTCCGGCGATGCACGGAGCAGCCGGCTCGCCCGGCCGGTCGATCGGGATCCCGGTCGCCTGTGACAGACGGCGATAGATGGCATCCTTTTCGGCGTCACTATCGGGGAGGAGTGCCGGTGTGATCAGTATTCGATAAGAGGGTATGTTGCGGACGAGCTGGAAGCCGTTCCGATCGTAGATCACGCCGCGCGCGGCGGGGATGGTGATCCGGCTGAACCGGTTCTCGTCCGCCAGCAGGCGGTAGGCCTCGCCTTCTAGAAGCTGAAGCCGAAGCAAACGCCCGATAAACACCGCAAGCAGGACGATGATCGCGGCGTACGTAACGTTCAATCGCCAGGAGACGATGCGGTTGTTACCAGTCCCGTTCTGCATCCGAACCAAGCTCTCACTCTCTAATCCGGTTGAGATCCTCGGTGATGGGGTGTAATGAGAATCCTGGTCTCGACGTTGACGGCCCACGATTCCGATGATGGGTCTATCGGACCCCCGCGGAGTCCGAGTCGGAGTGTGCCCTCATGCTCCGGCATCACCTCAGATCTTGACCTCGGGTGGGAAGAGCCTCTGCGTGACGCTGTTGGCTACTTGAATGGTCGGCAGGATGAGCACCAGATTCATGAACGTGCTCGGGAGCAGGACGCGCGTGAGAGCGACCTCCAGGTCGATGGGGTGCCCGACAAGCACGAGTGTCCCGATACCGAGAACATGAAAGACCGTTGAGGCGACGAGCATGACTCCCAAGGGCATCACAACGTGCGATTCCCAGAAACGCCCCTCGGGGAAGGAAACCAGGTATGCCACCAAGACCAGGGCGATGGCGGTCGAGCCAAACGGGACGCCGGAGAACAGGTCGAGAAACGACCCTCCGATGAACCCCCAGCCAATGGCCTCGTTTGTCCGACCAACAACACTCCAGCCTACGACGGCCAGCAGGACCGCGTCCGGCCGACCATCCAGAAGGCGGATGTGGCTGAGTAACGAGGATTGCAGAACGGCCAATAGGGCCAAGACCGGGATGCCGATCAGAGTCCCCAGCATCGTCGTCTTACTGCGCTCCGTCGCTCACGCCAACCGGCAGGAAGTTGGTGATCACCAGAACGATATCGAGGTTGTCGAATTCGACGGTCGGCTGGATGACGGCCTGTTGAAACAGCTCGTAGTCCCGTTTGCGCACGCTGAGCACCCGACCGATGGGGATGTCCGCCGGGAAGCCTCCGCCGAGTCCCGATGTCAGCACAAGCTCTCCTTGAGCGATCTCCGCATTCTGGTCGATGAGGTCGACCCATAGCTCGCCATTCAGTTGCGCGGCCAGAACGCCATCGGCGCGCGATTGCTGGAAGCGGAGATTCACTGCCGCCTCTGGATCCGTGATCAACTGGACTCGCGAGACGGAGGCCCGGACCTCGATGACCCGGCCGACAAGGCCGCGGTCGGTTGCGACCGGCATCCCCCGAGCGATGCCCTGGTCGGACCCGCTACCGATCCAGATCGAGCGCAGGAATGGGCTCACGTCCCGGCCGATGACCTTGCTGGCCTGGTAGCTGCTTTCGGGCTGCTCGCGGGCATACTTCAGCAAGACCGCCAGGATGGTGGCCTCGGCCTGCTGCTCCTGCAATCCGATCACCTGCTGCTGAAGCCGGGCGACTTCCGCCTCGAGTTCGGCGTTGCGCTGTCTCAGGGTCGTCACATCGCTCGGCGAGGTGATGAAATCCCGAATGGCTGCGTAACGGGTGGCCGTCCAGGATTGGAGCGCCGAGAGTGGACGAACCACCAGGCTCTCGGCGGGCTGCAGGTAGCCGGCGGCGCTCAAGGCAAGGAGTGATAGCGCCAGGATGATCAAGGCTGAGGCGATGAGCGTTCGGCTTGAAGTGCGGCTCATTCGCCGGGGGTTGTGAGCGGCGAAGAAAGGGGGGCGACGAAGACAGGAATCATGGACCGCCGCGTTCCACCGTCGTCAGGAAGCGGGCGTTCGTTTCGAGGTCCTCCAGGATCAGCCCTGCTCCCCGGGCGACGCAGGTCATCGGGTCTTCCGCCAGCCATACTCGCATGCGCAGCTCGTTGGTCAGGCGTTCCGTCAGGCCTTGGAGTTGCGATCCGCCTCCGGCAAGGCAGACCCCGATCTCCATCAGGTCGGCTATGAGCTCTGGCGGGGACTCAGTCAGTGCATCGCGGATCGTCTCCACGATAACCCGGACCGATCCGGCCAGGGCCTCGCGGACTTCGACCGAGGATACTTCGACGGCTTCCGGCAGCCCGCTGACCAGGTTCCGGCCGCGGACCGTGAAGGTCTCCTCTTCACGCAGAGGATAGGCCGATCCGATCGACAGCTTGACCCGTTCGGCCATCCGCTCCCCGATCAGCAGGTTGTACTTGTTGCGAATGTAGTTGATGATGTCCTGGTCCATCTCGTCGCCGGCGACCCTCAGCGACCGGGAGACGACGATCCCGCCCATCGAAAAAACGGCGAGCTCGGTCGTACCGCCGCCGATGTCGACGATCATCGAACCCCGAACGTCGCCGATCGGAAGGCTGGCGCCAAGGGCGGCCGCTGTCGGCTCCTCGATGAGAAACGTCTCGCGTGCGCCGGCGGCCATGGCGGCGTCGTAGACGGCCCGCTTCTCGACCTCGGTCGCCCCGCTCGGGATGCCGACTACCACGCGCGGGCGAGGCACCGGGACAATACTCTGTTCATGGGCCTTGCCGATGAAGTACTCGAGCATCGACTCGGTGATTTCGAATTCAGAGATGACTCCGTCTCGCAGAGGGCGGATGGCGATGACGTTCGCCGGGGTGCGGCCGACCATTTCCTTCGCCTCGGCGCCTATGGCCAGAGGCCGCTTCGATTTCTTCTCGATGGCAACCCACGAGGGTTCGTTGAGGACAATCCCTCTTCCGCGGACATTCACCAGTGTATTTGCGGTGCCGAGATCGATTCCGATATCAAGTGAGAATAATCCAAGGAGCCAGTTTAGCGGGTTGATCGCCAAGGCGGCCATCCTTCAAGGGCTTGGCAGGACAAGCGGTCATTATACCACACCGCCTTCTTCGGAGCTTCGAAACGCAGTTATGTGAAGGAGCGGGAGATCACCCGCGACCGCGATGCTATAATCCCCGAAGGAATGGAGATTCTCACGCAAGTTGCCTCCCTCATTGAACGTGACGGCCTTCTCTCGGCCGGGCAAGGGCTTGTCCTCGGGGTTTCTGGCGGAGCGGACAGCCTGTGTCTGCTGGACTGCCTGGTTCGCCTAGGTTTCCCGGTGGTCGTGG
>MGOM01000103.1:7512-10768 GCA_001797105.1 Chloroflexi bacterium RBG_19FT_COMBO_62_14
CAAGGCCGCTCGATCGAGGAGGCGGCCCGGATCGTCCGCTACAATTTCCTGGCGGATGTCGCCCGTGAGCGAAACCTCAAGATGATCGCCACTGGCCATACGGCGGACGACCAGGTGGAGACGATCCTGATGCACCTCCTGCGGGGCGCAGGCCTCTCGGGACTGTCGGGCATGCACTCGCGCACCGACCTGGGTGGGTGGGTCGATCTGGATGGAGCAGGGGGCCTGGAGCTCATCCGCCCGCTCCTCGAAACCACTCGAGTTGCCACGGAGGATCATTGCAGATCGATCGGCCTGCGGCCCATCCAGGATCCCAGCAATCAAGATCGCTCGTTTTTCCGCAATCGCCTGCGCCTTGAACTAATCCCTCTCCTCGAGACATACAACCCAGCGCTCAAGGATGTCGTCCTACGGATGGGGAAGGTGATGCGCGCCGAAACAGAGTTCTTGCAAGCCATCACACGCGAGGTCTGGCAAGGTGCCGTGCGCCAGGCCGGGCAGCATGCACTGGCGATCGCCCACAAGGGCTTTGTCGGGCTGCCCCGAGCCGTTCAGCGGTCCTTGGTTCGGGAAGCTTTCGCACGTCTGCGGCCCGGGGTTCGTGATCTCGGTTTTGACCACGTTGAGCAGGCGGTCGACGGCATTGTTAGGAAATTGGCCGGTGTCACGGAGGCTCTGCCCGGAGGCCTCGAAATCGTGCCGGTTGGAGAGGAGGTCCTGATCCGGCGAACAGGCTCTCCGGTGGAGCTCCCCCAGTATCCACAGCTCACTTCTGCCCGCGCTCGCAAGTTGCGATCGCCAGGTCGGCTGGCACTTGCCGGTGGTTGGGCGATTCACACTCAGGTGACCGAGCTCACGCGGGATACGTGGAAGCGAATCGAATCCCCGGCTCGAGACACGATCGCCGTGGATGTTCAGGCTGCGGAGGACTTGATCGTTCGTCCGGCCAGGCGCGGTGATCGCCTCCGCCCGTTCGGCATGGCCGGGTCGGCGAAGATCTCCGACATCTTTGTCAACGAGCATGTCCCTTTCCTTGCGAGGGCACGCTGGCCGCTCGTCGTCGCTGGAGGGACGCCCGTCTGGGTTACCGGATTGCGCGCGGCCGAGGACACACGGCTGTCCACATCGGCCAAGAGGGCAGTCTGCATTCGTTTGGAGAAACATGAGGGGAAGGTGAGATGATTGTCCCAAGATATAACCTGTGGCTGGAGCAGGATGGGAAGGTAGTGTTGAGCGGGTGGCGGGTGCGCCTCCTCCAGGCCGTGGCGAGCACCGGCTCGATCACGGCTGCGGCGGAAGCCGTCGATGTACCCTACCGTCGGGCCTGGGAGAAGCTGAAGGAGATGGAGAAACGACTGGGCCTCAGCCTGCTTGAGACCGAAGTCGGAGGCGCTGGCGGAGGGGGGGCACGGCTGACCGCCGAGGCCGAGGAGCTTGTTGCCCGCTTCCTCGAATTCTCCAACGGCTTCGAGGCAGAGGTTGAGACGCGTTTCGAGCGGGCCTTCGACGGGATACGCGCCGGCTAACCGCCCATCCGCCCCTTGTCTCGACCGGCGCGACAGGCCGGGCAATCGTCAATCCGGCGTTCTCACAACCACGGTCGCCTCTCCCGTATGGTAATATGAGACATTCCGGATTGTAATTCCCCACAATCGGCCCGGCCGTCGGCGGGTCGGTGTGGGTCTGGCGCGCAGGCTGGCGGCCAAAGGTGAGATATTGGGCGGAACCGCACCCACAGAGAGCGTCTCCAAGACCATGGGTCTATACCTTGCGGAGCTGTTCCGACTGGGTGGAGGAGAGAACTTCGTGCCTCCGTCATCGCTGGCCGAGGCGATGGACGTCTCGGTTCCCGCGGTCTCTCGCATGGGTCGGCGTTTGACTCAGATGGGGCTGGTGGATCGGGCGCACTACCGTGGAATACGACTTACGACGACCGGAAGGCGAGAGGGTCTCCGGACAATCCGGTACCATCGATTGGCGGAGGCCTTCCTCGTAAATGTGATGGGATACGGGTGGCACGAGGCTCATGATTTGGCCGACGCGCTGGCGGAGATCGCCGACGAGGCCTTCGTGCAGCGGATGGATGAGAAGGCCGGCTACCCCCGCCGTTGTCCTCACGGCGAACCAATCCCCACACCCGACGGTGAGATGCCCGTCGTGGATGATGTACCTCTTGGGGAGATTGCCGAGGGTGAGGATGTGCTCGTCAGCCGGGTGCGCACGCGCGACGCGGACAGGCTTCAGTATCTGGCCAAGGTCGGTCTTGTCCCCGAGGCCAGGGTGAGGGTCGAGGCGCGGGCCCCGTTTGGCGGCGCCATGCGAGTGCGAATCGGCCGCGAGGAGTGCGTCCTTGGTTCGGAGCTCGCGGCGGCGTTGTATGTCACGCGGCTCGACGATTGATGAGCCCCTGCCGTCGGCTGTTCAAGATGGGGCGAGTTGCCCGGCGGTGAACGGTGTGGGCCCCCGATAAGGCGGAGCTCCACCCGAAGCCCCTCCAGATCACAAGGTGCTTGACGCCGGAAGAGCCATTTGCTAAAATCCAGCGAGTACCGGGTCGAAGAAATCTACAACTGAATACGGGAGATCAGCGTATGGGTCTCAGCCCTTTGGCTGAGACTACGAGGTGGAGGTTCCTCGCCGGCGGGCGAGGCTAACCCCGGAGTATCCGGGGGAAAATCGAAGCATCAGCGGATGCCTCCGGAGCCAGTCACAGGCTCCCCTCTCCCTTCCAGGCAAGCATTGGCCTAAAACGGTCCGGCGACGGACCGGCCAACGGCGGATGCAGTGGCCAAGCCGTCTGACGGCTTGTATCATGGAAGGGCGGTGATGAGGATGGCTTATCCTCTCAGGCACGCCCGGCGTGCCTTGTTTTATTGTTGGCCCAATGAGTGGAGGAGCGGATGAGCGCTTACGAACGATTCCGCGTTCACATCGAGCCAGCACCCGATCTCGCACCTCACCCTCCCCGTTTCCTCGTTCACGTCGATCGCATCGGCCTGGCCAGCCTCCTGGTCCGCGAGGTACTCCACTACCGCGGGGATATGCGCCTTGTGCTCAGCCGCCCTTGCGTCTACGGCGTGTTCTCGGGTCCCGTTGGAGGCTTTGCGCCCCGTCCCAAGAAATGCGTCGGCTGTCTTCGCTGTACGGTTGAATACCCGGACATGGTGGAAGTGCGTCCGAACCCGGCCCGTCTGCAGCTCGGCGATTCTTATTTCACTCCTGACGACGTCGACACCGTTCTGTACGAAGCGGCCAC
>MGOM01000104.1:0-4539 GCA_001797105.1 Chloroflexi bacterium RBG_19FT_COMBO_62_14
AAGGCCACGAGAATACCCAATCCCGCCAATAGGAGGGGGGCCATCTTGACAAGGGTCTCCACTCGGGCATAAGGATTTCCCAGCGAACCCTGATAGATGGCCTTATAAGCCTCCAAGGGGTTAATGTGAATGCTCCATAGCAAGATAGCGTTGATCGCCAAGGCGATGAGAAAGGCGAATATCGGAGTGAGAATGCTCGCCAATGCGCCACGCTGGGCAAGCAAGGGAGCGATGCGCATTCGGAACGACTTTGGCCCAGCTCCCATCAGACCCTCACCTCCGCCTTGCTCTCTGCAACTCCGGCCATCATCAGGCCGATCCTCTCAACATCGAATTCCTCGCGAGAGAGTTCGCCCATGATATGCCCCTCATACATGATCACCACGCGGTCGCTGAGTTGCAGAAGTTCGTCCAAATCAGAGAAGACGGCCACGACGGCTGCCCCTCGATCTCGCTGCTCCTGAAGCACGTGATGCACATACTCGGTAGCAGCGATATCCAAGCCGCGGGTTGGGTATTCCGCCAGGATGAGATCGGGCTCTCCACTCAGTTCGCGAGCCAGGACCAATCGCTGCAGATTGCCCCCCGACAACGTCCGCGTTTGCGCGTCTACGCCTTGACAGTGGATATCGTATGAAGCGACCAATCCTTCGGCAAAGGTACGGATCTGCGAATGACGAAGAAACATCCGTCTTGAAAACGGTGCCTCGGCATGCCGCTGCAGAATCAGATTCTCGGCCACCGAGAGGGGTCCCACCGTGCCCATCCCGTGTCGATCGGCGGGCACATAACAGACTCCCATGGCTCGCACTCTTCTCGGATCCGCCCCGCGGAGTTCTCGATCGCGGATGATGATTCGGCCACTCTCGGTGGGACGCAATCCGGCGATCACCTCCACCAGTTCTCGTTGACCGTTGCCCCCAATTCCCCCTACCCCCAGAATCTCACCTGCTCGGGCTTCCATGGAGACGCCCTTCAAGCTCAGCCTGCCTTCATCATTGCGAGCTGAGATCCCTTCCACCTTCAGGACGGTTCCCCGGACATCTTTTGCTACGGAGGTGGCCGGCCTCAGGTCGCGCCCCACCATGGCGATTGCCAACTCCCTCTCGGTCGTTTCTTGGGTCTTGTAACTCCCCACGACCTTTCCATCTCGAAGGACGACAACTCGATCGGTGACAGCGAGAACCTCGGGCAGCTTGTGGGTGATGATGACCACCTTCCCACCGTTGGCGGCCATCTTCCGCAGTGTATCGAAGAGCTCATCCATCTGCTGGGGCGTGAGCACCGTGGTGGGCTCGTCAAGAATGAGGAGATCTGCCTTTCGGTACAAGGCCTTGAGAATTTCAGTGCATTGCTGCTCGCCCAGTGATATCCGCCCAACCTTGGCTCTGGGATTGACGAGGATCCCATAACGGCTCGCCAGCTCCAGAACTTGCCTCTCCGCAAAGCCCCGATCGAGCAGGGCACCGTTGGTGGGCTCTGCGCCCAGGACCACGTTCTCCGCTACCGTCATCGTGGGGACGACCAGGAATTTCTGATGGATCATCCCAATGCCCAGTTCGATTGCATCCGCAGGAGAGCGGATGTCAACGGGCTGGCCATTGATCCGGATTTCGCCCCCATCCAAACGATAGATTCCATAGAGCACCCGCATCAATGTCGTCTTGCCAGCGCCATTCTCGCCGAGTAGGCCCAGGACTTCCCCGGGCCGGATTTCCAGATCCACACGGTCATTGGCGATGAGATCACCAAAGCGCTTTACGATCCCGCGCATTTCGACGATGCCGTCTCGGCCAGTCAACCGGGCCTCCTGCTCCATAACTAATGACGATTCCGTACCGGAGCCATCCGTCGGATGGCCCCGGTATTGCTCACCCCGCAGTCGACTGACTAGGGTTGCGGAACCGGGGGCAGGGTGCCGACAACATCGGCAGCCGCCGCCCGCACATTGATCTCGTCGCTCGTGACCATCTCCTTGATCGTGTTGTAGACCGCGGCCTTATCCGCAGGGATAAAGCTCGCCAGATCCGTCACCTTCGTGCCGCCGTTGGCCAGCGATGTAACATAGACTCCTCCCAGCTCGCCGGCTGCCACCTTCGGCAGGACGTAGCCCATGGCCTCGGAGTAGTCGATGTACATACTGCACAGTGTTCGGTCGGGCAGCAGCGGCGACTGATCGATGTCCTTGCCAATGAAGTACACGCCCTCGTGCTCTTCAATGGCCTCGACGATCCCGTACACACCCAAGTTGGTGGCGTGGGCGATCACGTCTGCTCCCTGCTCTATGTGACCGATGGTGGCTTCCTTCGCCTGGGCCGCGTCGTCGAAGTCCCCCGTCCATACCCTCAGGAGCTGCACCTGCGGGTTGACCCACTTGGCTCCCATCTCGAAGGAATTCAGCCCCTCCACGTAGGTTGTCAGCTCGATCCCACCTACGAAGCCGATTACATTGCTCTTCGTCGTCAGCCCGGCGATCACCCCCGTCAGGAAGAACATCTGCCGATGCGCCTCCAGGTTGAGCTGCTGCCACACATTTGGCGGCGGGTTTTCCATCAGAAGCCCGGCATACGTTACAAAGGATACGTCAGGAAAGTTCGGGGCCGTGTTGATAACGGGATCGAAAAACGTCCCACTGTGAGCCCACACCGCGTCCACACCGCTGGCGGCGAACTCACCGATGACCCGCGGGGATTCTGCCGGTGGGACACGCTCGTTCCACTGCACCTCCAGACCGAACCGCTTCTCGACATCCAGCATGGCGTTGTAGCCCAGGGTATTGTAAGAACCGTCGTTCACAACGCCGGGGAACAGGAAGGCGACTTTCATCCCCGCCAGATCGGGACCGGCCGCTTCAGTGGGTGCCGCCATTTCCGCCGTTGGTTCTTCCATCGCCTGGGTGGGCGCTGGAGCCGCTTCCGTTGGCGGCGGCGCCGGCGCCTCGGTGGGTGCCGCTGGCGCGGGTGCACATGACCCGAGCACCACGGCGACAAGAAGGATGATCGCTAGGATGGGATATCGCTTAGACAACATGCCTTCACTCCTCTCTCCTCATTCGAGTTGTTTTCTTCAGGGCCCCCATCGGGTCAATGACTGCTCATATCCTGGCTTGTTCGGTCAGTTCACTCCATCCAGTCTCTCCTTCGTCACTCAGGTAATCACGGATCCGCGGCGGTGAAGATGTCCGTGCTCCGCCCAATTCGAAGCGGCAGTTTCTCATAGGTTACGGCGTCCACCAGGCCAAATTCAGACAAACCGGCCTTGGGTATGCCGACCAATGGCACAAACGAAAGAGCCATGAAGGGTGCCGGCAGGAGACACCCCAGATCGCGCGCCGCCCGCTCGGCCGCCTGTAACTCGCCGGCAAGGTCAGGCCCTCCTTTGAGGCTGATCAACCCGGCGAGAGGCAGGGCGACTCTCGCTGTCACTTCACCTTGATCGACGACGACCAAGCCACCCTGCATTTCCTCGATTGACTTGACGGCCAACAGGATGTCCGCATCGGTCACGCCGATCACAACGAGGTTGTGATCGTCATGAGCTACGGTCGAGGCCAACGCGCCGCGTCGGAGTCCAAAGCCCCTCACCAAGCCAATGCCAATCTGCTTCGTCCCCTTATGTCGCTCGATGACAAGGATCTTCAAGATATCGCGGTCTTGCCCCTCATGTATGCGCCCATCCCGTACGGTCACGGTCTCCTCGTCGATGTATTTGAGGATCTGATGGGGCACCATCCGCAAGATCCGAACGGAGACCTCCCCATCAGGAAGAGGCAGGCGCAGGCCTCCCTCCTCTAAGGACCGCCCCAAATGGACTGTGTTGAGGTACGCCTCCGGGAAGCTGACCTCGGGAGGGGCTTCCCAGTCGGGCTCCCCGCTTCGTGCCACAACCTCGCCTCCCACGATCACCATCTCGGGCAAGAACGCCTCCAGATCGTCCAGTAGGAGGACATCTGCAAGGCGTCCCGGCGCCAGACTGCCGACATGGGTATCCAGACGATGGTGGACGGCGCAGTTCAGCGTGGCCATTCGCAGGGCGGTCGCCGGCATGAGGCCGTATCGGATAGCGGAGCGCAAGCAATCATCCATATGGCCCCGCTCCAGGATGTCTCCCACCGTACGGTCGTCGGTGCAGAACATGAATAGATCCACCCATTCGGGATGTTCGCGCACTAAGGGCACTAGACTTTGAAGATTGCGCGCCGCTGAGCCCTCGCGGATCATCACCCTCTGTCCCACCAACAGTCGACTCTTGGCCTGCTCGATGTCCACACACTCGTGATCGTCGGCGTGCCCCAGCGCGGCCAGCGCGGAAAGCCAGGGGCCAGCTCCCAGACCGGCTGCGTGGCCGCTGACCAACCGTCCCTGGGCATGCGCCTCGGCGAACATTCGAGTGAACTTGTCAGGGTCGCGAACGATGCGAGGCAGACTGGCCTCGCCGAAGGACACTGCATCCGGACGTCGTAATAGCCTTGTGGCCTCCTCCGGATCCAATGCTGCTGGGATTTGCAGGAACAGCCGAAGCGGCACCCTGTTCGCCCCT
>MGOM01000104.1:4560-4931 GCA_001797105.1 Chloroflexi bacterium RBG_19FT_COMBO_62_14
GCCCCGCCCAGGACATTCCCGATTTCGTGCAGGTCGGCCATGAGGGTTGTGACTCCCCGAGGCACAAGCAGTCTCGCCAGGGCTTCAACCGTCAACATGGCCGCTTCGACATGGGTATGAGCGTCGATCAAGCCGGGGACGGCGTAGCTCCCGCGGGCGTCGATGACTTCTTTGCCTTTCTCGACCGCTCGATCCCAGGCGGCGATGCGTCCTTCAGCGATGAGCAGATTGGTGTGATGGAAGGTCATGGTGTGCACAGAGAGGACGTTGCAGTTCGTAACCACCAGATCCGCCTGCTCCTGTCGTGATGCAACCCTCATCACCCGGCGGCGCGCGGCCGGTGGGTAATGTGTGCTGGACCATCGCCGAGG
>MGOM01000104.1:4941-5309 GCA_001797105.1 Chloroflexi bacterium RBG_19FT_COMBO_62_14
GTTTCGCTCACCCTTGCCCCTATCTGCCCCCTCGCCCCGGTGCATTCTTTCGCTCTGATGAAACCTCGGGGGAAGAGAGATCCTTCGGTTCAAGCTCGGCGGTACGGACTTGAGGTAGACAGATGAACTCACGTACTTTCAGATCGAAAAAGTGGTTCATCTCCGCCGGGCGTAGGACGATGGCCGTGTCGGCCCCGCGACCTGTGCCTCCCACGGCGACCACGTCCTCATCGATCGGAATCAACCCGGCGTTGGCCGCCATGACGGCGGCTTCGACGCCGGTCTTGGTCCCCCTGGAGATGCGCCGAAGCGTCTCGGCGACGATCTCCAGCATTTCGATCCCCTGCCAGCGAAGCCTGAAGGCGCGG
>MGOM01000104.1:5397-22894 GCA_001797105.1 Chloroflexi bacterium RBG_19FT_COMBO_62_14
AATGCTCCGTGATCACAACCAACTGCCCGGACCAACCGGCCGCCTGGCCGGCCTCATACAACTTCTTGGCGGAGTAGCCAGTCGTTGAACCGACGACGATATAACCAAGGCCAAGTTCGATCGCTCGTTCGACTGCGGCTCTGGCGGTGATTTCCGTGAAGGCTTGGCCGCACTCCTTGAAGTACAGGGTCGGGGCCGTGCGCACTCCACGCTCGTCATAGGGAGAGTTCGCGCCTGATTCCGTCGAAGTCATTCAGGTCTCCAGAACAAGTGCGCCGAGATTCCGCACACTCACGATTGTCGAGGGATGAACGCACCGGACCCTTTGGAGGCGAGCAATTCGCCGTCCTGAGCAACAAGCCGACCGCGCAGGAAGACCTTTGTCGGGTAGCCATGGACTTCGATCCCGGCATAGGGCGTCCAGTCGGCTGTCTCATGCAGCGTGTCTACGCCGATGGTCCAGGTCTTTTCCTCATCCCAAATGGCGATGTCGGCGTCGCCTCCGACACGTAGTGCCCCCTTGCGGGGATACAATCCGCAGATTTTGGCCGGGTTGGTGGCGGTAAGGTCGACGAATTGCTCGGGTGAGAGCTTGCCCTCCATGACCCCACGTTGCCAGAGAACCGGCATGCGGGCCTCGATCCCCGGCACGCCACCCTCCACTTCCCAGATGTTTTCCCAGCCCTTGGCTTTCTCCTCCTTCAGGGGCGCGTAGTGGTCGGAGACTACGGCCTCGACGACGCCGTCCTGAAGCGCCTGCCACATCGCCGCGCGGTCCTCGGCCATCTTGATGGGTGGATTGACTTGGAGAAACGGCCCGAATTCCCCGGCGATGTCGTCTTGGGTGAACAGCAGAAAATGGGGGCAGGTTTCGGCCGTGACCGGCAATCCCCTCTCTTGAGCCTCGGCGATCAACTCAATCCCCATGGCGGAACTCAGGTGGAAGATGTGGAGTCTGACGCCATACTCGCGGGCAAAGAGGATTGAGCGGGCGATGGCTTCGCCTTCCGAGAGCACGGGGCGCGAGAGGGCGTGGTAGATCGGACCGGACTTGTTCTGCGCCTTGTACAGCCTACGCCGGTAATCGTGGATTTCCTCGTTCTCTGCATGGACGACAATCAACCCATCCCGCTCCCCGACCATCCGAAAGAGTTCCATGAGCAGCCCGCTCATAATCGGCCGTATCCCGTTGGGATCGGCGAGCATGGCCTTGACCGACAGCACACCTTTATCAAGGATGGCGGGGATGTCTTCCAGATCATGTTCTGCACGCAGGACGGCGTGGAACGAGTAATCCGAGACGGCCAACTCCTCCGCCGCGCCCTTCTTTTTGGCGAAGCTCTTTAGCAGTCCCGGCTCACCGCCATGGGCAAACTCCGTGACGGTGGTCGTCCCACCTAGGAGGGCGGCCCTTGTTTCTGTTCCGAAATCCCCACGGAAGACCGGCGCATCGTAATGGATGTGCACATGGGTGTCGACGCCGCCGGGGATGACCCAACACCCCCCGGCGTCAACTTCCCGGGTGGCTGAGGGCAGGCCTTGATTCATGCCGATGGCGACGATCCTCTCGCCGGAAACGGCCAGTCCGCCCTCGATGATGCCTTGCTCGGTGACCACACGACCGTTCTTGAGCACCCAATCCACGTCCGCCATGGTCATCACTCTCTGCAGATCGCATCCGGACGGCGATATCGGAACCTGACTGCCATCCGTGCCTACCTGCGCCGTCGATCCTCGGAAGCGTGAGACCGAGACCGACGGGTGGGACTTATGCCTCTCGCACTAGACCGTGGGGAGTTTCCACGGAGGCGAGATGGGGGTCGCCTCGATCCGCCGCTTGTAGTCCTTCCCCTGCTCCCAGGCCTCGGCCACAACCTTCTCCACGTCGACTCTGGTCAGGCGGCCATCGTCAACAACAAGCTCACCGTTAACAAAGACCTTGTTCACATCCGGCCCGCGGGCCCCGAAGGCGACGACGGAGTAGATATCCTCAAAGGGGTTGAGGTGCGGCTTCCCGGCGTACTCGATGAGGACAATGTCCGCCTTCTTTCCCGCTTCCAGCGATCCCAGCTCATCGTCGATACCGAAGAGCTTGGCCCCGTTGACGGTGGCCATTTCCAGGGCCGTCTGCGCCGGGATCAACTCGCGATTCATGTAACCAAGGCGGATGTGGTAGGCCGAATGCAGCATCAACTCGAACATGTCCATGATGTTGATGCCGTCGGTGCCAATTCCTACCGTCATGCCGCGCTCCATCATCTTGGGAACAGGGCACAACCCGTTGGCGCCGTTGGCATTACTCTTGATGTTGAAAGAGATCTTCACATCGTGTTCGGCCAACAGGTCGAGTTCGCCTTCATCGATGTAGATGCAGTGACCGGCGACCAGCTTTGGCCACAGGAATCCCGTCTCCGCCAGGTGGTAGACGGATCCTTTGGCGCCGAAGGTCTCCTTGATGTAGTCCACCTCATATTCCGATTGGGCGATGTGAGTTTGCACCCCGACCCCCAGCTCATCGGCGATGGCTTTGGCTTCCCGCAAGAATCCTGGCGAGCTGGAGAAGGGCGTGTGTATGCCCATCCACCCTCTGACGAGTGAGTCTTCCATGTTGTTGTACTTCTTGATCAGGTTGGCATTCTCCTCCAGGCCCAATTGCCCGTTCTCCGCACTGATCCGCTCGCTGGATTCGAAGGACAGGATCCCTCGCATCCCGACTTCCTTGAAGGCGCGGGCTACGTGCTCCAATCCTCCCGGGACCATATTCGGGCCCTCGAGCAGATCGCCGCTCAGGGTGCAACCCCGTCGTAGCATTTCGCATGCGGCCAGCATCGTCCCCCGATAAGCTTCACCATGGGTGGCGGACTCCTCAATCTTCGGCCACCACCAGCGTGTCAGGCGTTCGCCGAAGGGCCGGCCTCTGATCTCTCCCAGGGTCAGCGACATGTATCGGGAGAGCATGCTGTACATATGGTTGTGGGCGTTGATCAACCCCGGAATCACAAAATGGCCGCTGGCATCGATGACCCGGTCGGCGTCCCGGCCGCCTTCGAGCGAACTCGTCTCACCCACCGCGGTGATGCGGTTTCCCTCAAACAGGACGGCGCCGTCTTCCAAGATCCGGCGCTTGGGGTCCATGGTCACCACGATGCCGCCCTTGATCAGAGTCTTGCCCATCGTTATCCTCCTTCAGGTGATTCGGCTAGTCGCTCCGTCCAATCCACGCAATCGTCTGAAAAGCGATCAATTCCACCTCAGCCGCTCGAGCACTCGTTTACGAGATCGGCGAGCCCGCATCAACACATCCTTCTCGGACATGGTCGTTAGAACGTGCTCACGCATGAGGATTTGACCTTCCACGATCGTCGACTCCACGTCACCTCCGCCGAAGGCATACACCAACAAATCGACAAGCGAGTCGGGCTCAAATGGATTGGCGTGGAGGCCATCCAGGTTGACGATGATCACATCCCCGCGCATGCCGACCTTGAGATGACCGATTTCCGCCTCCAAGCCCATTACCTGCGCTCCACCGGCAGTCGCCATGGAGAGGATCTTCGTCGCTGGGAGCGATCCGGGACCGAGGCGGAGTCTCTGAAGAAGTCCCGCCAGGCGCATCTCCATGAAAGCATCCAGATTGTCGTTGCACGGAGCCCCGTCGGCGCCCAGACCGACGGTGATACCTCGGGAGAGCAGCTCCGGGATGGGGGCAATCCCCGAGGAGAGTTTGGCGTTGGCGCTCGGGCAGTGCACCACTCCGATACCCAGTTCGCGAAGCAGATCGATCTCGGATGGCTCAAGCCAGACACAATGGGCCAGCTGCAATCGCGGTCCGGCTATCCCGGCCGAGCGCATGGCCATCAGCGGCCGCTCGCCGCACTTGGCGTAGATACGCTGGATTTCCTTCTCACTTTCATGGGCGTGCGTGTGAATGGGCGCGTGAAGTTCACCGGCCAGTTTGGCGACCTCATGCACGAGCTCCAGCGTGACGCTGAGCAGGCCCCTCGGGATGAAGGCCCCACGGAGCCGCCCGCCGCCCTTCCCGTTCCAGCGGCCGTACGTGTCCGCCGCGGATTGCAGAGCCTCCCCGGTTGGACGGCGGAGTTGGGGATAGGTCTCAGGATCGTCCATGAGCATGAGGCCGGATTGAGCCCGAATTCCGCACTCATCCAGCGCCTGGAAGATGCTATCGATATGCCAGACCGCTCCGACATCGATCACCGAGGTGGTGCCGGAGCGGATCATCTCTGCCAGACCCAGGCGGGCCGAGTCATAGAGCGACTCTTCATCATGAGCCGCTTCGAGGGGGAAGATCCGTTCGTACAGCCAATGGATCAGGTCCACGTCATTGGCCAGACCCCGAAAGAGGGTCTGGGCCAGGTGAACGTGGGCCTGGACGAACCCGGGCATAACCAGGCGATCCGTGGCCGACAGGACTTCGATCTCGTTGGTGGCTTCAATCTTCGAAATAGCGGCGATGCGTCCGTGTTCGATAAGAAGATCACCGCGTGTAACGGGTTCCCCAGGTTCCATCGTCAGGAGCAACCCGTCTTTGATCAGCAAGGAACTCAAGCGCGTCCTTCCTGAAGCGACATCCCCGCTAGCAAGTAGAGCACTGAGTAAATGACAATGGCGAATAGGCCCGGTTCCGGGGCCGGGATCCACCCGATTCCGAAAGCGCGCACTCCTCGCTTGCCAACTTCATGCATCAAATGCAGCAGTTCTGGCACGCTCAGCCCGTACGGCTCGTCCAAACCCGGTGCGCAGCTCAAATCCATCACGTCGTAGTCAACCGTCAAATACACGTCTTCCGTACCTTCATACAAGGTATGCAGTGACTCATTGGTTACCGCTTCGATCCCCCGCTTTCGGATCTCCCCCATGGTGTATAGGCGCGAGCCCGCTTCCCGGAACCATTTCACCTGCTGCTGGATGTTCCTGGGCCCGCGCATCCCCAACTGGACATGTTTCTCGGGAGCGAATTGCGGCAGTTCCAACATGCGCGCCACCCAGGTGGCACCGGAATACCGTTCCCCTCCGTGTTCCGGCAAGTTATCGCCATGGGCGTCCAGGGAAAGAGAACCGATTCTTCCTTTCGCTCGGGCCGAGACCGCCAGCGCACCCCCCAACGACGATAGAATGTCCGATCCACCCAGCAGGATGGGGACAACCCCGGCATCCAGCACTTCGCCCACACGGTCGCCGACCTGTTGCAAGGCTTCCGGTAGAGGAGCCCGCATCCCCACCGACACATCACCGTAGTCCACAACCCGCAATCGATCAAAGACATCGAGATCCAACTCGGGTAGATAACCACCGTACTTGACCGAATATTGACGCAAGGCGATGGGCGTCATTACGGTATTGTTATAGCTCCGCGCGACCGGAGCGACGCCCTGATAGGGTGTCCCTACAATGGCGACATCGACCCCTGCCAGACCTTCCGGGGTCGTAACGTGCGGGATCGCCAGAAAGGTCGGGGTATCCGGATAGATCGTGGGGATCTCCCAGCGCATCAACGGATCCATGGCCTCGCGGTATTCAGACTTCATCCCGTGTTTGATTCCCTCTCACACACAACCTGGGATGTCTCCCATCGTCACGGCCCAATTGACGAATAAAGCCTGGACCGGATCCATCCCTCTCTTTGACGTCGCTCACTTCTTGGGGATCAGCGTCAGACCGTAGGCCGGCTCTCCGCCGACGACCCGGACCGGGCCCCACTCGGCCTTGAGCTTCATCCCCAGTTTCGGATCGTCGGCCTTGACAAGCCCGGTGGCCTTGACCCCGTTGGCGAACTCGACGATCCCCAAGACCCGACCTCGTTCGTCCATGCCCCAGGGCAGCTGATCGACCACGGTGTAGGTCAACAATTTGGCGTCGCCGGCAGGTTCGATCTCTTCAAATTCACGCCCTTTGCATTTCAGGCAGCGGAAGTGCTTCGGATACATCACCAGACCGCACTTGTTGCATTTGTAGGCGGTGATCCCCGTCATGCCTCCCTCCTGACGACGAAGGCGAGAACGTTGTTGCCAAACCCGCCGAAGTTGAGCGAGAACCCGGTTTGAGCTTCCTTGACCTGCCGTTTGCCGGCCGTTCCTCGGAGTTGCCAGACCAGCTCGACGATCTGGGCAACCCCGGTAGCACCCACGGGATGGCCTCGGGCTTTCAAACCCCCAGAGGGATTGATCGGCAGCTTTCCGCCGATTTGGGTGACTCCGGCGTCCAATGCTTGGGCGCCTTCACCCTTCTTGAAGAACCCGGCGTGTTCGCTCTCGGCGATCTCCAAGATCGTGAACGCATCGTGGAGTTCGGCGACGTCAATGTCCTTGGGTTGTGCGCCCGCCATCTCGAAGGCCTTCTTGGCCGCGAGTGTGACGGCCTTCAGATCGGTGGGGTCCTCCCGCTCTTGCAGAGCATGTGTGTCGGTCGCCTGTCCGACGCCAGCGATAATCACTTGCGGCTTCTTGAGGGCCTTGGCGATTTCCGGCGTGGTCAACAGGACCGCCGCGGCGCCATCGCTCACCGGACAGCAGTCGTAGAGATATAGTGGGTCGGCCACTACGGGATTGTTGATATGCGCTTGTGGATGGGTCAGGATTCCTTCTTCGGTGATCTTCATTTGAATGTGAGCGTAAGGGTTCAGCAGGCCGTTGTTCTGGTTCTTGATGGCCACCTGGGCAAGGTGATGCCGGGTGATGCCGTACTTGGTCATGTATAGGCGGGCAAACATCCCCGCCTGAGCAGGCAGAGTCACCCCGTAAACGTACTCGGCCATGGGATGGGTCATGGTGGCGACGATGTCGGTCGCCTTCGGGCCGATCACCTCGCGCATCTTTTCGCCGCCCACCACAAGCACGATGTCAGAGAAACCCGAGGCGACCGCCAGGAAGCCGTTCTTGATGGCCGAACCTCCGGAGGCGGGACCATTCTCAACTCGCTCGGCGGCCGCCGGCATCAGGGCGAGCGAATCCACCAGAGCGCTGGCCACTGCCTCCTGATGGTTGAACAGGCCAGAGGCCATATTGCCCAGATAGACTGCATCGACCGGGCGGTCATCCACTCCGGCGTCGACCAGCGCGTTCAGCCCCGCTGTTGCCAACATCTCCACCAGGCCCCCTTCTTCGGTTCGTTCGAAGGGGATCATGCCTACGCCTGCGATCACGACGGGCCTCATTGGATCTCCCTCGCTGCGCCTAGGATCTTCTCGCGGATATCCCTTTCACTCGCGATCTTGATCTCCCGCTCGGCGATCTCCATGATCTCCTTAGGCACCGGTCGCTCGCCGGCCACCAGGCGGGCTTTGTTCTTGAAGTACATTTCACGCGTCAGCGCGTAGGGGGTGGCGCCTCCCAACTCATGCTGGCCCTCGCGCTTCTCCAGGCCGTACTCAATCATCCAACGTCGAAAACCGATGGGGCTCTCTGCGGTGATGAGAACCTCATCGCGTCCCAGGTATTCGATCGAATACTCCATCTTGGAGGCGAACAGGTGGGCTCCGATCCTCAACCCCCGCTCGATGGCCAGGGTATGCAGGCTGATGTCGGTATGCGGGGAATACGATCTCGAATTCACGATGCCCACCAGGAGCCCGTCGATCTGGCCGACCAAACAGAACTCGTCCCTGACCCGATAGCGGTACCAACCTATGAGCTCGGCATACAGGCGAGCCCCGACGACATCGTAGTAGTCGCGGGCGATTTCGACCGTCGGCTTGATCGCTCGCAGCAGCGTCGGGACGGCGTCCCGGTCCACCTGGCGGACGACCATCTTCCCGCCCGTCGCCAGAGTGACCACCTTGGCCGGGTAGGGCGGCTTCTCGATTTCCGGCGGCCTCAGATAGGACTCCACTTCCATATCCATCAATTCACTCCTTGGGATCGCATGGGAGCCGCGTCATACACGGTTGGAATATGCGAGGAAATGAAATTGCACATATCAATCGCATAAGACGTGTCTTGTTCAGCCCCGTGCCCATCGACGTCGTCAGACTCAACAACAGGGATCTTTCGCGAGTTCAAGCGGGCACCTGGAAAGAGAGGCGAGTGAGCGCAAGCAGCCTTGATCCATGGACCGAGAAGCGTGGCTCATCGTCGGTCGGCAAATGAAGCGATCCTTGCCAGTCTCGATTCATGTCCCGTTGCTTCATACGGCATGCCATTGCAGCTCAGCTTGGGAAACCGCAGCTGGATACCCGGCCGAGGGTCACCGACGCACAACCCGGAAGTTGATCGATTCAGGAACGAAGTAGTTACGGGAGTACCCGATTCTCTTGCCCGTTTCCTCGAACAAGGTCTCTTTGATCAGGATCAGCGGAGAATTCGGGGAGGTGCCGAGAACCTCACTAAGCTGACTGCCTACCGTGACTGCAGTTATATCGGCGACCGCCTCTTGGATTCGGGTTCCGTGCATCTTGAAGAGTATGTCGAGGACAGAGCCGGAGAAGTCCGACCCGATGGCCTCCGGCGACATCCATTCCGACAGGACATAATCATCCAGGTACGAGATCGGGTCGCCATCGGCAATAATCGTCCTTCTCACCCTGGTTACGAATGTACCTTCCTCGATCTCTAGCAGGTCCGCGATGAACCCATCTGCGGGGACTTCGTCTACTTTCAGGTCGTGAACATGGGTCTGGATGTCCTGACGGGCGGCGATGGTGAGGATGCTCTCAAGGCGCTCCAATCCGCCTTCCAGGGGAGACACCGGTCTGATAAAAGTCCCAACACCCTGTCTTCGATAGAGGAATCCCTCGGCCATCAGCTCGGCCAGGGCGGTTCGAACGGTCGCCCGACTTGCTTCGAATTCGGTAGCAAGGCTGTCTTCGGAGGGGAGTTGACTTTCGGTGTCGTATTGGCCCGAGAGGATGCGGTCCCGGAGCAGATCCCTTATCTGGCTGGAGACCGAGGGTGATCTTCGGATGGAGTTCTGGGGAGCCGTCATTTGGATAAATCGGGCTGGTCGACTCTAAATATCAGACGGCGGCCGTCTGACAACATCATATATGAACTTCTTTCGGAAATCAACCCCTTGTGTGGGCTCAGCTCATCAGCCGATGCAAGGCATTGTGCCGGTCGGCGCCCTCACCTGCCCGCTTCCTGGCGCAGCGGTCCTCGATGGACTGGATGCCCGGTCGGGTTGCCGACCGAAGGCGCTCCGGGTTGAGCGCGGCCGGATCGCGCCCGATGGTTTGAGGTGGCAGCCATCCACACACATCGGGCATAGCATCTTGCCGGGCCCGCCCTCGTCGGCCCGCGGGTTCAACACCATCCACTCGCCCGTGGGTGACCCGGCGGGGACGCCGGGATCGGATGCGTGCCTCGGAACACGAGCCACCTCCTGCGCCCAGACCTTTGGAAGATCCTGTAATGCTGTCAAGGGCGGACTTATGCTGTCCAATCAGAAGCACAGAGGCGCGCAATGCCACTCTCGACCCGGCCGTCGCCCCGGACGATGGCACGGTTGTGGCAAGGCCGAAAGTTGGGATACGATTCGAAGGATGGGAAGTCATCTGCCCGGGCGGTGTTGATCCCCGCGCCAGCTATGCGAAGCGCGGAGCGCTATTCAGACTACACTTACCGATGAGGCACGGCGAAGCCAACGGCCGGGTAGCCGAGGGCGCGGTCAAGGGTGGCGTGCAGTCCACAGCGAAGACCTGGCAGCAATAACGCCGTAAGGAGCTAGCTCCTTGATTCTGGATTTGGGTGCCGACGCCTCGCCGACGAAGATCGCTGAAGTAGTTCGTTCTACCGCAGATGGTTGTGCTCCCGATGCCGGCCGGGCCGTCACAGTGGCCAAAGCCGTGGTAACCAAAATAGGTGTTCTGAAATGAACCACCGGGAACGCCTCCAGGCTGCCCTAAGTCATGAGGCCCCCGATCGCTGCCCGATGCAGGTCAGTTTCACGCCCGAGTTTGCCGAACGCCTGAGAGCAGATCTGCACATCGAAGGCGAAGACATCCACAATCCCCATGGTGCCGGGAACACCTACGAATTGGAGCGGGCCCTCGGCGAAGACATGCTACTCACCTCGATCGGCTGGGCGAACTCCTATTATCAGGAGAGCGGTACCTATACCGATGAGTGGGGTATTAAATGGGAACCGGTTGAATACAACACTCCTTTCGGTATTGGCCACTACACAGAGCCTACCGGGCACCCCCTTCGTGATGACAAAGCCGTCCATAGCTATCGGGGCCCCGATCCCACCCGCAGCGAGCTATACGAAGATGCCGCCCGCGCCATTCGCGATTTCAAGGACCAGTACTGGATTGTCGGCGTTACGGTAACCACGATTTTCGAATGCGCCTGGGCTTTGCGAGGCTATGAGCGGCTACTCTCGGACTTGGTCCTCAACCCAGATATGGCCGAGCATATCCTGGAGATCCCCTATCGCTACCACCTTACGGCCGCCAAGAGACTGGTTGAGATGGGCGTGGACATGATTTGGATAGGCGATGATGTGGGTACACAATCCAGTATGCTGATCTCTCCTGCACATTGGCGCAAGTACCTAAAGCCTCGTATGGCGAACTTCATCGCCGAAGTGAAGGCGGTCAACCCAAGGGTCAAGGTGGCTTATCACACAGACGGCGCCGTGAATCCCATTGTCCCTGAGTTGATCGAAATCGGCGTGGATGTTCTCAACCCCGTTCAACCCGCTTGCATGGACCCGGACCAACTGAAGAAGGACTTCGGGGATAGGCTGTGCTTCTGGGGCTCGATCGACGAGCAACACACCTTGCCATTTGGTACGCCGGAGGACGTCAAAGCCGAAGTGCTCACTCGGCTAAGAACGATAGGCAAGAACGGTGGGTTGATCCTTGGCCCGACTCACCATGTTCAACTCGATACTCCGATGGAGAACTTCTGGGCGATGGTCGACACGATTACACAGACGGACTACGCCGATCTCTGAGGTGTATCTCGCCCAGCCGTGGGCCTTGCCTCCCAACGATCCTCGGGCTATTGGCCGGGCTCGGTCAGCATCCTCTCCCAGCGCCGACCGAGAATACCGGCCAGCGGCTCGGCCCGGCCTTGAGGTGGTCGATCCAGAGATTCTCGTTTCGGTCGATGCCATGATCCGGTGGGTTAGAATAACCTTTCTCGGATCATGCTTAAGATTCAGGAGTCTACGCTTCACCAGGGCCTCGACATCCCGGCATCTGCATATCCGAGCAACCAGCCGAGTCGACAGGGGAATGCGCCTTTGAGCGTCTTATCAGCCCTGATACAGCCTGACCACGCCCCTTCGCATGTCAAACGACCGAAGGCCGACCGTTGACTAAGAGAGAAATCATACGGATGGTCTTAGAGGGAGGTGTTCCCCCATACGTCCCCTGGTCGTTCGGCTTCACCCAAGCAGCCAAAGAAAGACTCCAGCAGCACTATGGCCCGGTAGATCTGGAAACGAGGCTTCAAAACCATCTCGTCAAACTTGGGAGTGACATCGGCTTCTTCACCGACCTCGGAAATCATCGCGTCCGGGACGTCTTCGGGGTGGTGTGGGACCGCAGTCTGGACAGGGACATCGGGAATGTCGAGGGCCGCCTGCTCCCTGAGCCGACCCTGAAGGGCTATCACTTGCCCGATCCCCATGATCCCCGCTTCTTTGCCGACATCCCGGCCCGCATCGAAAGATACGCCGACCGGTTTCGCGTCTTTCAGCTGGGCTTTTCCCTCTACGAGCGGGCATGGACCCTGCGCGGCATGCAGACTCTGCTGATGGATTTTCTGGACTATCCGCATTTCGTGAAAGATCTGCTGAACGCCATCGCGGACTACAACATCGCCCAGATCAAAGAAGCCTTCAAGTTCGATATTGATGCGGTCTACTTCGGGGATGATTGGGGGCAGCAACGCGGGCTGCAAATGGGACCGAAGCTCTGGCGCACCTTCCTGTTCCCTGTGCTGAAACGCATGTATGCCGTCGCACGCGAGTGCGGAAAGTACGTCTTCATCCACTCCTGTGGGGATGTGGACGAGCTGTTTGACGACCTGATCGACATTGGAGTCAATTGCTTCAACCCATTCCAGCCCGAGGTCATGGATGTATTCGATCTGTTGGCCCAGTATCGGGGCCGGTTGACATTCCACGGTGGCCTCTCGACGCAGAAGACCCTCCCGTACGGAACTGTCGACGATGTCCGTCACGAGACCGGGCGGCTTCTCGAAATAGGTCGCCGGGGCAGTTACATCCTCGCTCCCGCCCACGACGTGCAAGGCGATGTCCCCCTCGACAACATGTTGGCGGTTATCGAGATTGCTCAGGGGCAATCAGCCTTCGCGGGCAATTAGACCGTTCTACTCCCTCGTTCAGCGACAAGTAACCCGCGCCATCCCACCGGACGGATCGCCTCTGCTCATCACGGTCGATGAGACCACTCACGATCCAAGGGTGGTCATGGACCCGGGATTACGGGAGTCCGCCGGGGCCCCGAGACAACAGGCAATGGGGGTCCTTGAGGTTGGATTGGTTCCTTGACAGGGGGCAATCAGACGACGATCGATCCAGTCAAGGGTGTGCTCAACCTACACCTGAGATCCACATTTCATATCATGTGAGTGGATCCATCCCGCACAACTGAGCTCGGTTATCGGGATGGAGGAAGGGGAACTCCAATTCGTCTTCGGGGCTGATCCGGATTGAGGCATTTTGCCCCCGGCTTTGAGCGCGCGATCCAGAGAGAATAGTCCCAACTCCTGAATAGGCATCTCACCCTTCGACCCGTCGATCCGATTTTGAGCATCCATGTGGAACATGCGAATTCATATCGCTATGCTCCCGCCAGGGATGCAACGCGCTAATCGCATCCCTGAGACCGGCCTCTACAATGAATAAGCGCCCTCTCGGGCGCTTGTGGTTCAGGTAGCGGGGCTAGGATTCGAACCTAGGACCTTCAGGTTATGAGCCTGACGAGCTGCCACTGCTCCACCCCGCAGCGTCGGCCATCTTTGCAGGGCGGATTATAACAGCCGCCGCGCAGTGCGTCAAGCTGTCACTCTCCGAACAGCAGCGCCCACCAGACATCCAACTTTGAGGGAAGTCCCTGTGATGAGGAAGGAATCGGAGTCGGTGTCGCAACAGGGCCATCGGCAGACATAGGAACAACCAGCTTCTCTCCCCGCCCTACCATCTTGGCCTCGCCCCTCGCCCATTGCTCGACCATGACTTCGCTCGTCGCATACGCCACTTGAGTCTCCAGGTCTGTCTGTTCGTCCTCGAGGTCCTTGACTTGCGTGCCCAGGATCCGCGAATCGCGCTCGAGGCGACGCGCATCCGCCATCCTTCGCGTCAGATCCCCCAGGATGAAAACGCCGACAACGGCCAGGATCACCAGACCGACGTTCGAAAGCTTGAATCTCTTCTGCAGGTCATTTCCCATATAGCAGCCATCTTACTCGGAGGCGGCCGTCGCCGCAAGACGGAGCAAGATCCGTGCCCACAGCCCAGGCTCCCGGAGCCTTGAAGGCTCCGGGAGCCTAAAGGCCTAAACCAAAAAGCAGCCCCATCCGACGGGGCTGCCTATGCCGAAGCGGGGATTTGAACCCCGACGAGCGTAATGCTCACTGCGCCCTGAACGCAGCGCGTCTGCCAATTCCGCCACTTCGGCGCAAGCGGTAATTCTACTTCATCCAGGGATCGTGTCAACGCCGTGCCCCTCTTCTGCCCCTTCTGAAGGAGGCGGCCTTGACCAGGTTGACGACCCTGGCCCCTTACAGAGACACCACCGACCTCACCCCGCTAAGATCATGCGGGGCGAACGGCCCCGGCAAGATCATCCGGGGCGGGCGCCCCCCCTTATCCCCTTCAGAATGTACGCGACTGCCTGCGGCATGGACTCAAACAGGGAATCGTGGGACGGCAAGCTTCATCGTCGTTGCATTGCACCTGGACAAGTTGAGATGTGGTGACCGGTGCGGGCTAAGCCGCGGCCTCGCGCGCCGCTTCGTCGAGCTTCAGACTGATCACCTTGCTGGCGCTGTCGGGGCCCATGCTGATTCCGTAGACGACCTCGGCAGCCTGCACGGTCTGCCGGTTGTGGGTGATGATCAAGAATTGGGTTTGAGCCGAGAGCTCGCGCAAGAGATCTCGGAAGCGCGATACGTTCGCCTCATCCAGCATGGCGTCGACTTCGTCCAGCACGCAGAACGGAGTGGGCGAAACACGAAGCAGGGCGAAGACCAGGGCGCAAGCCGTCAGGCTGCGCTCGCCACCTGAGAGCATCGACAATCCTTGTTCGCGCCGACCGGGCAGTCTGGCCTCGATGTCGATCCCGGTCAGGTTCACGTCGTCCGGATCGGTCAGCGTCAATCGGACCGATCCTCCACCGAAGAGTCGAGTGAACGTCTCACGAAACGCGGTCGCCACGGCGTCAAACGTCTGACGGAAGCGGTGCTCCATCAGTTGATCGAGTTCCGTGATAACCTCATGCAGGTGAATCTCGGCCCGCCTCAGGTCCTCGACCTGAGCCGTGAGGAACTCGACGCGCTCTTTGACCTCCGCGTGCTCGCGCCTGGCCTCTGGATTGACCGCACCCATCCGCCGCAGTTGATTCCTCAAGCGGTTGACTTGGGCCTCCAGTTCGAGCGGGAGTTCCTCGACGCTTGGCAGGCGCTCGACGAGACCCTCGAAAGGCAACGGCTCCTGTCCGACGCCGCTCTCACCGAAATCGAATGCGACCAGCCCGAAATCATCCTCGATCCGGCGCTGCAGCCCCGATAGCTCCTCTTCGCGGCGAGCGAGCTCAACCTGCGCGTGTGAGTGCGCTTGCTCAGCCGACTGAAGTTCGATCCGTGCCTGTGACTCTTTGTCCTCGAGCCCGGCCCGTTGCTGTTCGGCCGCCGAAAGGCCGTCATTCACTTCGCGCATGCGGGAGGTCAGCTCTGCCAGTTTGGTCTCGATCGCCCGCAGGCCTTCCTCGGTTTCGCGGATTGACTGACCAAGGCGTTCTTGCTCAGCCCCGGCGGCCTCGATCTGTTCCCGCCAGCGGACCTGCTCCGAAACCCTCCTCTCCATCCGCTCGGACAAGTCAGCGACGCGGGAGTTCGTTTCATCTACCGACTTCTCGAGCACCTGCAGGCGCGCTTCGGCCTCGACCATCTCCAGCGGGCGATTGGCCTGGGACGAACCCAGCGCCTCTTCCGCCAGCTTGAGCTCCTCCGCGAGGGTTGAGCTCTGCGCCTCAAGTTCGGCACCATGATCGAGGAGTCTCCGCCGATCTTGCTCGAGGCGAGATTCCTCGTCGAGCAATGTCGACTGAATGTCGCGGAGCTGCTGCAGGTGGCGTTGAGCAGACTCCTGCTCAAGCGCGGCTTTCCCATACCGTAAGCGGGCCTCCCGCTCGCCTTCTTTGGCCAGATCCAGTTGGTGCTGCGCTTCTTCGTAGGCCGCCTTGAGCTCGGGAAGCCGCGCCGTAACCGCGGCGTGGCGCGCCTCGGCTTCCTCAAGCAGCCTAACGGCCTCGGCCAGGCTCGTCGCCAGGCGTTCTCGCGTTTGCCCATCGATGCGAGCTGCGGCTGCACCGATCACGACATGGCCTTCAGGATAGAAGACATCGCCTGCAAGAGTGACGATCCGTGAACCGCCGGGAATCTGCAGGACCAGCCGTTGGGCCGACCCTCGATCGCGGACGATCAGGGTCCTTCCCAGAAGCAAATCGACTGCCGCGCGGTACGCTTCAGGCGCGCCAACCAGGCTGGCCGCGTTGCCCAGACAATCGGGATCGGTCGGAGCCTCAATCGGCGGATTGACCTTGAGGGCTCGCAGGGGGAGCAGTGCGACAGTCCCTTCCCGCGCCTCATCGCTCAGCCACTGCAGGGCGGCATCGACATTGGCGATATCGCCGAATGCAAGGGCATCGCGGAAATCTCCAAGAGCGGCGGAGATTGCCATGCGAAGCAATGGACTGACCTCGAGCTGTCCACCGAGCTTGCCGATCCACCCGCTGAACCGGCCGTGCCCGGCGGCCTCGGCCACGATCGCCGACAGATCGAATTCCCCCTTCTCCGCCAGACGCAGCATGTCCTGCCGGGCCTCGAGCCCCGCCTGCCGCGTGCGCGCCTCCGTCACCCGCCGACTGCTGTGCTCCAATGCGTCCTGCGAGTTGGTCAATTGATCCCGGACGAATGAGGTCCCCTCGGTCGCTCGGTGCAGGGCTTGACCGACCTTGTCAACCAGAGACCGGCTTGCGTCTGCCCCCGCCTGCATCCGGGTCAGGTCCTGAGTGGCGGCCGCGATCGAAGCCTCTAGGTCTTTGCGGCGCGCGATCGTCGTCTGCGTGTGTTCCTCAAGCTGGCGCAGCCTGCCGGACCACTCCGACTTCTGAGAGGCGACGCGCTCAAGGGTGTTTCGCGCCTGGACGACCTTCTCCTGCAGGACTTCCCGGTCGGCGCCGCTGATGGCGCCACTCGCCCGAAGTTGCTCGACGGCCCGCTTCGCCTCAATCAATGCCTGTTGTTGACGATCCATTTCTTCTCGGTCATCCGCCAGACGATCTGCGAGGCCCCGGAGCGAAGCCTGGAGGGCCGCCAGTTCCATCGAGGCCCGGCCCGACTGCTCCTCGAGCCAGCGTTTCCTTTCCTGGGCCACGGCCAGGCGTTTCCCCTGGATCTCGCGCTCGGTGTACAGGCTCGAGAGATCCTGCGAAAGGGACTGCAGTTCGCCGCGCAGGTTGGCCAGCCGGCTGCGAACGTCGGCCAGCTCGCGATCGGCATCCACCTGCCCTTCGCGCAGACGATCGCGGGACTGTCGCAACTCATCTGCCCTGGATCGGGATGCATCCAGGAGCTTCACCAGGTGATTCCAATGGTAGCCGTGCCAGATACGCAGTCCGGCTTCGAGATCGTTCTTGACCTGATCGTAGTCCTGGGCCCTGAGTGCCTGACGTTCGAGACTTCGCAGCCGAGGACGGAGTTCGCCGAGGATGTCGCGAACCCTCTCGAGATTGTGGAGGGTTGCTTCGAGACGGCGCAGCGTCTCTTCTCTCCGCCCACGATAAAGCCCGAGCCCGGCAGCCTCTTCGAACAACCGCCGCCGTTCCTCGGCTTTAAGAGACAGGGCGGCATCCACAAGCCCCTGCCCGATAATGGTATATGTCCGTTCGGCCAGACCGCATTGGGCGAGTAACTCGGACACATCTCGCAGACGGACACGCTGGCCATTCAGAAGGTACTCGTTCTGGCCGTCACGGTAGGCCCGCCGGCCGATGCTCACCTCATTGAAGTCGATCGGAAGCCAGCCGTCGGAGTTGTCGAAGGTTATTGTGGCCGCGGCCATGCTTACCTTCGAGCGCGACTCCGATCCGGAGAAAATCATATCTTCGGTTCGCTTGCCTCGCAGCAGGCTGTAGGATTGTTCGCCCAGGACCCAGCGGATCGAGTCGGCAATGTTCGACTTGCCCGACCCGTTCGGCCCGACGATGGCGGTGATGGTCCGAGCGAACTCAAACGTGATCTTGCTGGCAAAGGTCTTGTACCCTTGCAGCTCGAGGTATTTGAGG
>MGOM01000104.1:22900-25765 GCA_001797105.1 Chloroflexi bacterium RBG_19FT_COMBO_62_14
GTCGACGGTGTTGTCGGAGCCAAGATCCTATCCTCGTCTCTCGCGGAAAACGACCTGGCCGGCCTTGGCCAGGGCATCCGCCGCCGCATTCTGGGCAGCTTCTTGCTTGCTGTGCCCTTGACCGCGGCCGCGCAGTTTCCCCCCGACGTTCACGTCGACTACAAATTCGCGCGCGTGATCCGGACCGAAAGAATCGACCGTTGTGTAGCGCGGGGTCTCTCCGATCTCGGCCTGGGCCCAGATTTGTAGCGAACTGCGAGCGTCCAGAAGCGTCTGATCCTCCAGGATCAATTGGGTCGCCCTTTCCAGCCGCGGCTCCAGGAACTCGACCAGGGCCGGATAACCGCCATCGAGATACAGGGCACCCACAACAGCTTCGAAGGCCGCGCACAGAAGCGCCGGGCGATCGCGCCCTCCAGAGGCTTCCTCGCCGCGGCCGAGCAGCAGCGCCTCCCCGAGTCGCAGCTCCCGGGCGAAGTCGGCCAGCTGCTCTGTCCGGACGAGCGCCGAGCGCATCCTGGTCAACTGGCCCTCATCCATCTCAGGGAAATGGTTGTAGAGCCAGGCAGCTGTCAGGAAGTCGATGGCCGCGTCTCCCAAGTACTCCAACCGCTCGTTGTCCTCCAGGGCGTCGGGATGCTCATTGACAAATGAGCGATGCGTCAAGGCGCGGCGCAACAAGCTCAAATCCTCGAAAGGTAGCTCTGCCTTTCGGGCGGAATCAAACACGCTTGTCTTGTTCCTCGAGGTGAACTTGGGGGGCGCCGTGAACTCAGGTGGATCTGAGTTCCCCGCGTTCCACCAGTTCCTCTGCAGTTTTGGATTGGGGGAGCCGGCTCGGCGGCCAGGGATTTCCACGCCTCGGCCGCCCTGCCTCGTGGATCACACAGGACAGATCGGTATGCTCTTGCCAACCCGGGCCGATTCTAGTCCGAGAAGGCCCGGAACGCCAGCACCGCGTTGTGGCCGCCGAACCCAAAGGCATTGCTCAGGGCCACTCGTACCGGGAGCTCACGCGCCTGATTGGGCACATAATCGAGATCGCACTTGGGGTCCGGCGTTCTGTAGTGAATCGTCGGTGGGACGACCCCGTCGAGGATCGCCTGGACACACAAGATGGCCTCCAGAGCCCCGGTCGCTCCCATCATGTGGCCGGTCATGGACTTGGTCGATGAGATCGGGACATGGTAGGCGTGATCGCCGAGGGCGGCCTTTATCGCCCGCGTCTCCGAGAGGTCATTCAGTTCGGTCCCCGTTCCGTGGGCATTGATATAGTCGATGTCCTCCGCCCGAAGGCCGGCCGACTCCAACGCCATCTTGATCGCCATTGCGCCGCCCTCTCCATTCTCGGCTGGAGCCGTCACATGGAATGCGTCGCACGTCCCAGCATAGCCTGCCAGCTCAGCCAACACCGGAGCTCGCCGGGCTCGGGCGTGCTCCAGGCTTTCGATGACCAGGATCGCCGCGCCTTCACCCATGACCAAGCCATCTCGCTCAAGATCGAAAGGAGCCGGCGTGCGGTCTGCCTCATCATTCCGGCGCGAGAGCGCGCCCAGGCGATCAAAGGCCGCGATCCCGATCCGGGTTATCGTGGCATCCGAGGCTCCGACAATGGCCGCGTCCGCCGTACCGCTGCGCACGATCAGCCAGCCCTGGCCGATCCCATCGGCGCCCGAAGCGCAGGCGGAGGCGACGGAGAAGCACGGCCCTTTGGCCCCGTTGTCGATCGCGATCAGGCCGGCCGCACCGTTGGGCATGAACATCGGGATGACAAACGGACTCACCCGCCTCGGCCCTTGGGCCTGCATCCCCAAGGTCGCATCCTGCAAAGTCGTCAGACCACCGATCGCGGTTGAGACGACCACCGCCACTCGCGACGGATCTTCCTTGCTGATATCCATCCCGGCTTGTCGCAGCGCCTCCTGACTGGCCGCCGAGGCCAGCGCCTGGAACCGGTCACGCCGTCTGGCTTCGCGCGCCTCCATGTACTTTTCCGGTTCGAAGCCCTTGACCTCGCACGCGATGCGGACCAACATCTCCGAGGCGTCAAAGAGCGTGATCGGGCCGACGCCCGATTTCCCACCGATGATGTTTTCCCATGTCTCCGACACGCTGTGACCGAGAGAGTTGATGGTGCCCATCCCAGTGATCACAACACGATGCGTCATCCCGGCATCCCTCCCTCAGTTTCTCCTAAACCGACGTGCCGTTGGAAGGTCGTTTCGAAGGCATTCGCGTTCCGCCGAACAGCCTACGCTACCCCGGGTCCATCGGGGAAAGGTAGTTGATCTGGCGTGACAATCGCTCGGCTCATACTGCATTGGGACTCTTGAAACCCGAACCGGTGAGGATGACCACGACCGGATCCGGCAGTTCCTCGAGGACCCCAAGCAATGCTGGCCAGACCACGGCCGACGTCGGCTCAACATACAACCCGATCCGGCTCAGGGCGTCGCGACCCTCGGAAATCTCGTCTTCCTCTACCGCCACGACCCTGCCTTCGGATGCCTCTACCGCCGCCAACACCCCATCCCCGCGCAAGGGTTGGAGGATTCGGATCCCCTCGGCCATCGTCTCATGTTCGCTTGTCCATCCCAACCCGGCAGCACCTGCACTGAAGACCGCCCACAGCGGCGCGCAAGCTCGCGCCTGCACCGCAATCCATTGCGGTCCATGATCCGCAACCCCGGCTGCCACCAGCGCCCTGAACCCGAGGTCTCCCCCGAGGAGCAGGGTGCCTTGCCCAACCGGGAGGATTACGGCGCCCGGGGAACGACCGAGCTGCTCGAAGAGTTCGAAGGCCAGCGTAGCCATCCCGGCAAGCCCGAGTGGATTGTAGGCATGGCTGGCGTAGACGGCGCCGGC
>MGOM01000104.1:25789-30931 GCA_001797105.1 Chloroflexi bacterium RBG_19FT_COMBO_62_14
GGCCGCGGCCGCTCGCGGCCCGGGGATCGCATGAGTTTCGGCCCCGTAGGCCGAGATTTGGGCGAGCTTCGGCCCTGAGGCCGAGGCCGGCACAAACACACGCGCCTGGATCCCAGCCCGTGCGGCATAAGCTGCAAAGGAAGCCCCGGCGTTCCCCGACGAGTCTTCAACGGCTTGCCGGACACCGGCGGCCGCCAGGGCGCTGACGAGAATCGACGAGCCCCGGTCTTTGAAGGAACCCGTCGGGTTCAGGTGCTCACACTTGAAATGGACCCTCCTCCCGCCTATGTCATACGCAATCAGCGGGGTGCCTCCCTCTCCAAGACTGACAAGAGGGGCATGCGGGGGGAGAGGGAAGGTTTCCCGGTATCGAGCAAAGGGAACTTCCGCCGGCGATCCCACCGGTCGCGGCGAGTAGGGGAGTGAACCGGAGAACTCGAAGAGCCCTCCGCACTCTCGGCAGCGGTGAGGGAATCCAACTGATGGGTACGGGCGGCGGCAGTTGCTGCACACAAAGGGCCGGGCGGTACTGGCCGCCATGGGCGCGGATCCGGTGGTCATCGCTGCTTGTCTTGTTCGTCTGGATGGTAGTCGCCCTCGACCCAGACCTCCCCGGTCGGGCTGACTTCTTTCTTCCAGACCGGGACGATCTCCTTGAGACGGTCGATCCCATATCGGGCGGCTTCGAAGACGCCCGTGTCGCGGTGTGCGGCGGTGCAAGCGATGAGCACGGTCGGCGTCCCGGGCTCGAGACGACCTATCCGCTGAACGATGGCAATCCCCTCCACAGACGGCCAGCGCCCACGGATCTCGTCAGCCACCTGTTTCATCTTGGTTTCAGCCATTGGGGTATAGGCCTCGTACTCGAGGTGGTCCGTGTCATGCGGCTCACCGCGCTCCGTGCGCCCGCGGACCATGCCGGTGAAGACACAGGCCGCGCCGGTGCTGGGGAGGAGGAGGCTTTCGAGCAGGCTGTTGAGATCTAGGGGAGCTTCCGTGATCATGAAGACCGTCGGCGGGAGGGAAGATCCTCCGCTGACTGGAGGAAAGATGGCGACCTCATCCCCGTCCGCCAACCGCTCGGCCGGTAAAGCGTATTCCCGGTTAACCGAGACCAAGACCGAATCGAGTGCTGGCCCGAGGCGTTCATGCCGCTCGCGCAACGCTTGTTTCAAGTCGGCCACGGTGGCCTCGGCGGGGATTGAGAGCGTCTCTTCCTTAACCCCCGCCCGATCGCGCAGCGAGGCGAAGTAGAGTACCCGGACCTGGATCATCAACCCTCGAGGACGAGATCGCCGCTGCGTCCCCCGTGCTTCTCAAGCAAGCGGATGTCAGCGATCCGGGCGCCTCGCTCTACGGACTTGATCATGTCATACACAGTCAGCGCTGCGACCGAGACCCCGGTCAAGGCTTCCATCTCGACCCCGGTGCGCGCAACGGTACGGACCGTCGCTGTGATGACGACGGCCGCGGGCTCGTCCCGAAGATCGATCGTCACCTCAACGTGTGAGAGGGGCAGCGGGTGGCAGAGCGGGATGAGCTCCCATGTCCGCTTGGCAGCCATCACACCGGCCAGCTCGGCCGCCGTTCGAACATCGCCCTTTTTCAACTCTCCCGCCTTGACGATCGCCATCGTCTCGGGGGAGATGCTCACTTCGCCGCGCGCCACCGCCCAGCGCTCCGTTTCCGGTTTACCGCCGACATCGACCATCCGGGCGTTCCCCTTGGCGTCTAGATGAGAGAGTTGATTGGCCATGGATTGATTATACTGGGCGCTTCGCGCGCCAGGCAAGGCGAAACGCGCGCACCCCTCGGCCATGGTTGTGCCTCATGGGGCTGAGCCTGCTTCTCCCACCCTGAGTGGAGCACGGCCTCGCATTCCCCGCTCCTCTCGAGCTCGTCGGTCGCCGTCGGAGATGAGCCCAACCGTCGGCCGCCGGGGTCGGTTTCGCAGGCGTTCGCCAGACGATCCCGGGGAAAAATGGGGTGAATTCAATCCGGGGTGGGCATGTCCTCTTCGTGGAGGGAGAAGGGGGCCCGCCTGCCCCGATGCGCTTGTCGGGGTTCGCCCCGTATGAGCTTAGCGGGGGGGGTTGGGGGATCTTGGGGGCTGCCCCCTGAGATGGAATGCACCTGGCAAATCCGCCTGCCTTGACTCCCCTAGGCCGCCTGTTATAATCATGCCGCCTGCCCATGCGGCAGGCGCTATTGTGAAACGAACTAGGAGTACCGCATGCCACCGCTTCCGAAGAGGAAACATTCCAAGGGGCGTCGGGACCGTCGACGGGCTCACGACTCCATTAGGCCAAGCGCGCTGGTCACTTGTACCAACTGCGGTGAGAAGCACTTGCCGCACCGGGTCTGCCCAAATTGCGGGCACTATGCCGGCCGGGAAGTCATCGAAATCGAGAAGAAGGCTTAGTGTCTTGCGGGCCAGCCGTTGAGCACGGGATGCACTCACCTGCACTCGGGCCGAGCGTCTGGCCCAATCGCCTCCCATGGAGATAGACGCCCGAAGCACGGCCTTCCTGTTCCCGGGCCAGGGGTCGCAGGCGGTCGGGATGGGGAAGGCACTGGCTCAGACTTACCCGCAGGCCGCCGAGATCTTCCGCCGGGCTGATGCGGTTCTGAACATGGCCTTCTCACAGCTCTGCTGGGAAGGCCCGCCCGAAACCCTCAACGACACTCTCCATACCCAACCCGCCTTGCTGACTCACTCCGTGGCAGTTCTTGAGTCGCTGCTCGCACTGCGTCCGGATCTTCGCCCTTCCTATACTTCCGGGCACTCACTGGGAGAGTTCAGCGCCCTGGTAGCCTCAAGCTCGCTTGAGTTCCCTGCCGCCCTCGAGTTGGTGCGGCGGCGCGGAGAACTCATGAAGGAGGCCGGCACGTTGGCCCCGGGCGGCATGGCTGCCGTTTTGGGCCTGGAGGTCGACGTCGTCGACCAGGCCTGCGAAGAGGTTTGCCGGGAGACAGGAGGAGTCGTTCAGGTCGCAAACGATAATTGCCCCGGTCAGGTGGTGATCTCGGGGGACGAGTCAGCCCTGGAGGCGGCGAGCCGGCGCGTGACTGAACTCGGTGCGCGCAAGGTCGTGCGCCTGGCGGTGAGCATTGCTGCCCACTCGGCGCTGATGAAGCCTGCCCAGGAGCGGTTCAACCAGGCCCTAGCCGCGGCAGAAATCCGTCGGCCCGTCATCCCGGTCGTCGGGAACGTCCAGGGATTGGCGCTCCAATCGACCGAGGAGGTTCAGGCCGACCTGGCGGCCCAGCTCACCTCGCGCGTTCGTTGGACTGAATCGATCCGCCACATGATCGACGCCGGGATCAGGACCTTCATCGAATTGGGCTCGGGCGCCGTCCTTTCAGGACTCGTGCGCCGTATCGACCGATCGGTGACTGCCCTCTCGGTCGGCGACCCGGCCGGGCTTGTCTCCCTCCTGGAATAAAGGTTAGCCGGGGGGGTGGCCGCCCTCACTCCGATGCGCAAGTTGCTGCTCGTGATCTTGTCCGCGCTGTACTTCGTCTTCGGAAGAATAGCCGAGGTCGAACAAATCGTGGCCACCTTGCGCCGGGGCGACTGGCGCTGGCTGGCGCTCGCGGCGCTGGTCCACCTGGCGTGGTTAACCAACTACGGAGCTTCCTTCCGGGCGATCTATCGCGCGTTAGGTATGGAAGAGAGCATCCTCAGGCTGACGATGCTGGCTGCTGCCGCCAATCTGATGATCATCGTCACCCCGAGCGCCGGGATGGGAGGGGCGGCAGTATTCCTGGCTGAGGCCCGCCAGCGGCGCCAACCTGTCGCCAGGGTCACTACCGCAGCAGCCATGTTTGTCTTGTACGACCTGATCGGTGCATTGATCGTACTCGCGTTGGGATTGATCGTCCTCTTCCGCCGGAATCAATTGGCCACGGCAGAGCTTATCGCTACCGGGATCATGCTTGCTTATGCTCTTATCCTGGCGGGGTTGCTCTACCTGGGTATGACAGCGCCGGTCCGACTGGGAAACGTCCTGGCCTGGATCAGCGGGAGGATCAACAAGGCCCTGCGCCCCTTCATTCATCGAGAATACCTGCACCCTGCCCGGGCTCACGCTTTTGCCGAAGACCTGTCCGGCGGCCTGCAGGAGGCCCGGCAGACACCGGGCTCATTGCTTATGCCCATCGCTCTTTCACTGAGCAGCAAGGCCTTGATGATCACGATCCTCTTCCTGATGTTCATGGCCTTCAAGCAGGCGTTCTCCGTCGGGACACTGATAGCCGGTTTCAGCATTGGTTTCCTCTTCGCGTATGTATCGCCTACGCCCTCAGGCATCGGATTTGTCGAGGGCGCGATGACGCTGACGCTCAGCTCCTTGCGGGTGCCCCTCGCCGCAGCAGCCGTGATTACACTCGCCTACCGCGCTTTCACCGTCTGGTTGACACTGGCTTACGGCCTGGCGGCCATCCGTTGGGTAGGACAGGCGCCGAGTGCTCTTGAGGAGGCGGAATAGGCACGGAGTGACCTTGCGCCTCCCGAACGGAAGGTTGAGAGCCTGCCGCGCTCAGCACGATCCAGGCCGGCCTCGTCGACCCTCTCGTCCGCAAGACGCCCCTGCCCATCCTTGAGTATGAGCATCGACCTCAACCGCCGGATCCTGCATTTCCTGATTGGCCAACCCCTGGCCACGAAGGAGATTCCCCACCAGGCGATCAGCAAGGTCGTCGGCCTGGCGGTGTTTGCCTCCGATGCCCTTTCCTCAACCGCCTACGCTACCGAAGAGATCCTGGTCATTCTGGCTTTCGCCGGGACCTCTTTTCTCAACCTCTCCTTCCCAATCTCGCTCGCCATCGCCGGCCTGATTGTCATCGTGACCGTATCCTACGAGCAGACGATCCACGCCTACCCAGGTGGAGGCGGCGCCTACATCGTCGCCAGAGACAATCTGGGAGAACTTCCGGCACAGATCGCCGGGGCCGCCTTGCTGACCGACTATATCTTGACCGTCGCCGTCAGCATCTCGAATGGGGTCGCTCAACTCGCTTCGGCCATACCCGTCCTTTTGCCTCTGAGGGTCGAGATCGCCGTATCCATGATTCTGGTCATGATGGTCGTCAACCTGCGCGGAGTGAAGGAGTCGGGACGGGCATTTGCCCTCCCCACCT
>MGOM01000105.1:0-1141 GCA_001797105.1 Chloroflexi bacterium RBG_19FT_COMBO_62_14
GACCGGCACCACCTCCAACTTCCACGACAACTGGACGGTAGGTTACACGCCTGACCTGGTTGTGGGCATCTGGGTGGGCAACACCGACTACGCGCCGATGCGCGAGGTGGATGGACTCACCGGCGCTGCACCGATCTGGCACCAATTCATCCGCACCGCGCTCACCGGGCGGCCCGAGCGTCCATTCGTACGACCTGATGGCCTCGTCCAGGCAGAGGTCTGCGCGCTGTCAGGCCTGCTCCCCACTGCAGAGTGCCCGTACCGTCGGCGGGAATGGTTCCTGGCGGGGACCGAGCCGTCCCGACCCGACGCTTTGTACCGCCATGTGTTCGTGGATACACGGACCGGGCGCCTTGCAGAGGCCGATACGCCCCCCGATCGCGTGAGAAGCACGACCGTACTCGATTTGCCGACATCGGCGCGATCCTGGGCGCGCGCCGAGGGTTTGGCACTTCTGAGCGACCTGACAGCGGATTCCGATGGCGCTATCGGCTCCGCGACGGCGGGGGAGCTTCGCATCTCCTCGCCCGCCTACGGCAGCATCTACCGCTTGAGCCCGGGCATGGATCCCGATGCCCAGCGAATCCTCATCGAGGCTGTGGGCGAAGGGGAGTTGAGCCAGGCAGAGCTCTGGATGGATGGGCGGCTCCTCGCCAGATTCGACCAGGTGCCCTTTCGATTGTGGTGGCCCATTGCAGTCGGAACGCACGAGGCCTGGGCAGAGGCAATACGGAAGGATGGAAGCAAGCTGACCAGTGAGCGGGTGATCTTCTCCGTCGAAGAGTGATGTTCACGCGCGCACGACGCACAAGACAGGTTCTGCCCGCTCGCAGCAGGATGCTGCGAGCCGCATAGTCCCGCCGGCGTCCCAAAAGCCGCCTCGAGGGAGGGGTAATGGCTACGGCTCGACGACGAAGATGCTCCCATCGCCGCGGCCGTACACCTCAGGGAAGTAAAACTCCTGCGCAGTCGGCGGGATCACGTTGAACGTCCCGGCCGTGCTCGCCCGCGCCATGTAGGTATAGATGTACGTTCCGGCGGGAAGATAGCTCGCCGAGAGAATCACTTTCTCGTCGCGAAGCTGAGTCTGCTCGAAATACCACCAACCCCAGCCACGCGTGAACACGTCGTCCCAACTGTA
>MGOM01000105.1:1206-1838 GCA_001797105.1 Chloroflexi bacterium RBG_19FT_COMBO_62_14
CCGGGAGCGGGTCCTCGACAACCACATAGTGCAATGCATTCGGAGCAACCAGGGTCAGCCGCACCAGCAGCAGCTCGCCCTGCGCTGCCGCCGTCACCGGATCCGCTCTGGATAGGTCAGCCGGGCTGCTCTCGTACGGATAGTAGCTGCGAGACAGGATGATCCCCTGGTCGAGCGCACGCGTCTGCTCCACGGGCAGGGTCACATCGAGGTGGGCGGTGTAATACAGGTTGCCCGTCCCCGCATCGCGCGCGAAGGCAAGCCGGTTTGCCTGGTCCTTGAGCATCTCGGAGACATCGAGCTGCAGCGTGTGGCTCCGGCGCAAGGTCTCCCGGTTGGCGAAACCGCCGCCCAGACGCTTCCCATTAAAGGCAACGGCGTACTGGTAGTCGGCCTGCAGTTCCCCGCTGGCCTCCATCCAGTTTGTGAGCCCCATCAGTGTCCAGGCGGTCTCTTGAGTCCCCTGCCAGTGGCCGCCGCTGCGGTGGCTCATCAGCCAACGCACGGCGTTGGCGTTGAGCGGATTGCTGACATCGGCCTGGCTCAGGGTCGACAGGACGATCGCCGTCGTGCGCGTGTCGGTATTCCAGTTCTCCGGATCGCGCGTCTTCTCCTCCCAATGCGTGCCGGTG
>MGOM01000105.1:1863-5709 GCA_001797105.1 Chloroflexi bacterium RBG_19FT_COMBO_62_14
AGTCGGACAACAGGGTCTGAAGGCGCGGATCCCCGGCGTCGATCAAGTAGAAGGCGCGTGCCAGGAATGCACGGGCGTAGATCGCCATGTCCTGGCGCTGCTCGTAGAGTCTCACCGTGGCGCTGATGTCGGGCGAGCCGGCGCGAGCCAGGACATACAGCAGGAAAGCCTGTCGATTGAGAAAGGCAGGTGCTTTCAGTCGAGACACAAGCTGCACCTCGCCTCGCAGGTACTCGAGGGCGCGCTCGAGCACCGCCCCGCTGATCGCGTAGCCCGCCTCCCGGGCTTCCACCAATCCGAGGACGACGTACGCCGAGGTCTGCGGATCGCTTTTCTGACCGACATTGGCCCACCAACTCCACCCGCCGTCCGGGTATTGCCAGTTGGCCAGACGCTGCAAGGCGGCGTTTACCTGGCCCCTGAGATTGGACTCCAGCTCTGGATCGCTCAAACCGGCGGATTTCAGCGCGCGCGTCGTAATGACGTTCGGCAGGAAACGCGAGACCGTCTGCTCCACGCAATCGTATGGGAAGTCCTCGAGATACGTGAGGCTGTCGGTCATGCCTGCCGCCAGGGAAGGCGAGATCTCGATCGTCAGATCTCCCTCGCTCGTCTCCCAGGCCGATGGCAGGCTGATCGCTTCCACCCGAGTCCCTCCGGAAGTCATCTGCCCCGAAGTGCCCACGGTCTCGCGCGCCTCATAGCGGTACACCGGCAGCCCCTGGTTGTCGAGGGTGCCAAGGGGCGGCCGGCTTGCATCCTCAAGCTGCTCGCCGGTCGCGGTTCGGCCTTGCGCGCTGAAGACCAGGTCCACACGGCCGGCCTCCGGATCGACCTCGGCCTCCCAGGTGACATAGACCTGGCGATTGGCTGCGATCTCGGTTGTCTGGGATGCCTTGCCCTGGAGCATCAGCCCTTCGGCCTGGAGCTCGATGTCCACCGACATCGCCTGCTCCGTGTTGTTGTGGACGGCCGCGCCCAGACGAACCTGGTCGCCGACCACGAAGAAGCGCGGAGTTTGGGGCCGAACCAGCAATGGACGTGTGCTGATCAGGTCATGGATAGCTTGCCCGACTTTCGAGGCTGCCGTCACGGCGCGCGCATCCATGCGCCAGGTCGTCAGGTTGTCGGGGAGAGTGACGGTGACCTGCGCTTGCCCATCAGGGCCGGTCTGGACGTGGGCCTCCCAGAAGGCGGTGTCGGGGAAGTCTTGCCGCACTTCGATCACGCCGAACTCCCCCCCACCTTTCCCACCACCGCTGCCCATTCCCTCTCCCTCGGTGAGCCTCTCGGCGATGGTGGCGTTGTAGTCCTCCAGGCTCAGTCCAATAGGAATGGACGTCCAGACGCTGAGGGTGCGCTCGTTGTAGAAGAAGTCCAGGATGGGCGGCGAGTTCGGGCTGGCGAGAGAGAGCGTGGCCAGGTCGCTCAGGCCCAAGGAAAGCTCGGCATCCACGGGATGATTCCCGACATCGCGGGTCGTTACCGTATACGTGACTTTCTCCCCTGGGGCAGCCTGCACTCGGTCGGGCGTGATCGTGACCAACACCTCCTGCTCGCGCGGCTCGATCTTGATTTCGATGACTCCCATCTTGAAGTTGGGCCGCGGGTTCGTTTGATCGATGCCCTTCACGACGACAACCGAGACGTAGGCATTGGGAGCCAGCCCGGGGGTGATGGGCAGCTTGTACAGGGTGCTGTTGCTGGTCAGGTGGAGCACTTGCTCGAGATAGATGTGGCCGCGCTCGACCGTCACCAGCGCATAGCTCTCCCCCTGGAAGGGGGAAGCGATCAGGATCTCGGCCGTATCGCCGGGGGCATACGATCGACGATCGGTGATCAGGTCGAAGCTGCGGTCGTTGGTCTGGCGCCACGGGATGTAGTCCGGCCCGGCGACCCAGACGAACGCCGAAGCGCTGCCCTGGTTGCCCCGCGCGTCGAGGGCACTGACTCTGGCTTTGTAGACGCCGCCTTGGGGGGGTGTGAAGCTTGTCGAGGCCTCGCCGCGTGCATCGGTGGTCACCTCGTCGCTCGCCACCGGGATCTCCTCGACCGTCGATTTCCACTGCACGCGGCCGGTGGCGTCCTGCTCCTGAACGCTGTACCAGCGCCGCTCGACAATCTCCACTTTGACCTTCTGCCCAGGGATGGGCTTGCTCTCCGGATCCAGGGCCAGAACGTCAAAAGAGGTCTTCTCGCCGGCCGTAGCGACGTAGGTCGTGGGTCGAACCCCGGGATACACGGCACTGCGATGTGCGATGATGGAGGCGCGACCGCTGACGGCGTTTTTCGAAAGGTCGGTAACGGTCGCCTCGAAAGTGAACTCTCGGCCGGTCTTGAATTTGCTAAGATCGGCGGTCAGGTCCACGACAAGCTCGCCGTTTGCATCTGTCCGGCCCTGGCCTTCGGCGATGATCTCGGTTGCAGGGGGCCCAAACTCGTCGAAGTAGTAGCCGACGTCGCCCTCATCGTCGGCGAAGGAATAGCCCGAAAACTCATCGGACGGAGTGAAGGTATAGGCGCGGGAGCTTAGCGTCCATTCAACGAGCGCGTCGCCCACGCCTCCGCCCGAGTAGTAGTCTGCGGAGACGATGACGCTGTAGTCTTGCCCGGAGAGCACGCTCGTCGGCGCCGCTTCGACCTTCACCTGAAACTCAGGCTTGCGGTATTCGGCTACCGTGAAACCGACGCCAATGACGCTCTCGGTCTTCCCCGGCATACGCACGTTGATGGAATAGGAGCCCAGCGCGGCTTCCGGGTCGAGCATGATCTGGCCATCGAATGTCCCGAGGGGAGAAAGGGGCAGGTCGGCCTCGTAGATCGTCTCCTTGTAGCTGTTGATGGTAACGTGCACCGTCTTCTGCGCCGGTCGGCCGTAGGCCAAGTCGTCGTCCAGCCACAGGATGCCCTTGAAGTAGACCGGCTGATCCGGTCGATAGATAGGTCGATCCGTATAGACGTAGACCTTGGGCTGATTGCCGGGCGCGTAGTAGCTGCTCCATAACCCATAGTCATACAGGTTCGTGCCGCTTCCCCATTCGCCCGAGGCGAAGCCAAAGGGTTCATCCCCGTCTGTCATCACATAGCGCGCATCGTAAGGTTTGGACGGGGTCGGGACTGTCAGCGAGAGCAGGCCATCCTCGTCGCTGACCCCCTGGCCGACGGCCCTGAAAAGCTTGTCGTACACGGTCATGGCGACGCCGGACACTGGTCGGCCGCCCGTGAGGTCGGTCACCCAGATCAAAGCATCGTTCGTGGTCGTCTTGAAGGTGAGGTTGACCCCAACGACCACCAATAGCCGCGCATCCAGGAAGCGAGTGCCTCGGTTGGGGATGTTCGGGGAATCCAGCCCGATGAAGTAGAAGCCCGGCGGGAGCTTGCCTCCGTCGAGGCCGACGGGGTCGAGGACCTCCAGGACGCGCTCGTTCAGTTTGCCCGAGCGTCTCAGCCTGGTCTCCCAGATCAGATCGCCATCCGGCGGAAGATACTCGAATCGACTCTCACCTCCACCTTCAAAGGAAGCGAACCGCCAGGCCTCGATCCGGTAGAGCCGCACGCGGACATTCGAAACGTTGCGGTAAGTGACATAGAACTGTTGCGGACCGTCCGCCCGAACGATGGCCGGCTGGAAGGGCATCTGCAATCCGGCTTGGGGATACATCGCATCCGTCTTGAAACGCGCCGCGTACTCGCGAGTGGTTGTGTTCCCATAGATGTCCTGCATACCGGGGAGGGCACGGATCACGTATTGGGTCGATGGTTCGAGGATGAAGGCGGTCATGCTCCAGTCGTACTCGTTGTAATACCACTGGATCTCACCCTCCGGCTCCGGCGAGATCACGATCC
>MGOM01000105.1:5720-6450 GCA_001797105.1 Chloroflexi bacterium RBG_19FT_COMBO_62_14
GTGTCGAGCCTCATGGGTGAGGCAAACTTGATGTAGAGGTCGGAGCTGTACCCCGAGCGCGGGTACTCTTCGGATGGGGAGAAGTACAACACCGACGGCGCGGGGATCGAGGTGAAGCTCCACGAGAATGGCCTTTCCAGTTGACCGCCGTCGGCCGACTGCGCGGAATCCTCCAGCCGGAGTACGTAGGTCGTTTCCAGGGCGAGCCTCTGGGACGGCGTGATCGTCAGGCGCGTCGTGTCATCGTTCCAGGTCGTCCTCAGTGAGACGGGAGCGCCGCCGCTTGGAGTGAGCGACAAAGCGGCCCTTGTGCTGCCTTCATCCATGGGCTGGAAGAAGGTGAAGGTGAAGGTCTCATCCAGGAGGATGTCCTCGGCGTAGTTCTCGGGGTCGAGCAGCCCGCTCGAGAGCTCCAGGGATTGGATGCTCGGCGCAACGACCTTGAAGTCCCAGGTGAAATCGTCGGCGAGTTGAGTCTCCTGGGACGCGTCGAACAGGCCACGCTTGATGGTCACGGTGTATGACGTCCCGCCCTTCAGTGGTGACTCGGGACGAAACGCATAGACGGAGGTGCTCACCCATTCCCCCTGCCCTGAGACCGCAGGCGAGATTTCGAGGGGGGCGGGCAATGTGTCCCTCTGTTCGGCGACGACCAGGGGCACAACTGGACGGTTGAAAATGGCCGTGATCACGGCGTTATTGACCACTTCCACCGTCCCGTCCGAAGGGA
>MGOM01000106.1:0-1134 GCA_001797105.1 Chloroflexi bacterium RBG_19FT_COMBO_62_14
GATCAGGGCCTGAACCCAAGCCGGGCTGGGGAACGGATAGGCCACATGCCCCTCCACATCCTTGTTCAGCGATGATTATCCTGCCGCGATTCCGGGATGTCAACGGAAGGCTCCTATCGGGTGCATCCCGATTGCGTTGGCAAGAACCCATGCGGCGTTTCTCGCGGGATGGCCCCCTGGCCCCCCCGGAATGCGACCGTTGACGGCCCGGGATGGGACAAAGCGCGCTTCCCCGGCCGCCCCTATTTGGAGCACCACATTGTTCAGGCCAGGGCGACCTTTGTTGAGCGTTCCTGCTCCAAGACCCGAGAGGAGGCCGCAAGAATGGATGGCGGAGATCATGCCCGGGTGGGGAAGCTCAACAACGGCCATTTGCGGAGGGGGGCCGCCTGCCTGCCCCGCACGCTCTCAGCGGGGAAAACGCCATTTCCCCCTTCGCTCCCTACAAAGGAGACGTGCCCCTCGAGTTGGAATGCACCGCAGAATTCGCCTTCATTTGACGCCCATTCGTGGGTCGGTTAGACTAGGAAGCCGGTCGGTGACGAAATGACAGGTGAACACTTGCGGACGGATTGCTGCGGGCCTCGCCCGTGTGTGGCCGCAAGGATTGAGGAGACGAGGTGCTCGTAACCCGCGAGAAGATAGAAGCGCATGAGGATGCGGCGCTATCGCCTGTCGCCATCCGCAGTCGCGATTCGCGCGGGCGTGCCTTCCCGGAAGACGAGCCCAATTACCGGACGGCATTTCAACGCGATCGCGATCGGATTCTGCATACAACAGCCTTCCGACGTCTGGAATACAAGACCCAAGTCTTCGTCAACTACGAAGGCGATTACTATCGGACACGGCTGACACACACGCTTGAGGTCGCCCAGATCGGGCGCACGATTGCCCGCGCCCTCGGAGCCAACGAAGATCTGGTTGAGGCGATCTGCCTGGCTCACGATCTGGGGCACCCGCCCTTTGGACACGCTGGTGAGGCAACCCTGAGCCGGCTGATGACTGGGCGGGGCGGGTTCGACCACAACAAGCAGTCCTTGCGGATCGTCACAAAGCTCGAGCACCGCTACCCAGGTTTCGTGGGGCTGAACCTGACCTGGGAGGTCCGGGAAGGGATCGTCAAGCATGAGACGG
>MGOM01000106.1:1317-10443 GCA_001797105.1 Chloroflexi bacterium RBG_19FT_COMBO_62_14
TTTCGACGAAACGGTCCGTCATCGCCTAATCAGGCGACTGATCGGGATCGAAGTCACCGACCTGTTGCTTGCCACCCAGAAGCGTCTTGAGGAGAGCCAGGTCGATACCGTCGCCGGACTTCAGCTTCTTTCGCACAACGTCGTTGGCTTCTCCGACTCCCTTGCCCTGTTGAACCGGGAGATGAAGAGTTTCCTATTCAAGAACATGTACCAGCATTACCGGGTGATTCGTATGCAGGTGAAGGCGGAGCGCTTCCTCGAGGACCTGTTCGAGGCATACACCCGGAATCCGGAGACCCTTCCCGACGAGGTCCAAGACCGCGCTCGCGAGTCCGACGTCTACAGGACGGTGTGCGACTATATCGCCGGGATGACCGATCGATTCGCACTCGAGGAACGAGACAAGCTATTCGATCCGCACAAGCGACCGTAAGAAGCAGGTGAGGGAATGACGGAGAGGGAGTTCTTTCTGACGCCGGAAGGCGCCGACAGGCTGCGCGCCGAACTGGAACAGCTGCGCGGACCGCGCCGGACTGCCCTGGCACAGCGGCTTCGCCATGCTGTTCAGCAGGGAGATCTTTCAGAAAACGCCGATTACATCAATGCCAAGGAGGAGCAGGCCTTCCTGGAAGGTCGAATCCAGGAGTTGGAGACCATCCTTCGTGAAGCCAAGATCGTCGAAGGCAGCTCCGCCGGCGAAGTCAGCGTGGGCAACACTGTCGTGGTCGCCAGCGATGGCGACTCCCCTCAGACGTATCATGTCGTCGGCATCAAGGAGGCCTCCCCGCGCGAGGGCCGGATCTCGAACGAGTCCCCGATCGGAAAGGCCTTGATGGGCAAGAAAGTCGGCGAGGTGGCTGTGGCCGAGACACCGGCCGGCCGAGTCGAGCTCAAGATTCTCGAGATCCGCTAGCCGGACAGACTGAGATCCCTCACGCGAGGCGCCCACGCCGTCAGGACCGCCCCGAGAATGTATGACCGCCTGGCACGAAAGAAAGCGGGCAGCCGACGGCTGCCCGGTGATCATCTTACGCAGGATGCGCGGGCTCGAAAGCTAGTTCCCTCGGGACCAGGCTCTCAACTCGATCGTCGCCCGCTCAAAGAAACTCTCCGGCGGCAGGGCCCCCTCACCATAGACCAGGTCGACGACGCGTGCCTCGACCTCAAGGGAAGCGGTCTGGAGATAAATCACGCCGCCACTCTCGGCCAGTGATGGGTCCCCTTTCGCCGCCAGGCGATTATGGGTGGCGCCATCTTGAAAGGCGTAGCGGCTCATCAGGACCTTGGTTACGGTCTGAATGTCGTTCTTGTCGAACAACCAGACTTCCAGGGCGGAGACCTTCTTTGGGTCGCCGACGCCGATGACATCTCCGATCCCCACCCCACATTCCCCCAGGAAGTCCCCGGTCCCGCTCTCAATGCTGAACGAATCGTCGTAAAGATCGTCTCCCAGCGCGTAGATCGTCCTGAAAGTGGCCAGGGGCTCTTGACTGGTGTCGGCACCTTGGCCGCTTCGCGACGCTCTAGGCAAAGGACCGGATCCCAAGTTCATTCTGGCGGCGGCCTCTTCTTCGGACATCGTCGGGGTGCCGCGCAGACGCACGCGGTCTCTGAGTAGGAAGACGGCTGCCAGAACCAGTCCCAGCACGATTGTCCCGCCGCAGACTGGCAGCGCCAACCGGGTGATGCCGCTCAACCCCCCGACCGGAACGTCCGTCGCCTGAGGCTCGGCCGACGGTTTGAAGATCTCCACCACGGCTCTGAAGTTCTGAATGTCCGTCGGCCGGGTTTTATCCGGGTTGGCACCGATTTCCTCGAGCGTCTGCTGTGCCCGTGCCCCGAGGCTTTGGTACCGCTTAATCGCCTGGTCGACGTCGCGGTTGATCGAATATGAGTCGATCGCCATCCGCAGGAAATCCCGCTGCAGGTCCGCCCGGAGCTGCTCCGGCGTGCCCTCGACCCACTTAACCGGATTGATTCCCCAGGCGTACCCGACGCCCAAGACAAGGCCAACGACAAGGGCAATGCCCGGCAGGACCCACTTTCTCTGTGTCAGGCTGTCCAGCATGTTCATGAGACTTCACTCCCCGGTTGTCGGGCGCGGTGGATTGTACTCGTCCGAGGTCCCAACATGGGATAAATTCTAGACCTCCGCGTCAGCGAAGGCAAACCCTCGGACTGAGGTGCAGGTTCTATGCCAGATCACGCTCGATTTCGGGAAGGTCCTTCAGTTCGAATCGCGAGTGGCACGACAGGCACTCGGCAAACCTCTTGCTCTCGGCCACTAGCAATCCGCCGCAGTTTGGACATGGAGCAGGCAGCGGGCGTTTCCAGCTCGTGAAATCACAAGCCGGATAATTGGCGCACCCGTAGAAAGTGCGTCCTCGCCGGGTTCGGCGTTCGACCAGCTCACCTCCGTCCTGCGGACAGCGCACGCCGATCTTCTCGAGCCAGGGCTCGGTGTAGCGACAACTCGGAAAGTTCGAGCAACCGATGAACCGGCCATAGCGACCATGCCGGATTACGAGCTCGCCTCCGTCCTCCGGGCACAACCGACCGAGCGGCTCGACCTCGGGCTTCATCTCGGGCATGTTCTCCGCCGCCAGCCGGACCTGCTCGGCGAACGGATTGTAGAATGCCCGGATCACCTCGACCCACTCCCGCTTTCCTTCAGCGATCTCATCCAGCTCCTCTTCCATCTTGGCCGTGAAACCGAGATCGACTATCTCCGGGAAGTGGACGACGATCAAGTCGTTCACGACCTCGCCGATCTCAGTCGGGATCAGGCGGCGTTTCTCTTTGCGCACGTAGCCTCTCGTCTGGATCGTCGTGATGATCGGGGCGTAGGTCGAAGGCCTCCCGATGCCATTCTCCTCGAGAGCGCGCACCAAGCCGGCCTCAGAGTAGCGCGCCGGCGGCTGGGTGAAGTGCTGCGTCGGATACAGATCGAGCAGGTCCAACGGATCGGACTCGGCCAGATCGGGCAGCTGCTCGAGCTGCGAACCGCTTTCCCCGTTACCGTTCTCGTCGCCGTTATCCGCCGGCGGATCCCCGATGACTTGCAGGAACCCGGCGAATCTCAAGCTCGAGGCCGATACGCGCAGGGCATAGACGTGGATGGCCGAGCGGCCTTCGATCTCGACCGTCAGGGTATCGTAGATCGCCGGATTCATCTGAGAGGCGACAAAGCGGTTCCACACCATGCTGTAGAGTTTGAACTGGTCCGCCGAAAGATGGTCCTTCACATCGTCCGGCAGCAGGCTGGCCGAAGTGGGCCGGATGGCCTCGTGCGCCTCCTGGGCGCCCCGGGTGCGCGTCTGATAGACCGGCGGCACCTCCGGCAGGAATTCTCCGCCATAACGGGAGCGTATCAACTCGCGAGCTTCCGATTGAGCCTCGGGGGACACCTGCGTCGAGTCGGTGCGCATGTAGGTGATCAAACCGATGGCATCCCGGTGGTCCAACTCAATCCCTTCGTAAAGTTGTTGGGCGACTGCCATCGCCTTGCGAGCGCTGAAACCGAGTCTGCGAGAGGCGTCCTGCTGGAGAGTGCTGGTCGTGTACGGGGCCGAAGGCCGTCTGACACGGCTGCCGGTGCGAACAGACACAACCCTGTATCCGGCAAGCCGCATGTCCTGGACAATCGGCAGGACCCCTTCCTCCGACTCAGGCTTGATCTCTTTGCCATCGAGCTGGACGAGCCTGGCCCGAAACGCCGGCGGCTTTCCCGGGGCGATGAACTCAGCCTCGATCGTCCAGTATTCCTGCGCTACGAAATCTTCGATCTCCCGCTCGCGATCGACGACGAGCCGCAGGGCCGCCGACTGCACTCGCCCCGCCGAGAGGCGGCCGCGCACCTTCGACCACAACAGAGGGCTCAGGCTGTAACCTACAAGTCGGTCAACCACGCGTCGAGCTTGCTGGGCATCGACCAGGTCCATATCAATTGAACGTGGATGTGAAAATGCACGTTCGATCGCGGGCTTGGTGATCTCGTGGAACACGACTCGCTGGGCCCGTTCGGGCTCGATCTCCGCCGCGTGCATGAGATGCCAGGCGATCGCCTCCCCTTCACGATCCGGGTCTGTCGCCAGAAAAACGTCCTTGGCCCTGGCGACGTCCCCTTTCAGGGCTTTGACGACATCTCTTTTCTCATTCGGTACCCGATACTGAGGTTCGAAATCGTTGTCCACGTCAACCGACAGTTTCGATCGCAGCAGATCGCGAACGTGACCGACGGAGGCTCGTACTTTGTAGCCCTTCCCCAGGAAACGACCGACCGTCCGCGCCTTGGCCGGCGACTCGACGATGACCAGACGCCCGCTCCGCTTGGGCGCCGATTCGCCCTTCGCGCGGTCGTTCCGGCTGCGGGCCTTCGACCGTTCTTCAGCGGAGGGCGGCTCCAGACCATCATGAGCCGCGGTCCGCCCCATCCGAAACAGGCGCGTGCCGCATACCTCGCACGTCCCGCGCGTAGCGGGAGCACCGCTGGCGGTAAACGTCGCCTCGGGATTGAGCATCTTTCGCTTCTGTTTGCACTTCACACAATAGGCTTCCACTCACCACTCCTACTACAAGTATTCATCCAACCCCGCATCCGTCAGACGTTCAACCAGCTTGCGGACATCTTCGCTGCGCTCCTTGGAACATACCAACAGCACGTCCTGCGTATCGACGATGATGACGTCTTTGAGGCCGAGTGCCGCGATCAGGCGCTTCCGGCCCCCGGCCGAGTCCTGGTAAATCAGGCTCCCCTGAATCTCCTGGCGCAGGCTCTGCTCAGCCAGGACCAGGTTGCCGTCGGATGTCAGAGGCAGCGCCTCGAATAGACGCTCCCAACTGCCGATATCGCACCAACCAAGATCATCGGCCGGGATCACCGCTGCCCGTTCGGCGTGCTCCATGATCCCGTAGTCGAGAGTCTGCGGCTGCAGCTCGCGCCACACGTCCTCGATGACGCGCACCTCTTCCGGATCACCCAGTGCCGCTCCGATCCTGTGCAACCCCGCCGCCAGGTCCGGCATCTGGCGCTTGATCTCATCCAAGATGCGGTCGGCCTTCCAGATGAACATCCCTGAGTTCCAGGAGTACTTCCCGCTCTGAATATAGCCTTGGGCGATGTCCCGGTTCGGCTTCTCTCGGAAGCCCGCCATGCGAAATACCGTAGTTCCCCGAGAAGGCTCGAGCGGTTCGGCCCGCTCGATGTACCCATAACCAGTGGAAGGGTATGTCGGTGTGATCCCCAGCGTCACCAGAAAGCCCCGGTCAGCGACCTCACGTGCGGCGAGCAGGAGCGCCTGGAATTTGCCGACATCTCCGATGAAATGGTCCGCCGTCAGGCAAGCCATCGTGCTATCCGGAGAGCGCTGGCGCAAGACAGTCGCCGCCAAACCGATGACCGATGCCGTCCCGCGCTGACCCGGCTCGAGCAAGAAGTTGTCCCGTGAAAGCTCGGGGGCCTGGTCGCGTAACAGCTCCGCTTGCTCGGCAACAGTTGCCACCAGGATATTTCCCGGCGGGATGATCGGGAGCAGACGATCGATGGCCAGCTGGAAAAGGCTCCGGTCGCCCGACAGTCGCAATGTCTGCTTGGGCCGCTCGCGCCTGGAGAGTGGCCAGAGCCGGGTGCCGCCCCCTCCGGCCATAATTACCGCGAAGAACTCACTGGTCGTCATTCCACTCGATACTCGCCTTGTGGCTCACGCGCTCGGATATAGTGCATTCCACCGACCTGACGGACCCGGCCCTTGAGCTCGAGCATCGCCAGTGAAGCGCTAACCCGGGCAACCGGCAGGCCGCAGCGAGCGCCAAGCTCATCGACGTGCAAAGGCTCGCCGGTGAGCGCCTGGAGCAGCTGCCTCTCAGTCTCATCCTCGGGCAGAGCCTCGATCACCGATTCTTGCCGGGCTAGCACGTCAAGGTTCAATGCCTCGAGGACTTCATCCGCCGTCAAGAGCGGTCTGGCCCCGGTCTGGATCAAGCGGTTGGTCCCGCGGCTGGCCGCGCTATAGATGCTTCCCGGCACGGCGAAGACTTCTCGCCCTTGATCGGCGGCGAATTCCGCGGTGATCAGCGCCCCGCTGCTCTCGCCGGCTTCGACGATGACGACCACCAATGCCAGCCCGGATATGATCCGATTACGGGGCGGGAAGTTGCCTGGCTCGGGCCTCGTTCCCAAGGGGTAGTCCGAGACGACTGCTCCGCTCTCGGCGATCATCTCAGCGAGGCGGGCGTGCTCTGGAGGATAGATGTAGTCGACACCCGATCCCAACACGGCCAGAGTGCGACCGCCGGCCTCCAACGCCGCTCGATGAGCGAGCGAGTCGACGCCTCTCGCCAAACCTGAAACGACCGTCACCCCGTTCCTGGCAAGGGCAGAGGCAACCTCACATGCGACATCTTTACCATATCCCGTCGGCTTGCGCGTACCGACGATCGCCGCCGCCCATCGGTCTTCGTACTGAATTCCTCCCCGGACGTAGAGCACGGGAGGCGGCGCATCGATTTCGAGCAGCCGCTCCGGATACGCCGGGTCCTCCCAGGTAAGGAGTCCGAAACCTCCACGATCAATTCGCTCGAGCTCAGCCTCAAGATCCAGACGTCCTCTTGTTTCGATTAACGTCTCAGTCAACTGTTGACCGAGACCCATCTGCCTGAGCTCCTGGGCGTTCGCATTCCACGCGACGCCGATATCGCCAAACGCGTCAAGCAGTGCTCGCACTCGCGCAGGTCCAATGCCTTTGACGAGGCTAAACCCCAACCAGTAACCCCGAGAGTCCCCCATGCTCGCTCCTCTTCTGGATCCAGGATCGGAAAGAAGTCGGGGGAGAATACCACGCGGTGAATCAGCGTGTCAAGCTGCCATTCGGGCTATACCAGGGTCAATGTGGGTTACTGACCGGATTCTGGCATGCGGATTGGCGTTCGACGCGGGAAGCAAGCGACGAATCACCGGTTTCACACGGATAGATCGTGGGAGGGCGCTTCGGCGCAACGCCGGTCTGGTATACTTCGCGCGGCCTGCCTGCAACATTTCATTCGACCTCGCGAGCTGTCTCGTTGACGCATTCCACGCCAAAAGGGTCTCCGAGTTTGCAGGACAGGTAATGATTACTGAATCAAGTGACGGGCCCGCCCAAGGCAAACCGCCTGTTTATCGTAGGGTCTCTGGCATACGTGTCTTAAATCTGGGTTCCGGGTTGTCATCAAGTCCAGCGCGTTGCGATCGGGTTCTCAGATCCCAACAGAGGTCCGATGGGCTCGCTTACCGTCATCGCGGGCGCGGCCCGGCTTGAGCTGAGCCAGCTGGCCAACGCAAATAGCCCGCGGATGGAGTTCACGCTGGGTGGGGGCGACGTCACCCTCGACTTCTCCGGTGACCTGTCCCAGGACTTCGACGTCGCAATTGAAGGAGCAGCCGGCAACTTCACCATCTACGTCCCCGATGGCACACCGGCAAGGGCGAGGACGAGAGGAGCCTTCCTTTCCATCAACGCCGACACCGGCTGGACGGCCAGAGACGACGGCTAGGCGCATGAAGGCCAAGGACCTCAGGTCAACCTCAGCCTTGGCGTAGGCACCGCTAACATCAACTTGCGGACGAATTGAAAATGTCAGTCACGAACTAGAGTCAGGCCATCGGCGAGCCGACACTTCCTTGCGAGTGTGTCGCAACCGAACGATCTATGGCGGGAAGGAGTGGTCAATATGGGGCAGCTTGATCGTCAGGTGGCGCTTGTAACCGGAGGCGGAAGCGGGATTGGTCGCGCCGTCGCCCTCGCTCTTGCTGCCGAAGGGGCAAACGTCTCGATCTGTGGGCGGCGCCGAGAACCTCTCGAGGCCACGCTCGCGTTGATTGAGGCGAACGGTGGGACTGGGATCGCCATCCCGGCCGACGTCTCTGACGACGGCCAGGTCGAGGGGTTGGTCGACGAGACCTCGGACGCCCTGGGTCCGATCGACATCCTGGTGAACAACGCCGCCATCGGCGGAGGCGGGGCTATCCACGAGCACAGCGTTGAGGTATGGGATCATGTGCTGGACGTGAACTTGCGCGGCCCTTTCCTGCTCGCCCGCGCTGTACTGCCGGGGATGAGGGGGCGGAAGCGCGGTCACCTTGTCAATATCAGTTCTGAGTCGGGCCTCGAGTATTACGCCGGGGTTGGGGCCTATGGCGTCGGAAAGCACGCGCTCAACGCCCTGAGCGAGTACATCCAACGCGAGAATCAGGACTTCGGTATCCGGGTTGACACCATCTGTCCCGGAATGGTCGTAACAGAAATGACCGAGGACTCCGCCGGTCTTGACCACGCCAAGTGCCTGTTTCCTGAGGACATCGCCGATCTAGTCCTATGGCTCGTCACGCGGCGACCGAACATCAAGATCGGTCGACCGATCCTGATCCAGACGATGTTGAACCCGTGGGAGTGACTTCGTAGCCAGCCCGCCACACGTCAGCCTGGCTGTCACCCCGGGAGCTATGAAGGGAGAGGCCCTTGACCGCCGAAGGTGGGCTCGGTGCGCTGGTTCCAGACGAGGCGATCTCCTCCCCAGCAAGGCCCAGGCTTCGTTCAACCGAGTTAGTCAGGGTAGCCGCGTCCCTCTGACGCTCCCGTCGGCAGGCCACGGATCGAACCTTCGCCGTCCGAGCCCCCGAGAGGCCGGCGAGCTCTCGCTCCGCTTTCCGGCCCCCGGAGTCCCTTAGGCCTCAGAAGATCCCGCGGACGACGAGCAGAAAACCAAAGATCATCAGCGGAATCCCCACGACAGCCCCAACAAAGGTCAGCGTCGCCAGGAGACCGAGGATCATGACGACGAGCCCCAGGACGATCGCAATCACCCTACCCGTGAAGCCGATGATCAGAGCCAGAAGCCGCCAAAGCGCGACAAATGGCCAGAGGAACCAGGCGACTTTGCCTTTCGAAGTTCCCATTGTGCCCTCCAGGACTGGGTGCCTCCGATCTCGAATACGCGCGCCGCGCGCCGAGGAGGGAGACCCGCAACCAGAAGTGTATGGGCTTGTGCTCTCGAAATCTATCAGGGATCTGACAACGATCTGACCGTCGGCTTTCCCACCGGGCCATGTTAGCCGTCCATCGAGCCCGCCGGGCAGGCCGGCATCCGGCC
>MGOM01000106.1:10500-10805 GCA_001797105.1 Chloroflexi bacterium RBG_19FT_COMBO_62_14
GACCACGAGCAGGCCCGCCGTCCATAGGGCGCCGGTGCCGAGCTTTGCTCCAAGTTGCTGCGCCTCGGCTTGTTGTTCGGGCGAGGGCGGGCCGCCTGAGGCGTAGATCTGGCGAGCCAGTTGACCCATGCGAGCCGAGGTCGCTCTCACGAATACCGCGCCATATGTGGCGGCGATGAGGCCTGAGGCGCCGCCAATGGTCAAAGCTAACCCCGGACCGCTAGTAATCCAAGCGCCATTCAAGTGACCGGACGTTCGCCAGTAAAGCAGAAGACCAGAGGCTGCCGAGAGGGCCGCCGCCACCG
>MGOM01000107.1:0-12343 GCA_001797105.1 Chloroflexi bacterium RBG_19FT_COMBO_62_14
CTGGAGGGGGCGTCTGCCGCGGATCATGTACAATGCGCTTCTGACTGTCGATGTGGACATGGCCTGACTCCTTCTAGCGACAATCCGATTGCCCGGAGGCGGCGCTGGCGAAAAAGCAGCGGATCGATGTCTTGATGGTGGATCGCGGGCTGGCGGAGAGCCGGGCCGCTGCCCAGCGACTTGTCATGGCTGGCCGAGTCCGAGTAGACGAGGAACCGGTCACCAAACCCTCTCAGCGGGTGGGTCCCGGAGAGGAGATCCGCCTCGAGCCGGGACCACGCTATGTCTCCCGCGGAGGCGAGAAGCTCGCCCATGCCCTGGAGGCCTTCCCGATCGAGGTGGAGGGCAAGATCTGTGCCGACGTGGGGGCCTCAACCGGGGGTTTCACCGACTGTCTGCTGCAGCACCGTGCCGCCAGGGTTTACGCGCTGGACGTCGGGCGGGGGCTCCTGCACTGGCGCCTTCGAGAGGACCCTCGCGTGATAGTCATGGAAGGTGTCAATGCGCGCTACCAGCCACAGATGCCGGAGGGGATCCAGATCGCCACGATTGACGCGGCATTCATCTCGCTCGAGCTCCTGATGCCGGTCGTACGCGGATGGCTGGTCGCGGGGGGCCAGCTGGTGGCCCTGATCAAGCCCCAATTCGAAGCCGGGCGGGAATCCGTCGGCAAGCAAGGGGTTGTCCGGGATCCGGCCGTTCACCGGCGAGTCGTCGAGAAGATCCTCTCGGCGGCTTCCTCTACAGGCCTGACGCCGCAAGGCGTGCTGCGCTCCCCTCTGATCGGTCCCAAAGGAAACGCTGAGTTTCTGCTCTGGTGCGTCATGGATGGGCCGGTTTTCCCCTTGGAGGAGCAGTTGCTCGCGCTGTTCGCCGCAGCGGCAGGCTGAGAACTATCGCGCGGATGACGTGTCGGGTATACTGTCCTCCGCGGGAGGAGAGCCTCCCGCCCTTTTACGTTAGATGGCCTGATGGATCCAACCCATATTCGTAACTTTTGCATCATCGCCCACATCGATCACGGCAAGTCCACGCTGGCCGATCGACTACTTCAGCTTACGGGGACCATCTCGGATCGAGAGATGGTGGAGCAGGTCTTGGATAGCATGGAGCTCGAGCGGGAGAAGGGGGTCACAATCAAGGCCTCTGCCGTCCGCATGGCCTACCAGGCCGAAGACGGTACCGAATACGAGCTCAACCTGATTGACACTCCAGGGCACGTCGACTTCAGCTACGAAGTCAGTCGGGCGCTGGAGGCATGCGAAGGCGCCATCCTGGTCGTCGATGCGACGCAAGGGATCGAGGCTCAGACCCTGGCGAACCTGTACCTGGCGATCGGCGCCGATCTCGAAGTCATCCCGGTCATTAACAAGATCGATCTTCCCGCCGCACACGCGGATGAGGTCGCCGAGGAGATACACGCACTTCTGGGGACGGCGCCTGAGGCGATGCCGCGCATTTCAGCCAAGCTAGGGACTCATGTCGAAGAGGTCCTGCGGGCGGTGGTCGAGCGCGTGCCGCCGCCGGCCGGGGATCCTTCCCGCCCGCTTCGGGCGTTGATCTTCGACACACACTATGACTCCTACAAGGGTGTTGTTGCCTACGTCCGGTTGATGGACGGGACCTTGGAGCAGGGCGACGACCTGCATCTGATGGCGACCGGTGTCGACCTCAAGCCGATCGAGATCGGGATCTTCGTCCCCGGATTGCGGCCGACCGGCCGTCTGATCGCGGGCGAGGTCGGCTACGTAGCCACCGGCCTGAAGAGTGTTCGCGAATGCCGTGTCGGGGACACGCTCACCTCCAGTCACCGCCCAGCAGACACGCCCCTCGAGGGGTATCAGCATCCAAAGCCGATGGTCTATGCCGGCTTCTACCCCGTAGAGGGTGAGGACTACGCAAACTTGAAAGAGGCGCTCGAGAAGCTGCAGTTAAACGACGCCTCGCTGATCTACGAGCTCGAGACCTCACAGGCGCTCAATTACGGCTTCCGCTGCGGGTTCCTGGGCATGTTCCACATGGAGATCGTCCAGGAGCGCCTCGAACGCGAACATGGCATCAACCTGATCGCAACCGCGCCCTCAGTAGAGTACCAGGTGTTGATGACAGACGGGTCGATCGGGCTGATCGATTCCCCGGCCAGGCTCCCCGACCCGTCTCTCATCATCGAAGTCCGCGAGCCGTGGATGGACATTCAGGTCTTCACCCCGGAGAGTGCCTACGGCACGGTGATGGACCTGGTCACCAAGCGTCGCGGCGCCTTTGTCGCACAAGACTACCCGGCCCCCGGACGGGTCGTGCTTGACTTCCAGATCCCCCTGGCAGAGTTGATCGTCGACTTTTACGACCAACTCAAGTCGAGAACCCGGGGGTACGCCTCGCTGGATTATCACTTCTCCGGCTACCGCGTCGATGATCTGATCAAGTTGGAGATCCTGATCAACGAAGAATCGGTCGATGCATTGGCGCTGATCGTCCATCGCAAGGATGCCTACCATAAGGGCCAGGCGCTGGTCTCCAAGCTGAAAGAACTGATCCCGCGCCAGCTGTTCACCGTCCCGATCCAGGCGGTGGCAGGTGGGCGTGTTATCTCCAGGGCGAACGTCCGGGCGATCCGCAAAGACGTGCTGGCCAAGTGTTATGGTGGAGACATCACGCGCAAGAAGAAACTGCTTGAGAAGCAGAAGAAGGGGAAGAAGCGCTTGAAGAGGGTCGGCAGCGTTGAGATCCCGCAGGATGCATTCATGGCCGTGTTGAGGATTGGGGAAGAATAGTCGCAAGAGGCAAGCCCAAAGACACAGGACACAAGACACATGACGCAGGACTCAAGACTCAAGACATAACCCACGCGAGGGGCTACAAGCTGCGAGCTTCAAGATGCAAGACGCAAGACACAGGACGCAAGGCGGAAGACGCAAGTATTCGATATGCCAGGTTGGTGTTGGCTGACAGCCTGTAGCTCATTGCTTATTGCTAACTGCTTATTGCTTATTGCTAATTGCTTATTGCTGAGAGCTGATAGCTGACAGCTGTTTCCCGGAGGCTCCAATGAAGTACTTGGTCACCGGCGGGGCGGGGTTCATCGGCGCGAACACGGTTGATCGGTTGCTTTCGGACGGGCACACAGTCGCCGTGGTCGATGACCTGTCACGGCCGGGTAGTGAGAAGAACCTGGCCTGGCTGCGTGAGAAGCACAGCGGCTTCTCGTTCTTCCGCGTCGACATTCGAGATGCCGCCGAACTGGATCGTACGTTTGCCGAAGGCCGACCGGTGGACGCGATCCTGCATTTCGCGGCGCAGGTGGCCGTGACGAGTTCGGTCAGCGATCCCCGCTTCGACTTCGAAGTGAACGCCCTCGGATCACTGAATGTCCTCGAGGCAGCCCGCCGTCACTCCCCGGAGGCCTTTCTGCTTCTGACCTCGACCAACAAGGTCTACGGCGCCCTGACATCGCATGCCGTCGAGGAGCGAGACGGGCGGTATCGTTTTTCTGGACTGCCGGGCGGGGTCCCCGAAAGCGAACCTCTTGACTTCTACTCGCCGTACGGCTGCTCGAAAGGAGCGGCAGATCAGTACTTCCTCGATTACAACCGAATCTACGGGCTGCGCACGGTCGTGTTCCGCAATTCCTGCATCTATGGTCGCCGCCAGTTCGGCATCGAAGACCAGGGCTGGCTGGCCTGGTTCGTCATCGCCGCCGTCCTAGGCAGGCCGATCAAGATCTACGGCGACGGGAAGCAGGTCCGGGACGTTCTCTTTGTGGATGATCTGATCGATGCCATGCTGCGTGCCGTGGAGCGCTCGGAGGTCACCCAGGGTCAGGCGTACAACATCGGCGGTGGGCCCGAGAACTGCCTGTCGATCTGGGGGGAATTCGGCCCTCTCCTGGCACAGCTCCGCGGTCGGCCGGTCGAGGTTGAGTTCGATGACTGGCGCCCTGGTGACCAGCGCGTCTACATCTCCGATATCTCCAAGGCCGCCCGGGACCTGGGCTGGTCTCCCAAGGTCGGCGTCGGTCAGGGGGTCGAGCTCCTCTTTGATTGGGTCACCAACAACCGATCCCTCTTCGAGTAGAAAACAACCACATCCCGCACATGGCTTCTAGGCGAGGCTCCGAGTCCCGGAGCCGAGCACGCCTGGGCCGCGATGCTATAATCGCCAGCCTGAAGCTGGCGGGTTATGTGTTCCGGTGGCACGGAAGAACGAATTGAACCGATTCATCCAGGTCCTCCAACCAGGCGTGAGCAAGGTGGAGAAGGCGTCCCTGGGTCGGACCGCTTCGATTGCGATCGCAGCCGAATCCCGGGAAGGGTGGACGGACACTTGGCTCGGCGTGGTTTCTCTGGAAAGCCTATCTCGACCGGAGCGTGGCACTCCGGTTCGGCGGCAATGAAGGTCCTCGTGGTCCTGACCTACTACCGGCCGCACGTCTCCGGGCTCACGATCTACGTCGAGCGGCTCGCTAGAGCCCTGGCGGCACGCGGCCATCAGGTGACCGTGCTTACCTCGCAATACGAGCGTAGCTTGCCGCTGCGGGAAGCGATGGACGGTGTCGTGGTGCGCCGAATGCCCGTCGCTTTTCGCCTGAGCAAAGGCGTCGTCATGCCGACGATAGGTTGGGAGGCGACGCGCGAAGTCTGGTCGCACGACGTGGTTAGCCTGCATCTCCCGCAATTCGACGCGGCCGGGGTTGCATTGCGCGGGCGGCTTCTTGGGAGGCCGACGGTCCTCACCTATCACTGCGACGTCCGGCTGCCGCGAGGAGGGATCAATCCACTGGCGAATGTCGGTGTGAACCTGGCCAACCGCCTCGCAGCGGGGTTGTGTCATCGAGTTGTCGCCTACACCCAGGACTACGCCGACCACTCTCCTTTCCTGCAACGATACATGGATAAGGTCCAGGTCATCCCACCGCCGGTCGAGGTCAAACCGGTCTCGCGCGCGGAGACCGCTCGCTTTGTCCAAGCGCATCGGCTTGCCGGACGGCCGGTGATCGGAATGGCTGCCCGGCTTGCCACGGAGAAGGGCGTCGAGTACCTCTTGCAGGCACTACCGATCATCCTGGGCCAGTTTCCGCGGGCGCAAGTTTGGTTTGCAGGCCAACACGAGGACGTGCTGGGAGAAGCAGATTACGCTCAGCGGCTCGAGCCTCTCCTCAGAGCGCATGCCGATCATTGGCGTTTCCTCGGCCCACTCGAACCAACTGAGATGGCGGCTTTCTTCAAGAGCTGCAATGTGAGCGTCCTCCCCAGCGTCAACAGCACGGAGAGCTTCGGTCTGGTCCAGATCGAATCGATGATGCTCGGCACCCCGGTCGTCGCCTCAGACCTTCCCGGGGTGCGGCAACCGGTCTTGACGAGCGGCATGGGAAGAACCGTCCCGCCTCGGGACTCGCAGGCTTTGGCCGAAGCGGTGATCGAGGTTCTAAGTCATCCGAGGAAGTACAAGGGCAAGCCGTCGGAAATCTCACCTCGCTTCGCACCCGACACGATCGCCGCCCAGTATGAGACGATGTTCCTCCGACTCCTCGGGGGCCGTCTGGCCGTGGGTCCGGTATGAGGCAGGACTTCCTGTGGCTGAATCTACGCGAGCTTCCTTACTTCCGGGCAACCTTGCGCTCGGTCGAAGCAAGAATGATGTCACAGGTCCAGCTCCCGCTGCCGGTTCTCGATGTCGGGAGCGGCGATGGTCATTTTGCCTCGGTAACCTACGATCACGGCCTCGACGTCGGGATCGATCCTTCGATCCGTCCCTTGAGGGAGGCACAGCGGCGTAAGGTCTACCGGCTGCTCATCCAGGCGGATGGGGTACATCTTCCGTTTGAAGACGCCTCTTTCGGAAGCGCCGTCAGCAATTCGGTCCTCGAGCACATCCCGCCACTCGATTCCGTCCTGGCGGAGGTCGGGCGAGTGTTGAAGCCCGGCGCTCCATTTGCCTTCACGGTTCCCAATCCCGGCTACCGCACTGAGCTAAGCCTGCCGCACCTTCTCAGGCGTATTGGGCTGCGCCGACTCGGCGAGGGATATGAGGATTGGTTCATGTGGATGTCCAGGACAAAGAACCTATTGTATGAGCCGGGGTGGAAAGAGAAGCTTGCTCAAGCAGGTTTTACGATTGACCATGCACTTCGATACTTCTCACCGTCCGCGCTGCACGCCTTGGAGTGGGGTCACTACTTCGGAGCTCCATGCCTGGTCCCCCGCGTCGCGATCGGGCGCTGGATACTCGTTCCTCAGAAGTGGAACATGGCGTTGACGGACCGTCTGATGCGAAGATACTATCTCGAGCCTCCCTCTGAAGCCGGAACCTATAGCTTCTACATGGCAAGGAAGTCAGGATGAGGAGGCGTATCGACGTGCAGGGAAACAGTCCCACGGCCTGCAGGGACGCCAGGCCTAATTATCGGCCGCAAACAGGCGCGATTGCGAGGTGGACAAGGTGAGCAAATCCAAGAGGAAGAACCTCCCTCAGCCCGAAGAGGCGACCGTCCTGGATTGGGTCAAGTCCGTCGTCCGCCGGCGCCCGATCAGCGTGGCGGAGGTATCTTCGGCGCGGCGCGCCGGCCGACGTTCATCGGCTAAAGCTCCCGCAATTCCCCGGGTCGCCGAGCGGATAACGTTTAGAGTCACCGCGGCGCACCTGCGTCTGCCTGTGGCGCTCCTCTTGGCCATGCTCGGCCAGATCGGTTTTGACATGCACTCCCAAGCGGTCGGAACGAGCATTGTGCTTTTCGGCCTGGCCCTGGTCCTGGTGGGATGGGCGGTATGGGAAGGTGACTTCACGCTCGAGAGACCCGAGGCGAGCAAGGCCGTGAGCCGCGAATCCGGCGTGCGCGTGCCGTTCCTGGCCTCGGGCGTACTATTCTCCGTATTGGCCTTCTTTGCCGCGAAGGGAGACCGGTTCACGAGAGTCGGCGTCTTCTTCTGGGCGGTTGCCGTCCTCTCGGTGCTGGCCGCATTCTGGGACGGCGGCCCTGACGTGCGGGGAGTGCTCCGTCGCATCTGGGTGTGGTTGAAATCCCCTCACTTCAACCTGTCATTGGACACGTTTGGGATGGCGGTTGTATTCGCCTACGGGGTGGGTTTCTTCTTCAAGTTCGCTGAGCTCGATTTGATCCCTATCAACATGTGGAGCGACCACGCCGAGAAGCTAGTGGATATCATGGAAATTCTCGGTGGGGCGACCTCGGTGTTCTTCCCCAGAAACGCTGGACGGGAGCCGATGCAGTTCTACGCCGTGGCTGCAGCCGTGAAATACCTCGGGGCAAGCCTGGACTTCCTGGCGCTCAAGGAGGTCACCGCGCTCGCCGGCTTCCTCTGTCTCCCGTATATCTACCTCTTTGGCAAGGAGGTCGGCGGTCGGAACGTCGGATTGGCAGGCCTGATCTTGGTTGCCATCGGATACTGGCCGAATGCCATCAGTCGATCGGGGATGCGGCTGCCGTTCCATCCGCTATTCCTGGCCCCGGCAATGTACTACCTGGTGCGCGGTCTGCGCCTCCGCCGGAGGAATGATCTCTTGCTGTGCGGGGCGGCGGTCGGGTTAGGCATTTACGGCTATACCTCCGCCCGTCTCACCCCATTGGTGATTGTCGCTGGTGTGGCCCTGTTTGCACTCCACCGGCAAGCGCAGGGGGTCCGCTGGAGGTCTCTCGTTTGGTTGGTGGTGATCGGCGTCATCGCTGCCGTTGTCGCCGTCCCGATGCTTCGGGCAGCCCTGGACATGCCTGAGGCCTTCTTGTTCCGGACTGTGACGCGTGTCGGGTCGGCCGAGCGCCCATTGCCCGGACCGGCCCTGGTGATCCTGGCATCGAACATGTGGAACGCACTCCGCATGTTCAACTGGGACAATGGCGGGGTTTGGATCCTCTCGATCCCTGGCCGCCCGGCCCTCGATTGGATTACCGGTGCGCTCTTTGGATTGGGATTGGCGATTCTTGTCGTCCGCTATGTCCGCCGGCGCGAGTGGCTCGACTTGTTCCTCCTGATCTCGATTCCGTTGCTACTTCTGCCATCGGCGCTCTCGCTAGCTTTCCCTGACGAGAATCCGCATCCCAGCCGGGCCGGGGGCGCGATCGTGCCTGTGTTCATCATCGCTGCGATCGGGTTGGCGGCGATCCCCGATTGGGCCCGCTCAATTTGGAAAGGCCGACGGTCCTTGATCCTCGGCGTCGGCACTTCGGCCATCCTCCTGATCCTGGCCACGCTACTCAACTACCGGCTGTATTTCGTGGACTTCAAGAACGAACTCGATCACGGGACTTTGAACACCAATGACATCGGGCATGTGATCAAAGGCTTCGCCGAGTCGGTCGGCACCTACCAGACGGCCCACGTGATTCCATACCCGTATTGGGTCGACACCCGTCTTGTCGGCGTCAATGCCGGCCGGCCCGAGATGGATTATGCAATCCGGCCGGAAGACCTTGGTTCGCTCACCGAGGAGATGCAAGCGCAGCTCTTCATCCTCAAGCCCGAGGACTCCGAGAATGTGGAACGGCTGCGAGAGCTCTTTCCTTCCGGGACCCTCTCGCGATTCGTCTCTCCGATCCAGGACCGGGATTTCTTGATCTACACGATCCCCTCGCGGCTTGACCTCCAGCTCGAGCCGACACCGGTGCCCCAGTAATGCCGGCTGACTCGACCGACGCACCCTTCGAAGGAACCTGGTCCACACCACCGGCCACGCCGCGCCTCAGGCGCCCGTCTTTTCCGGAGGTCGCGCTTGTGACGATCCTCCTCGTTGCCGGCGCGTTGCGCTTTGTCGGGCTTAACTGGGACAGTCAGACCCACTTGCATCCGGACGAACGATTCTTGACCATGGTCGAGACGGGGATCCGGATCCCGAGTTCGATCGGGGAGTACTTCGACACCGACCGTTCCCCCCTGAACCCTCACAACGCCGGCTTCTCGTTCTTCGTGTACGGCACACTGCCGGTTTTCTTCGTCCGTTTCCTGGCCGAATCCCTGGGTATGACCGGCTACGACCAGATCCACGTCTTGGGCCGAGCCGCCTCGGCCGGCTTCGATCTACTTTCAGTATTCCTGGTGTATCTGGTCGGCAGTCGGCTCTATCGCAGGAGGGTCGGCCTGCTTGCGGCGGCGTTTGCGGCGACAAGTGTCCTGCTCATCCAGCATGCGCACTTCTTTATCGTTGATCCGTTCGCCAACACATTCATCCTGGGAGGGATCTATTTCGCCGTCAGGGCCCTCGATGAGAGTCGCACGCGGGATTACGTCTTGTTCGGACTGATGCTCGGGATGGCGGCGGCTTCCAAGCTCAACGCGGCCCCGCTGGCAGGCGTGATCGTGCTGGTAAGTGTGATCCGCCTCAGCCGGCACTACGAGGACAGGGCCGCCGCAGTTCGCTTCGAGCTCCAAGGGGTGCTGCTCGCTGCCGTCGTCTCCATGATCACGTTCCGCGTGTTCCAGCCGTATGCCTTTGCTGGCGCCTCCCTCTTGAGCCTCCGTCTCAATCCCAGGTGGCTGGCCAACCTGGCTGAACTTGCGAACCAGTTGAGAGGTGATGTCGACTTTCCTCCAGCGTTGCAGTGGGTTAATCGGGCGCCGGTCCTATTCTCTCTGAGCAACCTCGTGCGCTGGGGCCTGGGGGCGCCGCTGGGCGTACTCGCCTGGATTGGCTGGGGCTGGGCACTGTGGCAGGCCGGCACCGGCGTATGGAAGCGGCATCTCATCCCGGTCATTTGGACCGGCGGCTATTTCCTGTGGCAATCGCTCACCTTCACCAAGGCAATGCGCTACCAGCTTCCGATCTACCCGACGCTGGCCCTCCTGGCTGCCTGGGCAGCCTGGGAGGCCTGGGACTGGGCCCACGCGCTTTCCGAGGAGCGCACCCGGCGGATCGCTTCTTCAGCCGTCGGGGCCATTGGCGGTGGGGTCGTGGCTGCCACGCTGATCTGGGCTGTCGCGTTCACCGCCAACTACGTGCGCCCGGTCACACGCGTCGCCGCGACGCGCTGGATCTATTCCCACATCCCGGGCGCGGCGAACCTCGTGCTCGACTCGCCGGATGGGGCTACGCTCGAACCGATACCCGTGGATCGGACATTCATCCTGGTCCCCGGGGATCCGTACACCGCCACTTTCAGGAGCGGGCAGGAAGGCGAACTGCTCGGCATCCAATTGGAGGTTAGATCCGCGCTTGCCGGAGGCCAGCAGCCAGGCCTGCTGTACGCACAGGTCCTCGACGGAGGGGAATCCGAAGTCCCTCTGGCGTCTACCTCTTCGGTCTGGATGCCGACAGAGTCGGGATCCTTCCTGGATGTCCGGTTTGGCGAACCGACCCATGTCTCACCGGGGGAGCTTCTCCGATTGCGCCTGGACCTCGAAGGCGCGGTCGCCCTGGACCTCGGTGAACAGCTCCGCATCGTCTTTGGCCAAGGGGAAAACGAGTCGACGCAGGACCTGAGTCTGCCACGCACTCGGGTCGGCGTGCCTGCGTCCGGCCCGCTTCGGATGCCATTCACCAGCCACGCAACCGGCCGCGTGACGCACTTCCTTCTCCCGCATCTTGCTGCGCCCGATCAGACCCTGCTGGCAGTTTCGCTCCTGGACGGTTCTGACCCACCGATACTCCTTGCGACAGCAAATACGAGCAAATCGGAACCCGGTGAGGCGCGGCTCGAGTTGACACTCGACCACCCCGTCGACATCCAGGTGGGGAAGGCCTACACCCTGCAGATCGAAACCCGCGATGGGGCCTGGTTAAGTCTGCGTGGCTCGACGATCATCAGCGAGTCAAGCTGGGACGATGGACTGCCGCTTCCCATGGACGGGTGGGATGGCTATGGGGGGCTGTATAGCGGGGTGACGCAGGAACTCTACTGGCCGGACGAGCAAGATGACGACTCGGACGGGGTCTCTGACAAACTTGAGCGGCTGGTCGACTCGCTCGATAACGGCGATTACCTGGTGATTTCATCCAACCGTCAATACGGGACGATCCCTCGGGTCGAAACGCGCTATCCGCTCACCTCGCAGTATTACCGGGCCCTGTTCGATTGCCAGGCTCCCGCCAGCGTCGTCGCCTGCGGCGCAAGAGCGCAGGCGGGTGAAAGTGTGGATCAGCTTGGATACGCGCTGATCGCCGTCTTCGAGAACGACCCTCAGCTCGGACCGATCCGGATCCCCGATCAGGCGGCCGAGGAGACGTTCACCGTCTACGATCATCCCAAGGTCATGGTGTTTCAGAAAGCGCCAGGTTTCTCGGACGCGCACGTGTTGCAGATCCTGGGGAACGTCGACGTCAGCCGCGTTGTCCGGACCAACCCCAACGGCAGGAGCGCTTCAACCAAAACCCTTCTCTTGCCACCAGACCGGTTGCAGGCGGACAGAGCCGGAGGAACTTGGTCGGAGCTCTTCAATCCGGGAAGCCTGGTCAACCGGTCACAGGTGCTGGCTGTCGTAGTCTGGTGGGTGTCGATCGGGATCCTGGGCCTGCTGGCCTTCCCACTGACCCGGGCGGCTCTGCCCGGGCTTCAGGAGGAAGCGTATCCGTTGGCCCGCCTTGTCGGGATTCTGGTCGTCGCCTGGGGAAGTTGGATGATCGGAAGCGCCAACTTCCCCGTCTCCCGGTCAGCGATATTGGGCGTCGTCTTCTTGCTGACGGCCTGGTCGGCATTGCTTGCCTGGAGGGACCGCCAGGTCCTTATCAGCTACGTGAAGGCGAATCGGCGAGAGATTGCCTGGATCGAGATCCTGGCACTGTCCTTCTTCCTGGTCGACTTGTTCATCCGCCTGGGGAATCCGGATCTCTGGCATCCGTCCAAGGGCGGCGAGAAACCGATGGACTTCTCGTACCTGAATGCAGTGATCAAGAGTACGACCTTCCCGCCTTTTGATCCCTGGTTTTCGGGCGGATACATCAATTATTACTACTTTGGCTTCGTGCTTGTCGGCATCCCGATCAAGCTCCTGGGCATCAATCCGACCGTCGCTTACAACCTCGTCATACCGACGCTTTTCGCCTTACTGGGCCTGGCAGGGTATGCCGTCGGTTCCGGCCTTGTCGAGCACGCCTCGAGCTACATTGACTTCCGCCGACCCAGCCGGCGTCTGGCCGGGACGGCGGCGGCCTTGGCCCTCGTCGTGCTCGGCAATCTCGGAACTGCGCGCATGATCTACGAGGGTTTCAAGCGACTGGGTGCCCCGGCCGGGGGAGAGCCGGCCGGTTCGATTGTCGGTTTCCTTGAAGCCACACGCGGGGTGGGGCGGTTTCTAACCCTCCAGGGTGGGATGCCTTATGCCTTGGACTCGTGGTATTGGGATCCGAGCCGGGCTATCCCACCCGCTACGGGAGAACCCGGCCCGCTTACCGAGTTCCC
>MGOM01000107.1:12362-12472 GCA_001797105.1 Chloroflexi bacterium RBG_19FT_COMBO_62_14
GCCGATTTGCATGCACATATGATCAACTTTCCCTTCACGGTGTTGACTCTGGCGTGGGGGTTGTCGTGGATCATTCATGCGAATCGAGGCCGGCCGTTGTGGCCGCCCGG
>MGOM01000107.1:12484-15411 GCA_001797105.1 Chloroflexi bacterium RBG_19FT_COMBO_62_14
CCTCTTCATCGGGGGACTGGCGTTCGGGGTGCTCAGGCCGACGAACACCTGGGATTTCCCGGTCTACTGGTTGCTGGGCTTGCTGGCCGTCGCCGGTGCGGCGTGGGTCCGGCATGCCGGGGCGAGGCGACCCTTCATCTTTGAAACCGTCCTGGCCTCCGCGCTCCTCTTCGGGGCGGCCCTGGCGCTCTTTCAGCCGTACACCCACTGGTACGCCCAGGGCTACAATGACGTAGAGTTCTGGGAGGGTTCGCATACGACGTTCACGGCCTATCTGACGGTCCACGGTTTATTCCTCTTTACGATCGTGAGCTGGATGGTCATGGAGACGGTACGCTGGATGGCCGAGACTCCCCTGAGCGCCCTCGCCGGTCTTCGTGCGCGGCTGGGGACGATCCTCACCGGCCTGATTCTGCTTGTCTCGATGATCCTTGTCCTGACCCTCGTCGGCTATGCCATTGCGCCGATCGTCTTCCTGCTGCTCGCCTGGGCCATGCTGCTGTTCTTCCGCCCCGGCATGCCGGTTTTGAAACGCGCCGTCCTGGTCATGACTGCTGCTGCCCTGGCGTTGACCTTCATGGTCGAGGTCATCGTCCTCGTCGGCGACATCGGCCGCATGAATACCGTCTTCAAGTTCTACCTACAGGTGTGGACGCTCTTCGGCCTCTCGGCCGCAGCCGCCTTCGCTTGGGTCGTCGCCGAGGTCCCCTTCTGGTCGTCCAGGTGGAGGAATGCCTGGGTCACGCTGGCTGCGCTGGCCGTCTTCTCAGCAGCCCTGTATCCGTTGCTGGCGACATCGGCGAAAATCCGTGATCGGATGGTGAGCGAGGCCCCGCATACCCTCGACGGAGCGGCCTTTATGCCGTATGCGGTTTACTATGATCAAGGCAGTTCGTTCCAGATGGATGAGGACTACCGCGCCATTCGCTGGATGCAGGACAATGTTCAAGGATCACCGGTAATCGTCGAGGCCAACCTCCCGCCCTATCGATGGGGTTCGAGATTTACGATCTTCACCGGATTGCCGGGGGTGCTGGGATGGGATTGGCACCAGCGGCAACAACGATTGGCGGCGGGCGACACGCCGATTACTCGGCGAGCGGAGGAGATCGCCGACTTCTATCTCACGCGCTCGCCTCAGGAAGCGCTCGCGTTCCTCCACAAGTACGACGTCCGCTATATCATCGTAGGCCGGCTGGAGGCGATGTACTATGCAACCGTGATGCCGTGCCTCCCGATTGACGGCGGGGCGCGCGTGACGTGTGATATGACCGGCCGGCCGGTAGGGATGCGGGTCCCCGAGATGCCGGCGGTCACTTGTGAACCGCTCGATCCGCAGAACCCTGACGCAGGCCTCGTTTGTCCGACGCATGGGTTGGACAAGTTTGCCGGAATGACCGATTCGGGGGCGTTGGCGAGGGTGTACGAGGACGGTCAAACCGCCGTCTATGAGGTCCTGAAGTGATTGGTCAAGTCATAGCCTGGTGGCTGTCGAGCACTTTGATCGGGGCGCTGGCGCTCCCACTGTGCTGGAGGTTCTTCGGCCGCTTGTCGGACCGAGGCTTCGGCTTCGCACGGGCGTTGGGTCTCCTGGCTTCGGGCTACATCCTGTGGCTTGGGGCCTCGACCGGCGTCCTCAAAAACGACCTGGGTGGGGCGCTGACCGCGTTGGGTGTGCTGGCAGGGCTTGGCCTTTGGGCGGGCGCTGGACAATGGCGAGACCTAAAGGCATGGCTCCGGGGCCATTGGCGCACCGTTGCGGCAATGGAGACCCTGTTCCTTGTCGGTTTCGCATTCTGGGCCTGGGTCCGAGCCTATAACCCCGAGATCGTGGCCACCGAAAAGCCGATGGAATTGGCCTTCCTGAACTCGGTCATGCACTCCGATACCTTCCCACCGCGTGATCCATGGCTCTCTGGCTACGGCATCTCCTACTACTACTTCGGCTACATCATTGTAGGGATGCTGACCCGCCTTACCGGCGTCCCAACCGGCGTTGCATTCAATCTGGCGAATGCGGCATGGTTCGGGCTGACTCTGTTGGGGGCGTATGCAGTTGTCTATAACCTCGTCGGCCACCGAGAAAGCAAACCGGGCCACTTGCTTTCAGCGCTACTCGGGCCATGGTTTGTCGTCATCAGCGGGAACCTGGAAGGGGTCCTGGAGGTACTGCACGCCAAGCACTTGTTCTGGCGGCCTGGAGCAGATGGGGTTCTGACCTCCGGGTTCTGGACCTGGATCGGGCTAAAGGACCTTCAGAACCCGCCGGCTCCGATCCCGACCTGGATCCCGGGCCGATACCTCTGGTGGTGGCGCGCTTCGCGCGTCGTGCACGACATCGACCTCTCCGGCGGGAGCGTTGAGGTAATCGACGAGTTTCCCTTCTTCTCATTTCTGCTCGCCGACAACCCCCCTCACCTGTTGGCCCTTCCATTCGTGCTGCTGGCCATCGGCTTAATCTTGCAAGTCTTCGTCTCGCTCAAGCCCGGGGAGGTGAGGCTGGGAGGCACGAAGGCCGCACCTAACTCCATCGAGGCGATGGTGTTGGTATCTGTCATCGTGGTGATGACAGCGGCGCTAGGCCGCGCCATACCGCTCATTGCCGCGGGTGCCGCAACAGCCGAGATCCTGGCCTCGGTCTTGAAGGTGGTTGTTCTCTTCGGCGTTGTCGTCGCGCTCTTGGATAACCTGGTGATGATTCTGCTTGGACTCACGCCGGCCTTGCTCGAGTCGTCGGCGTTCTGGACGGCGGCCTGGTTGCTCGGAAGCCTGGCATTCCTCAACACCTGGGATTTCCCGATCTACATGAGCCTGCTCCTGGCCGTTTTGTGGTGGGTGAACCGGTCAACCCGCTTCTCGGATCTGTGGAGGCCTCTATTGGCGACGGCGGCCGCCTTGGGAACGGCCGGGGTGGCTTTCTATCTTCC
>MGOM01000107.1:15424-15621 GCA_001797105.1 Chloroflexi bacterium RBG_19FT_COMBO_62_14
GCGGGGATCCTACCGAACATCGCTTTCCCCACCCGCCTGGTGCAACTCGTGGTGATGTTCGGAACGATGCTAGCCCCGATCATTGCCTGGCTTGCTCTGCGGGCCCACCAGGATCGAGATTCGATGCGATGGAGGCTCATCCCCGCGTTGGGCCTTGGCCTTCCGATCGTGCTCTTTCTTCTCTCCGCCGGGGTTGG
>MGOM01000107.1:15831-15983 GCA_001797105.1 Chloroflexi bacterium RBG_19FT_COMBO_62_14
TTGGCCGCTGGCTGTGATGATGGCCGGGATGGGGTTACTCCTGGTTCTTGCTCCCGAATTCTTCTACCTGAGGGATTTCTTCGGCACCCGGATGAACACAGTATTCAAGTTCTACTTCGCGGCCTGGATCCTGTGGGGCCTTGCCTCAGCCT
>MGOM01000107.1:15996-26086 GCA_001797105.1 Chloroflexi bacterium RBG_19FT_COMBO_62_14
GTTGTGGTCTGGCCCGCTCGGTCGAAGGACCGTCCTGGCGATCGTGGCGATCCTTCCACTCTTATTGGGGTTGGTTTATCCTGTGTTCGGGATCCTCACCAAGACCAACGAGTTCAAGGCTGCGAATGGCCCGACACTCGATGGGACGGCCCATCTTACCCGTGAAGAGTCGGCAGACCATGCGGCCATACAATGGATCGGACAAAACCTGGCGCCGGGTGTCATAGCCGAGGCCGTCGGGGGGAGTTACACTCTCTACGGGCGGATCTCTGCTAACACCGGATTCCCGACGGTCCTGGGATGGGATTTCCATGAGATCCAATGGCGGGGCTCAGCGGAGGCGCAAGGGAGCCGGAGAGCCGACATCGAACATCTCTATGAGACGCGAGAACCGGAGGAAGCCCTGCAGATCCTCGAGAGGTACAACATCGACTATGTTTACATAGGCCCGCTCGAGCGGTCGACCTATCGGCCGGTGCTCGAAGCGAAATTCGCCGCACTGATGAATCTAGTCTACCAGGATGCCGATGTGTTGATCTACGCCTTGCCAGGAAAGGGACCGCTTCCTTGAGAGACACTTCCCGCGGCGTCCGGCTCGAGGCCGTCGTCTACTTGATTATCATTCTGGTCGCTGCGCTGCTGCGCCTGGCCCGACTGGATTGGCCGCCGCTGACCGACCCGGAGGCTGGGCGGGCTCTTGCGGCGAACTCGCTTCAAGGAAACCCGGTTGCACTCGATAGCGGCCCTTCCCGCCTGGCACCGGGCGCCGCGTATGAGGTGCCAACAGCAGTTCTATTCCTCTTGACGGGGGCCACGGAGGCGAAGGCCCGCCTTGTTCCGGCAATCGCCGGAGTGGCATTGTGTCTGACCCCACTCCTGGCACGCCGACGGCTCGGCCCGGCGAATTCGCTCGCGCTCGGGCTGCTCCTGGCCCTCTCCCCCATTATGGTGACCCTCTCGCGCACGGCTGGCGGAACCAGTCTGGCCGGCCTGGGGTTGTTGTCGGCGTTGCTTCTCCTGGTCGGCGCTGACGGATCGATCGAATCGTCCAGACGGAGCTCCTGGGCTGCGGCATTCATTGCACTGGCACTCACCGCCGGACCTGGCTATGTTCACGGGCTCGCCAGTCTCGGTCTGGCGGCAGCGCTCACAGCCATTTGGCGGGCCCGCCAGGAGTCCCCACCCTCGCCCCTGATTAGACTGTCCTTCTCAAGACGTGATCTGTGGATCGCATTGATCGTGCTCATCGCGCTCGCCTCGGGGTTCGGAATGTCTCGCGGGGGGATAGGCGATCCCTTCCAAAGCCTGGGGAACTGGCTTCAGGGCTGGTCTTCTCGCGGCGGGTTGCCCGTGCTCGCAAGTGTGCTGCTCATCCCGGTGTATGAGCCGATTCTGCTCGTGTTCGGATTGGTTGGAGCGCTGATCTCATTCCGTCGGAGGGATCAAGCCGGCGTCGCGGCGAGCTTCTGGGCGCTGGGCGCCACACTCGCCCTTGCCGCGTACCCCTCCCGCAGCGCGGTCGATCTGCTCTGGATTGCATTTCCGGCCTCTTTCCTGGCGGCGCGAGTCCTGGTTGTCTTGGCAGAGAGTGTCCTGGCGGAGGGCAACTGGTTGCGTTTCGGCGGCATGACAGTTGCCTTTGGCGTTCTTGTAGCGTTCATCTACTTGCAGGTTGTTGCTTATGCAATTGGGCTCGGCCCCGAGTTGGCGATCCTCGATCCGAGGCTCCGCCTCGGGATCATCGTGGTTGCCGGGTTGATCGGCGTGGTCCTGTTGGTGCTCTTCGGGACTGGATGGTCGTGGGCGGCAGCGGGTCAGACCGTAGGGGTGGTAGCATTTGGGGCGCTGCTGGCTTTGTCCTCGAGTTCCGTATTTCGAATGAACTACACAACAAAGGCGGCCGAAGGTGCCCAGTTGTGGCAGCCAAGAGTTACGACGGTGGGGCTGCGCGAACTGACTTCGACTCTGGATTTCCTGTCCAAGTCGTATCGGGATGATCCAGGGGGCCTGACGCTCGAGATCGCAGGTAGTGCGCCGCCGTCCTTGATCTGGGCTCTTCGCGATTTCGGCCGGGCGCCCGTGGTGCCCTCCTCCCCTGCGCCACCGGTGGTCTTGGCGCCCGATGGTTCGGAGCCCAATCTGCGCGCCGACTACTATGGACAGAAGCTCGAGATCGCCGAAACCAACGACTGGGAAGGCGCGTTGCCCCCCGACGTGCTGTCCTGGTGGATCTTCCACCGTGCCCCGGTTAAGTCGGACAACTGGCTCTTGCTGGTCCGGGCAGATGTTGCCACCCAAGGAGGCACAACCTCCCTGGGGAGTGATACCAACCCATAATCGAGGGGTAGTGCTCTCAAGAAAAGTAAGCACGATCGCGATTGACGGGCCTGCGGCCTCCGGGAAGACCACGCTGGCTCGTCGGCTGGCGGCGCGCCTTGGGTACTTCTACTTTGACACCGGGGTGATGTATCGCGCCGTCACGCTGTTCGCGCTGCGCCGGGCTGTACCGGTTGAAGACGAACGGAGCGTGACGGCTGTTGCCGAAGAGCTGATCATCGATGTTCGTCCGCCGTCGGTCGAGGATGGCCGGCTGTACGATGTGCTTGTCAACGGAGAAGATGTCACCTGGGACATTCGCTCGCACAAGGTCGATACGCATGTCTCCCTCGTCTCGAGTTATGCCGGCGTCCGTCAGGCACTGACGCTCCGCCAACGCCAAATCGGCGCGCGGGGGGATGTCGTCATGGTCGGGCGCGACATCGGCACCGTTGTGATGCCCGAGGCGGATCTGAAGATCTATCTCGATGCCAGTGCCGAGGAACGTGCCCGCCGGCGATTCCAAGAGGCCGTTGGGAGGGGCAACAGTCCGGAATTCGAAGATGTTCTCGGTTCGATGAAAGAGCGTGATCACTTCGACTCAACTCGCAGCCTGGCGCCTCTGAAACCGGCGGATGATGCCGTCCTGATCGAGACGACAGGTTTGACGCTCGACGAGGTGCTCGCCCGGGCAGTGGCACTTGCCCAGGAGAGTCAGCCGTGATCGGGACCCCCTCCAAGAAGCCCGGGCAAGCAGAAACAGAGCGGGGCCTGGCGGGTGACATACGGACCACATGGCCAATCCCCTGGAAGGTGCGTCTTTTCCGAGCTTGCGCCAGGCCGGTCTTTCGCATCCTTTTCCATTTCCTGAGCCGGATCGAGATCGACGGCCTGGAGAACGTCCCCAAGCACGGAAGCTACCTCGTGGCCTGCAATCACATCTCGATCTACGAACCGCCTCTGGTACTGGCCTTCTGGCCGCGGATACTCGAAGTCGCCGCCGGAGTGGATGTGTTCGACCGGCCGCAACAGGGCAGGCTCGTCCGCCTGTACGGATCGCGTGAGTTCGATCGGGAACTGCTTGAGTCGATGGTCACGATGTTGAAGGCCGGATTGCCGATCCTTATCTTCCCCGAGGGCGGCCGGACTCACTCACCCGGGCTGCGGCAGGCCTGGCATGGCACTTCTTATGTGGCGGCCCGGGCATCCGTCGATGTCGTGCCGGTGGCGGTCTCGGGGACGGAGTCGCTGGGGGATGCCATCCGTGGTCGGCGACGCGCTCCTTTGCGCCTTGCCATTGGGCCTGCGCTGTGCGCACCCTCAATTGACCTGCGTTCGCCGCGACGCAAGAGCGCGCTGGTCGCCCACACCGAGACGATTATGCGCAGCATCGGCGCGCTCCTGCCTGAAGCCTACCGTGGAGTCTACGGATAGATTCCCGTTTGGGGCCCAGATCTGACGGCCTTCACGCCGATGTGGACGATCCCGTACGCCGGCGAAGGCTCAGGCACCAGGTCAGGCGAAGGGTAGATCCCCGCAGGGTCCTGCTTTGGGAAACCGGCGGATGGCTTGAGGACCAAATCGTGGAGATCAGCCAAGTCAGGCGGTTGGGGTTGCCCGTCTACGACCACCAGGAACATGAGGTGCGCCGGGGGATCCTCAAGTGGCTCATCCGGAATTTCGCCATGCGGCTCCTGGTGAAACTCGATCGAGTGGTGGGTCTGGAGAACGTCCCCACCGACGGCCCGGCGCTCCTGATGATCAATCATATTGCCTTCGTGGATCCGATTGTCGTGATGGGTTGTATGCCGCGTAACGTCGTCCCGATGGCGAAGATCGAGGCATACCACTACCCGATTATCGGAATCTTCCCGGGGTTGTGGGGCTGCATCCCGGTCCGGCGACAAGAGGCCGACCGTAGGGCGTTGCGAATGGCGATGGACGTCCTGGAAGCGGGCGAGATCGTCCTGGTGGCGCCCGAGGGGACGCGCAGCCCGGCCCTTCAATCCGGGAAGGAAGGCGTTGCCTTCCTCGCCTATCATACCCAGACGCCGATCATTCCGGTGGCCGTCGAGGGGACCGTCGGATTCCCTTCGGTCTTCCCATTTGGCTGGGATAGACCGGGCGCGATCATCCGAGTGGGACCTGCCTTTCGCTTCAAACGCCATCCGCGCCGGCCTGATCGGGCGATGCTCCGCAAGATGACCGATCAAGCGATGTATATCCTGGCTTCGATGCTCCTCCCCGAAAGGCGAGGTGTGTACGCTGACTCGGCTTTAGCCCAGACCGACTTGATCGAATTCTACTAGAACCCCACGAACAATCGACATCGCCGCCCGGTGGCGCGTGCCCTCCACCTGGAGAAGGACAAGGAGCCGGAGGCGGATCCCCGTGCCTCCGACAGGAAAGCAGGGTATAATCCCGCACAACCGCGCGCGAGGTGCAAGGGATCGAAGAGCTGGACTAAGGAAAGGCAGCGCATGGCCCCGGCCAACGCCGGGGTGACGAGGATGAGGGTTCTCCGTCGCAAGACGGAGCTAACCGGAACATGCCGGCGGATCCCCCACCGTCGGACCGGGAAAATCGAATGATCAGCGGATGCCCTCCGGGTTTGCCACCGCCCGACTCCTTTCCCCCATTTGCCTCGGCCTACAAGGCTGTCCCGGCAACAGGGCAGACAAACCGGCCGAATGTGGCTCACTCCTTTCACTGCTAAGCGCATGGAGGCAACCCATGTGTGGAATCGTCGGTTACGTCGGCGGTCGTGACGCCACGCCAATCATCCTCGGAGGGCTGAAGAGGCTGGAATATCGTGGCTACGACTCGGCCGGCCTGGCCGTCCTTGAAGATGGGAGAATCGAGCTCCGCCGCAATGCCGGCAAGCTGGAGCGTCTGGTCAGCCTCGTCGAGGCGGAACCGCTTCACGGCAATATCGGGATCGGACACACCCGCTGGGCGACCCACGGAGAGCCGAACGCGACGAACGCGCATCCCCATCTCGGGGCGACGGGCGAGGTGGTTCTGGTCCACAACGGCATCGTTGAAAACTATGCCAGTTTGAAAGATGAACTGGCCGCCGAAGGGGTGTCGTTCAGGTCCGAAACGGACACCGAGGTGATCGTCCACCTGGTCGAGCGGTACCTGGCGCTGGGGTTGACGCTGCCGGAAGCCAGCCGCAAGGCGATCGCTCATCTAAAGGGGGCTCACGGGATCGTGCTGCTCTCATCCAATGAGCCGGACAAGATCATCGCCGCTCGAGTGGGGAATGCCGGAGGGGTTGTCATCGGTCAGGGTGAGGGAGAGATGTTTGTCGCCTCCGACATCCCCGCCATTCTTGAACACACACGACAGATGGCTTTCCTGGACGCGGGTCAGATGGCGATCATCCGTCGCGATGGTTTTCGCGTGGAGACGCTCCAGGGCCAGGGCGTGAAGTGCGATCTCCAGCAAGTTTCCTGGGATCCGGTGTCGGCTGAGAAGGGGGCGTATGACCACTTCATGCTCAAGGAGATCCACGAGCAGGTCCGCTCACTCACGGACACGATCGGTGGGAGGGTCGATTTCGAGTCGGGCCGAATTCTGCTTCCCGGCCTCAATCTGACTCCCGAACTGGCGGCGAGCATCCGGAAGATCGTCATTGTCGCCTGTGGAACGGCCGCCTACGCGGGCATGGTAGGCAAGATCTTGATCGAGAGCATCGCTCGCATACCGGTAGAGGTCGACATCGCTTCGGAGTTTCGCTACAGGGATCCGCTGGTCGACGAAAACACGGTCGTCCTGGCGATCAGCCAATCGGGCGAGACCGCCGACACCCTGGCAGCGATCGAAGAGGGACATCGCCGAGGGGCGACGATCTGGAGCATCGTCAACGTAATCGGCTCACAGGCCATGCGAGCCTCGGATGGGACGATCACCATGCAGGCCGGGCCCGAGATCGGGGTCGCGTCCACTAAGGCCTTCACCGCACCCCTGGTGGACCTGTATATGCTGGCGGTTCTCTTGGGGGACGTCCGCGGGACGCTCGAAGCCGGCGAGCGCCGCAGGCTGGTCGAGGATCTGCGACTGGTTCCCGATCTCGCCGGACGTTGCCTCGACAGAGGGCCGGCGGTCGGCGAGGTTGCCCGCGTGCTCAAGGATACCGTCCATTGCCTTTACATCGGGCGCGGGGTGAACATGCCGATCGCCTACGAGGGGGCGCTCAAGCTCAAAGAGATCTCGTACATCCACGCCGAGGCCTACCCAGCCGGTGAAATGAAGCACGGCCCAATCGCCTTGATCGACGATACCATGCCCGTCGTCGCCCTGGCCCCACGTGATCCCTGGTACGAGAAGATGCGCAGCCAGATCGAACAGGCCAAGGCTCGCAGCGCGGTCGTGATCGCCCTGGCCACGGACGGCGACGAGTCGCTGCCGTCTCTGGCCGATCACATCTTGTGGGTGCCGGAGACTCCCTGGCGACTAAGCCCGGTGACCAGCATCATTCCCCTGCAGCTCCTGGCTTATCACATCGCTGTCCTGCGTGGGACCGATGTAGACCAGCCCCGGAATCTCGCCAAGAGCGTGACCGTGGAGTAGCGACACGCGTTGGCGTAGACAACTGGACAATCGAAAAAGGACGACGGCCCCGCGGGCAGCGGGGCCGTCGTCGCTTGTGCCGACCGTGGACATTTCCGGATGAGACGCTGGAGGGATAGCGGCCGCACGCGGCTATTCTTCCCCCCACGGTAACCGTTCTGCAGGGCGTGGGCCTTGGTTTGGGCGAGCGAAACGGGTTCCGCTACCTGGTCACGATGCCCCACACCTCATAACAGGCGTTTCTGGCGAAGGCAGCATAGGACGGATCCTCGTAAACATCCGTAGGATCGAAGGCCACCGGATTGAATGTTGCGACATGCGTATAGTTTCTCCGAAAGAAAGCCGTTTCATCTTCCTGATCCTTGAACCAACGGAGAACATCGTCGCAGTGAATCAAGTAGTAGTCGGGAGTGAGGGCTTCAATGTACGCAGGAGCAGCCAGCTGTTTGCGTTTCAGGGCAACGATCTGTGGAGTGACTAATCCCACTTCGTCAAACATGTGTCGATCACTGTAGTAGCCAATATAGCCAAGCGGCTCGAGAAGCACCGTCGCCTGCTCGGGGGTATTCTCACGCAGCCACAGGCCGATTGCCTTGAGCGCCAACTCGTGCCGGAAGACCTGAGTGTCCTGTGTCCGAAAGGCGGCCATGACGCCTTGCGCCAGTCCCACTACCAGCACGAACAAGAGCGCCAGGGGGTAGGCCCGCCTGGCTACCGGCGCAAGGCCCTTCCGCCCGCTCCATAAAGTCGCAAGTCCTGCTCCGAACAGCACCAGGAAACCCCAGAGCGTCGGAACCGAATAGTGCGCGAACGAGGTCGCCCGGGTGAGGATCAAGCGGACGGCTTCGACAACCGCGAATACGAGGAGCACGAGATACGTCGGGGTCGTCCTGAGCCGTAAGCCTTGCCAGATCGCAATCGCGACCGTTGCCAGCGACAGGAGAATGCCTGCTCCCGGGATTGGCAGATCGATGAAGAATGGTCTCAACGCGCGCAGGATAATCAGGGCGTGGGTTGTGAGCGGTGTGTGATCAAATGCGACGTAGGCCACATACTTGGCGATCGCCGTGTACGGGATCGGTGACCCGAAATAGATCCCAGCAAAGACAAGCCAAGGGAGGTAGACCAGGGTTGTCCAGAGGCCGATCTGAAGAGCTTCTCTCTTTCTGCCCGAAGACAGCGCAACGACGACCATGCACGCAGGCCAGAGAGCGACATCGATCCGGGTCCAGAGCACCGCCCCGGCCAGGGCTCCAGCCCATCCTGCTTTGTTCTGGCTGAACATCCACCAGGAAGCGGACAGGAACAGTATGACGAGCGGCATCTCCATCCCCTGGGTGTCAAACACCCACAGTCTGGTGGAGACCGCCAGGATGACAAGGACAAAGACCGGCTGCCAGGGAGGGGCTCCGATCCGTCTCAACGTCAGCCAGACGAAGACCATTGCCCCGACAGCCGCAATCAGGTCGACGGTCCGCGCACCTGAGATGATGTCACCCTGGGAGAGTTGCAACCAGCCGGCCAGCAGGAGGGTGAAAAGTGGTGTCGTCGTCCCGTACACCCTCTCCCCGATGTTATAGACGAAGCCGTTACCTCGCACGATCTGTTGTGCGAAACGGAACGTGATGAATGCGTCTTCCTGTGTGAAATTGGTGAACATAAGCCAGAGCAGTCGGAATCCAGCTCCAAGCCCGATGACGAACAGCGGTGCCAGCAGCCTCTCAATCCATCCGCCGTTGGAGCCCGTGGTCTCCGTACGGATACTCCCGGCGCTCGGAACGTCGGATATCCTGCTCTCGCTCATTCGGCCATGACACTACACCACATCCCCGATTACCGCAGGCGTCACCCATAGTTCAAGGGAGGCTATCTTCTCTGGGCTGACGAGGTACGCCATGAGGGACGGACTCAATCGGAGGAGCGGAGAATGCATGGGACGATCAAGGGGCTTCAGGCCTGTCGGCTGGCCTGACCACCAACACCGAACACGGGGCGTGGGACATGAGCTGCTCGGCGACGTCATCGAGCATGACCTCCAGCCAGCGGGTCAACCCGGGGCGCCGGTGTGCTCCGATCGCCAGCAAGTCGTAATCGCCCTCATCGAGTTCAGACAGGATCTCATCCACAACCAGCCCATGGCGCAAACGCGGGGTGATCTTCGCCGTCACGCCCATATCTCGCAGGATCCGGATGGCTTCCTTGAAATGCAGTCCTTCCCTGGTCCCGCTCTCCATCGCCCCTTCGGCCGAAGCAAAGAGCTCGTCCGCGGTGCTCTCCGGCTGCAATGCGATCTGGGACATGACGTGAAGAAGCGTGAGCTCCGCTGAACCGTGAGAGGCGAGCTGGCCCCCGACCCTGAGGGTCTCCATCGAGGGCAGCTCGGCGCCGGTACAGATCAATATGCGGCGCACCTGATCCGGGACGTGACGCGCCACCAGCAGAGGTAGATGCAGCTCTCGCGCCAGCCTGCCGGTGGTCGTGCCGGTCTTGAATCGAGTCAGACCGCGGCGCCCGTGCGCGCTGACGACCACCAGGTCACATGGATGCTCTTCGACTTCGAGCAGGATCATCTCTGCCGGATTCCCGACGACGATCCTTGTCTGCAGCCCGGGGCGAGGACCGCCGAGATCGGCCTGCATGCGCTGCAGCGCCGCGGTCAACTGTCCTTGCTCTTCGCGGTGTTCACGAACGGCCAGGATCGTCACCTCGCCCGTTGTCGCCAGACTCAAGCGCCCGATCAACGCGGCCGCCTGCTCGGATGAGGGTGATCCGTCGGTACAAATCAAAACGCGCATTCTGGCTTCCTCACAACATCAAGATCAATCCCAACGGGATCCCGAAGGTCAGCAGCAGATAAAGGATGAGGTAACGGCGACGACTGTCGATCACTCCGGCCAGCCGAGACACCGCCCGTTCATAGGGATGGAAGGCGAAGAGCAGGATCAGGATCGAAATTGAGGCCACGCTGAGCATCAGGACGAGAACCACGGTCACCGCCGCCGGGTTGGCTAGAAGAGCCGCCGCCACGAGTGTATCGTCGAAAGTCGTGATGTTGGCGCCCATGATGTAGGGGATGGCGTTTTCCTGGCGGATGTAGCCTCGGACGCTGAGCGGTACCAAAAGGCTCAACGATAAGGAGACCGACATTGTCACGGTTGTGACGGCGGCGCCCAGCATGAATGTCACGAACGGACGAAAG
>MGOM01000107.1:26098-32612 GCA_001797105.1 Chloroflexi bacterium RBG_19FT_COMBO_62_14
ATGCGCCCGAGGCTCGTTTGCTCGAGATGCAAGTCAGGCAGGGCCCGGTCGATCAGGGCGAAACTGGCGAGGATCAACACGAAGCCGATCGGGAATAGAGTCCATGTGGGCAAGATCCGCTGGAGGCCATGGATCAATGGATCAGAGAGTCTGGCGACGGGAGAGGTGATAGGTGACCTGGATCGGATGATCCAGCGGTCAAGCCAGCCCTCGTTGAGGACGAATAGCCCGAGTGTGACCGCCGGGAGGTAGATTGTCTGTGTGACCAACAACGAGACCAGACCTGCGCCAAGGCTGTGTCCGCGGCCGCGCCCGCGAGCGAGATAGATGAAGCCGATCAACAGGACGATAAATGCCGCTCCCAGCCGCGAACCGGCGATCATCGCATAGCTCTCTTTGGGTGTGAGAGCGCCTGCGTCGAGAAACGTGAGAGACGTCGCTGCCACCGGCGAGCCGGAGAGGGCGACTATTGCCAGAAGCCATCCAAAGCCTAGAGCGCTGGCCGGGCTGTCGACTGAGAACTCCCGGCGGAGAAGAGGGGTGAGTGGCCGGGCACCTTCGCGCAGAAGGGCCAGGGAGAATATGAAGAATGCCAGCGAGCCGACGATCCAAATCAGGCGAAGGCCCCGTCTCATTGGGGTGTGGGACACTGGGCGCGTAGGGGAGGCTGGGCCGGCCCTCGAGGTCATAGGGCCTTGTTGAGTTGATCTTCCAGGATCTTCGGAGAGGTCGTCGGCAAGCGGCAGGAAAAGCCCTGGCACAAGTAGGCTGTAGACTGGCCATCCACCGTGGCGCGATCGACGAGCAGGGCTGGGTTGCCCGGCTGGCCGGTGGGACCGCCGGCCACGACCAGGCGCGGGAGGTAACGTCGGCGGGCGACACGGATGAGGTCCTGGAATTCGGGCGAGCCCGGCTCGCCGATCACTCCAAGCTGGAGTTGCGGTCCCAGGCCGAATTCAATGGCGCACAGCCATCCGGCGAAGGCGGTGGGGTGTTGGGCGGAAGTCGCCTGCATGGCGCGCGCGGCCGACAGTGCAGGTTCGATGAAGGCGGCCTCGCCGGTCAGGGCGCCCAGCTTGAGGAGAAGATCTACGGCCAGCGTGTTCCCACTCGCCACGGGGCTGTCCTGGATCGATTTCGGCCGAGTGATGAGCTTCTCGTGGTCGTCGCCGGTATCGAAGAAGCCGCCGCGCGGATCTGCGAAGTGGCTCAGAATCTCTTCGGCCTGGGTGCGCGCGGCCTGGAACCAGCGGGGATCGAAGTCGGTCTGATAGAGCGAAAGCAGTCCCAGGCCCAGTGCGGCGTGGTCGGCGAGTTGGGCCGCGAATCGGGCCCGGCCTCGGCGCCACGATCTGAGCAGCCTACCCGTGGGCGTGAGTTTTTCGAGCATGAATGCGCCGAGCTCAAGGGCGGCCCTCAGGACTTGGGTGTTGCCCGTGGCGCGGGCCGACTCGGCCAGCGTCGTCAGAACGAGCCCATTCCAGGAGGAGATCACCTTGTCATCCGTAGTCGGCCGGGTTCTCTCGGCGCGCGCCGACCGAAGGATGTCGCGAGCGAGCTGCCATTGAGCGGTGAAATCCTGGAGTGTGAGTCCAAGCTGCGCCGCGACAGTGGCGTCGTCAGGGGTGCGCTGCAACACGTTTGCGCCGTCGAAGTTGCCGGAGCGGCTCGCGCCGGTGGCGGCTTCGAACGCCCGGAGCAACTCGGCCGGCAGGCGCGCTTCGATCTCTTCCAGCTGCCACACGTAGAATTTCCCCTCTTCACCCTCTGAGTCTGCATCGATCGAAGAGAAGAAACCGCCCTCCGGATCGCGCATCTCGCTCAGCAGAAACGCGACCGTCTCGTCGTGCACGCGGCGAAGGCTCTCGTCTGAGGTGATCTGCCACGCGTGAAGGTAGACCTGAGCCAATTGGGCATTGTCGTAGAGCATTTTCTCGAAGTGAGGGACCTGCCAGTTAGAGTCGACGCAATAACGGTGGAATCCCCCGCCGAGGAGGTCGTACAACCCGCCGCGGGCCATGGCCGCAAGAGCGTGGCGGGCCATATCCAGGGCCAGTTGATCTCGGCGGCGGGCGTGAAGCCTGAGCAGGAACTCGATTGCCAGAGGCTGAGGGAACTTGGGGGCCTGGCCCCAGCCTCCATGCGTCCAATCGTACTGGCGCAAGAGTTGGGCGGCGGCCGAGTCGAGCGCCGACTCTCCCATTTCCGTTCCCGTCGGGGTTAGATCGGGCGAGGCGGACAGGTGCTCGGTCAGCTTTGTGCCGACTTGCAGCAGGCTCTGGCGCTCCTCTCGCCAACGCCGGGCAATCGTCAGAAGCAACTCCCGAAAGGACGGCAGGCCATGCTGCGGCGTCGGCGGGAAGTAGGTTCCGCCATAGAACGGCTCACCGATGGGCGTCAAGAAGACCGACATCGGCCAACCGCCTTGCCCTGTCATGGCGACGACGGCGTCCATGTAAAGAGAGTCCAGATCAGGCCTCTCCTCCCGATCGACCTTGATATTCACGAAATAGCGGTTCATGACCGCCGCCGTCTGTGGGTCCTCGAAGGACTCGTGGGCCATCACGTGGCACCAGTGGCAGGCGGCATAGCCGATGCTCAAGAATATCGGCCGATCCTGTTCCATGGCTTGCTTCAATGCCTCTTCGCCCCAGGGATGCCATTCGACCGGGTTCTCGGCGTGCTGGTGCAAGTAGGGTGAAGTCTCGCCCGATAAGCGATTGCTCACCTGGGAGTTCTCCGCCGCCTCGCCTCGCGCTGCAATGGTAGAATGACCGTCATGGAACCCTCTTTGTCTCCCATGCGTTGGATCCCTTCATTGATCATGATGGGGCTGATCTTCATACTGTCTTCATTGCCCGCCAGCCGTGTACCTGACTTCGGAGCCGTAGACTTCCTCGTCAAGAAGGGCGGGCATGCCACAGGCTATGCCCTGCTCGCCTTGGCGTATTACTTCGCTCTCCCACCTCGACTGACTCCTGGTTACCGCGTGATGATGGCGCTGTTGATGGCGATCTTATTCGCCCTGAGCGACGAGTACCATCAATCATTCGTCGAAGGGCGCACATCGTCCCTGCGTGATGTCGTCATCGATGGCGGAGGGGCGGTTTTCGCTCTGATGATCGCCGCGGTCTACTCGTCGAATTCAAGCTCTAGATCCGACTCGTCCTGACCTCCTCCACGCCAGTTCTCCCCCGGCAGAAGCTCGATGTCCCCGAACAGCTCATCCTGCCGGGCCGTGATCCGGCGAAGCTTGATCAGCTCAAGGACCGCCAGAAAAGAGACGACGATCTCCAATCTCGATCTGGACTTCTTGAGCAGTCGTTGGAAACTCGCCTTGCCGGCCTTACGCATGATTTCGAAGATCAAGCGGATCTGGTCCCGGATTCTCACTTTCGGTGCGGCGACGACCGAGTCCAGGCTGGGCCCGCTCGGCTTCGAAGCCAGCACTTCGGCCATCGCCCGATACAGGTCGTCGGCCGTCAACCCACTCAGGTCGAGTTGGGGTTCGATCTTCGGGGGTGGGGCAAGCCGCAGATACGAGCGCAGACCGGCCGCTTCTCGCTCTCCGAGATGTCCGGCCACTTCCTTGTACATCTTGTAGGCAATGAGCTGCCGCGCCAGCGCCTCCCCAAGATCCTCCTCATCCGGCTCGCGCGCCGGAGCCTGGGGGAGCAGGGCCTCGGATTTGATTTGGAGGAGCTTGGCGGCGATGACCAGGAACGAAGCCAGGTCGGAGAGTTCCAGCTCGGGCGCCTGATGCAAGTATGCGATGTACTGGTCGGTGACGGAAGCCAGAGCCACTTTGGTGATGTCGAGTTCTGCTCGCTCGATGAGCTCGAGAAGCAGATCGAGAGGGCCCTCGTAGACTGGAAGCTGGATCGTGTAGGTTATCACCGGCTTGGCAAACGGAGCAGGGCGGCCAGCAAACCGATGAGGATGACGATCACCAGAATGCCGAGTGCACTCGCCGAGGCGATCAGGAGTTGCCTGTCGCGTACCTGTTGGCGAGCGTAGGCTTTGGCCTCATCGGTCAGACGCAACCGGTCCATCTCCCGAAAGCGGTCCATCCTTTCTCGTGACGCTCGCACATCGTCCGCCTGAAGTCCCGCTGCCTGACCTCGGGCGCGCTCGAGGAAGGCCGGGTTGCGAGCGGCATTCCCATGCCGAAGGACGACTCGGGCTATCACCGTGAGCGGTTCTCCGCACTCGAGGCATTGTTCGGCATACTGCGGGTTGAGGTGACCGCACGCGGAACACACCTGGGCCTCGCCGATAATGCTCGTCCCGCAGTACGGACATGTGAGAATCCCCTCGGTGTTGAATTCAAGGCTGGGAGCGGTGCAGGCCGGGCAAGTCAGCCGAGTCACCACGATCTCCAAGGCAGGGGCAGGCGAATTGGGCGATTATACCATCCGGCATTTCCCCGAATGGTATACTCGGCGGTCGTTCTTGTCTTATCGGGCTGGTGCGAGGATTCCATCGGGGATTGAAGGGTTAGCGCGTTCTCAATCCTACGCATCGGCTCTCGACTCGCAAGAGGTCTTGGGACGCGTCGGGTGGAGTCTGCATGAAGATCCCGCCCCGGTCCGCTTGGAACGGCCGGTCGGACGTTGGATCGAGAAGGATAAGGCGGCGTTGCCATCGATCGGGGGGAGGGTGATAGCATGGGTCAGGCTCAAGTGATCTGGGTCGAGCAGGAGCAGTTCGTCGGTATCGACGAGTCGAACCACTCGGTTGTGCTGTCGACACAGGGAGAGGGGAACGCGGTCGGGATGAGGCCCTCCGACCTGCTGCTGGTAGCTCTGGCCGGCTGCACCGCGGTTGACGTCGTGCGAATATTGGAGAAGAGCCGCCAGAAGCTGGCGAGTCTCAAGATCGAAGTCACCGGCGAACAGGAGCCCGAGCCCCCCTGGGCATTCAAGACGATTCACCTGAAGTACCGGCTGCGAGGCTCCTTGAGCTCCGAGGTGGTCGAGCGGGCGATTGAACTCTCCGAGAAGAAGTATTGCTCGGTCTCGGCCAGCCTGCGGCCGCAGGTTGAAATCACGACCTCCTACGATATTCTGCAGGGCGAGGAATAGGACGGATGGACCTCGGCTGGGGCAGGCCCGGCGTGGTAAGATGACCCAAGCCTGAGGTTTCGTGACGGAGATACTGATGACGAACGAACCGATCCACGTATCTGACGCGACATTCGAGAAAGCAGTCCTGCAGTCTGCGGTTCCGGTCATTGTCGACTTCTGGGCCCCCTGGTGTGGCCCGTGCCGCATGGTGGCGCCGATATTGGAGAAGCTCGCCGGCGAATATGCCGGAAAGCTGATCGTTGCCAAGGTCAATACGGATGACAACCCTGAATGGGCAATGAAGTACGGCGTTCAAGGGATCCCGACGATGCTTTTCGTGGCCGGCGGGAAGATCGTACACCAGCAGGTTGGAGCAGTCCCCGAACCTTACCTGCGTGATGCGGTCGAGGAGTTCCTGGGGGTCGTTAGAGAGGCTTCAACCAACTGAGGCGGGCCTGCCGCCCTGGAATAACGGAAAACAGGCAGACGGGGCCGATACGTCGGCCCCGTCTGCCTGTTGTGTACCGGATCAATCTCCGTCGGGCGACGAGGCGCCCCAGATCAGCCCTTCGATCACCCGAACAACACGCCGCAAGAAGGAGCGCACGCGAGCGACGAACGCCGTGATCGCCCGGCGCCTTCTGCGAGCGGGCGGGACCTTCGCCTCCGGCGCCACCCATTGAAGCGCCAATGCCCCCCAGGTGAGCCCTCCGCCGAATGCCACCAACACCAAGTGGTCGCCGGCGCGTACCCGGCCGCGCTCGATCGCCTCGCATACGGCGATTGGGATCGAGGCCGACGATGTATTGCCGTAACGGTCGATGTTGAGCATGAAGCGATCCATGGGCAGGCCCAGACCACGCGCGGCCGCCTCGATGATCCGCTCGTTGGCCTGGTGCGGGACCACGAGCTCGATATCGTCCAATTCAAGTCCGGCACGTTCGACGACGTCGCGTGTCGCTCCGGCCATGACCCGCGTGGCGAATCGAAACACCTCGCGACCGTTCATGCGGATCGTGTGCATCTTCTTAGTGACGGTCTCGTGGCTGGCCGGGTGACGGCTGCCCCCGGCCGGGACGGAGAGCAGGTTTCCGCCCGATCCATCTGATCGCATGATGGCCGATAGTACCCCTCCCGGCCGCTCACTCGCTTGCAGCACGAAGGCACCCGCGCCGTCACCGAAAAGCACGCAGGTCCCGCGGTCTTCCCAATCGACGAGGCGCGATAGCGTCTCCGCTCCGATCACCAGCGCGTTATTGATCGAGCCGGTCATGATCGCCTGAGCGGCCATGTTCATGGCCAGGATGAATCCGGTGCACGCAGCCGACAAGTCGAATGCACCGGCATTGGTGGCTCCCAGGCTGTCTTGAACGATGCATGCGGTGGCCGGAAAGAGGTGTTCGGGAGAGGCGGTCGCCACGATCACAAGATCGAGGTCGCCAGCGGAC
>MGOM01000107.1:32631-38838 GCA_001797105.1 Chloroflexi bacterium RBG_19FT_COMBO_62_14
CCCTGGCACCAGCCTCGGCCGCCAGGGTGGCCGTCGTCTCACCCTTCCCGGCGATCCGGCGCTCGTGGATCCCGGTGCGCGAGACGATCCAGTCATCGGTGGTCTCGACCATCACCGCGAGTTCCGCGTTGGTCAGGATCCTCTCGGGAACGGCCATCCCCCACCCGGTGACGTGCGCGAAACGGGTCATGATCCAAGACCGTCACCGGCGGGTTGTCCTAGGACGAGGCAGGCGTTGTGTCCGCCAAAACCGAAGGAATTCGACATCACGTAATTCAGGGTGGCTTCACGCTTCTGATTGGGGATGTAGTCCAGGTCACACGCGGGATCGGCGACCTCATAGTTGATCGTCGGGGGCATCACCCCGTCCTGCAACGCCTTGACACACACCAGCGCTTCAAGAGCGCCGGCCGCGCCGAGCAGGTGGCCGGTCATCGACTTGGTCGAAGAGATAGGGGTATCGTAGGCGTCCTCGCCGAACACGCTCTTGATCGCCGCCGTCTCACTGGCGTCGTTGAGTTGAGTGCTGGTTCCGTGAGCGTTGATGTAATCGATCTGCGACGGCTTCAAGCCGGCGTTTTCGAGCGCCAGGCGCATGCACTCCGCCGCCGGTACCCCGTTTTCGGCGGGGGCGGTGATGTGGAAGGCGTCGTTCGTCGCCGCATACCCCACGACTTCCGCCAGAATCTGGGCACCGCGCTGGCTGGCATGCTCGTACGACTCAAGAACCAGCAACGCCGCGCCCTCGCCGATGACGAATCCATCGCGGTTGAGGTCGAACGGGCGTGACGCCCGCTGTGGATCATCGTTGCGCGAGGAGATGGCGTCCATGACATTGAAGCCGGCAACCGCAACGGCGACGATGCTTCCTTCGGAACCGCCGGCCAGCATGGCATCCGCCGCCCCCCGCCGGATCATCTCCGCCGCCTCGCCGATCGCATTCGAGCCCGAAGCGCAGGCAGTCACGACCGCCAGGTTCGGCCCGCGCAGCCCGAACTGGATCGCCACCTGCCCGGCGGCGGTGTCGGGTAACATCATCGGTACCATGAAGGGCGAGACCCAGCGCGGCCCGCGCTCGACGTACTTCTGGGCTTCCACCAGCAAGGTCCCGATGCCGCCGATCCCAGTCCCGATGATCGCTCCGACGCGGTAGCTGTTGCCCTGGTCAACCTTCAGGCCGGAGTGCGCCAGCGCCTCCCGCGTTGCCCCGACGGCCAATTGTGTGAAACGATCCATCCGACGAGCATCTCGCCGACCGAGGAGCGCGTCGGGGTCGAATCCCTTGACCTCGGCGGCAAAGTGTGTCTTGAATTCACTGGGATCGAATTGAGTTATCGGTCCGACACCGGATTGCCCAGCAAGGAGCCCTTCCCATGTGGAATGTACATCGTTCCCGAGAGGGCTGATGCAGCCCAACCCGGTGACCACAACTCGCTTCCGCTCCACGCCTGCCTCCTTGGATCCGTACCCTGGGACCTGCGCAGTATAACACGCCCGGGTTCAATAAGTCACGCCGCGGGAGAATCGGGGGGTGCATCTCACGATTGGCGCGGCGCGCTCCTTCCACATCCATGCGATTGACGGTGCGCCGCAGGCCGAGGGAAGAGGACACAGGGAGTGGGGGCAAGGTGCCCGGCCCGTTTCTTGGCCATTCGGTGTTCGACAAGCGGAGCGTGCGGCCTGGGAGGCGAATTCACACGGTCTGAAGACAGCGGCTCGGCCGCCATTGGCGTCCCTTGAGAAGGCGGTGTTACTGGCGCCTATGCTACAATCGGCGCCACTCGCGGTTGGCGGATGCGTTCACGGCCGCGATCCTTCCAACGATCTTGCCTCGGAACACCCGGAGCGTCAGTCGGCATGCTCCTGATCACGGGCGCGACAGGTTTCGTCGGCGGGCATGTGCTCGATCGCCTGGCCGAATCCGGGTACGAAGTGCGCGCGCTCCTTCGGCCATCGGCTAACAACCCCCGGATCCCGCGTGGCGTCCCGCTGAAAGCGACGGTCGCTTCCCTGAACGATCTACGTGGTCTCAGGTCGGCTCTGGTGGGGATCGACCGTGTCGTTCATCTGGCGTCGGCGTCACAGCGCAGCGGGGTAGCTCGCCTGGCGACCGTCGACGTCGAAGGGACGCGCAATCTCTGCCAGGCGGCCGCCGACGCCGGGGTCGAGCACCTGGTCTTCGTAAGCCACCTCGGGGCAGATCGGGCATCCGCCTACCCGGTCTTGCGGGCAAAGGCTGAGGCTGAGGAATCCGTCAGAAGCTGTGGCGTGCCGTACACGATCCTGCGCACGGGATTGGCCTTCGGAGCCGAGGACCATCTCACTACCCCAGTGGCGATGCTCCTGGCCGTCTCTCCCCTGGTGTTCTTCCTTCCCGGGGCGGGATCGACACTCCTTCAACCCATCTGGGTGGGAGATCTGGCGACATGCATCGTTTGGGCGTTGGACGATCCCGCGATGCGCAACAAGATCTTCGAAATCGGGGGTCCCGAATTCATGACTTACCGACAGCTCGTCGAGCGGGTGAGTCAATTCGCCGGCTACGTTCGCTTTCTCGTCCCAACCCGCCAACCCTACTTGCGGTTGGCGACCAGGCTCCTGGAATTCGCATTGCCATTCCCGCCGTTGACGGCGTTCACGTTGGATTATCTGGCGGGGAACAGGACGGCTCAGCTGAACGCCCTCCCGGCGATCTTCGGCCTGAAACCCACCCGTCTGGAGGACAAGCTGGACTACCTGAAGGGTGGAAACTGGGGGTGGGAACTCGCCGCGCGTCAGGTGCGGCGTGACTACAGGGGCAGGCGATGAGCGGCCCACTCACGATTCGAAAGCTGGAGACGATCCAGGAGATGGAGCAGGCTGAGAATCTCCAGCGGGTCGTCTGGCCAGGGAGTGAGACAGATGTGCTGCCGGCCCACCTCCTCATCACGCTGGCGCACAACGGCGGGATTGTCCTCGGCGCATTCGACGGGGAACAGATTGTGGGACTTGTGGTTGGGTTTCTTGGGACGGACTCGGGGAGTCCCGATCGCGTGGCAATGGCCAGGCTTAAACACTGCTCGCACATCCTCGGGGTGTTGCCGGAATTTGCCAGCCGGGGTATCGGCTATCGACTGAAAGCGGCACAGCTCGAAGCGGTGGTTGAGCAAGGCGTCAGGCTGGTCACTTGGACGTATGACCCTCTCCTGAGCCGCAATGCACACCTCAACATCCGCCGCCTGGGCGCCGTCTGCCAGGTGTATTTGCATGAGGTCTATGGCGCCATGCGAGACGCGTTGAACGTCGGTGACACCTCCGATCGATTCCAGGTCGATTGGTGGGTGACTTCGCCGCGTGTGACTTCACGCATGAAGGGGACTCGTCCCCCGCTCGATCTGGCCCACTTTCTGGCCGCCGGCGCGCAGAATATCAACCCGGCTACCCTCGGGAAAGATGGCCTGCCACGGCCGGCGGAATCTCCTTCCAGGCCTCAGGGCACCTTGGCTCTGGTGGAGATTCCACCGGATTATCTCCGGCTTCGAACGCTCGATCCTGGCCTGGCGCGGGCCTGGAGGGAGCAGACGTGGGCGATCTTCACTGAAGCCTTCGGCGCGGGATACATGGTCACCGACTTTGTTTACCTGAAAGGTGAGCGCCACCCGCGATCGTACTATGCACTCTCGTTCGGAGAGGGAACCCTGGGATGAACTTTCGCATTGATTCGGTCGTGCTCCACCACGTTCGAATGCGGCTCAAGGCACCTTTCGAGACCTCGTTCGGCGTTGAACTCGATCGCGATTGCGTTATCCTGGAAGTCAGGAGCGAGGGCCTGACGGGGTGGGGGGAGTGTGTCGCCGGGAGCTTCCCGGGGTATTCGTACGAAACGACCGATACTGCCTGGCACATCCTGAAGGATTTCCTGATCCCGGCGGTTTTCGAAGCTCCCCTAGCCTCGCCGGCCGATCTGACCACGAGATACGGCGCTTACAAAGGCCATCCCCTGGCGCGTGCCGGTCTGGAATTGGCCCTCTGGGACCTGCAAGGCTTGGCCTCTCGGCGTTCACTGGCCGACATTCTGGGCGTCGATCGGCAGAGTGTGCCGGTCGGAGTTTCCGTCGGGATTCAGCCTACAGCGGCAGTCCTTCTCGATACGGTGCAGGCCTACGTGGATCAGGGGTACCCCAGAGTGAAGCTGAAGATCAAACCGGGACGCGACATCGAGGAAGTCACCCTGGTGCAGGGCGCTTTCCCTTGGCTTCCACTCCAGGTGGACGCCAACTCCGCCTACTCTTTAGACCAGGCTCCGGTCTTCGAGGAGATGGACGAGCTTGGGCTTCTGTTGATCGAGCAGCCCCTTGGCGAGGACGACCTGCTCGATCACAGTCTGCTCCAAGCGCGCCTGCGGACACCGCTCTGTCTGGACGAGAGCATCCAATCGCTGCGCCATGCGCGGCAGGCTTTGGAGATCGATGCCTGCCGGGTGATCAACATCAAACAGGCTCGGGTTGGGGGATTGACCGAGGCGATCGCCGTCCACGACCTGTGTCTGGCTCACGGAGTCCCGGTCTGGTGCGGCGGGATGCTCGAGACGGGGGTAGGACGGGCGGCGAACCTGGCACTGGCGGGCTTGCCCGGCTTTCAACTCCCCGGCGACGTTTCTGCCTCGGATCGCTACTACGCGCAGGACATCGCCGAGCCGGCATTCCACCTTGCCCAGGACGGCACGATAGAAATCCCGACCGGCCCGGGCTTGGGTATCAACGTCCTGAAGGACGAGCTGGCAGCCGTGACTCTTCGCAAGGAAGTGCTTCGGATGTGACGTTCGTCCCGAGGGTCAGCCTCTCCGCCACCGGGAAGAAGTTCTCCCGGCCCCGCAACTCGTCCACCCGGATGCGCGACGGCGGAGAGGGGGATTGGTGCCCGAGTGAGTACGGCGGGCAGGTCGATCGTTGCGGCCCTTGCCATGTGGTATCAGGGGCTCGATCCCATCAGGTCAAAAAGCCACTGGACTGAATGGGCGCCGGCCAACGCGAAGACGAGCATCTTGAGAGTCTTCCCGACCCAGGCCCAGATCAGGAACTTCAAGATAGGCATCTTGAGGGTCCCGGCAGCCGCTCCGGCAAGGTCGAAGAACGGATTGGGTACGAAGGCCATCACCAGGACCGTCCAGCCCCCGTAGCGGGCCATCCAGCGCGTGAGACGCTCGTAGAAGGCGAAGTTGTCGGCGATACCCTGTCCGCTGAAACCGGCCAGGTAACCGGTCATTTCTCCCAGGGCCGCGCCCGATCCGGCAGCCAGTGCCACGGCGAAGGGATCGAAGACCGCACCCATAGCGAAAGTGAGGGCAACCCCGGGAATCGGCAAGACCAGGGCGGCATTCGCCATCAGAGAGAGCAGGAAGATCCCCGGGTACCCGTAGGCGGCAATCTCATCTGCCCGGTCCCGCATCGAGTAGGCCAAGGCGATGACCGCCGCAACCGTAAGCAGGGAAGCGACGCGGGCGAGCGTCAAACGCCAGCTGCTTAGTCTGATCCGCGAGCTCACGACACGGTGATTTCGATCGATTGGAGGGCAACCGCCGGAGCGTTGCGTCTGTTCGGATCCCGAGGAGGAATGGCGAGGAGGAAATCCAACCCCTGGGTAACCTCGCCGAAGACGGAGTGTCGATCATCCAGCCACGGGGTCGGGACATGCGTCAGGAAGAACTGAGATCCGTTCGTGTTCGGGCCGGCGTTCGCCATGGAGAGGATCCCGCCTCGGTCGTGGCGGAGGTCGGGATGGAACTCATCGCCAAATGTGTACCCGGGCCCGCCCGTGCCCGTTCCAGTCGGGTCTCCGCATTGGGCCATGAAGTCGGCGATGACTCGGTGGAAGATGATGCCGTCGTAATAGCCTTCTTTGGCCAGGAAGACAAAGTTGTTGACCGTATTCGGTGCCCTGTCCGCAAAGAGCTTGATCACGATGTCCCCTTTGTCGGTCTTCATCCTCGCCTGATACTTCTTCGCAGGGTCGATCGCCATCGCCGGTGGGCCTGGATAACGTTTTGAGGTCATCATCACTCCAATCTCGTCAGCGCCGCGCCAGTAGAGTCTCGATTCGGGCCACGACCATATCCATGGCGACCGTGTTCAGGCCGCCTTCCGGGATGATCACGTCGGCGTAGCGCTTGGATGGCTCAACGAACTCAAGGTGCATCGGACGCACACTGGTTTCGTACTGCTGGATCAC
>MGOM01000107.1:38994-39137 GCA_001797105.1 Chloroflexi bacterium RBG_19FT_COMBO_62_14
GTGCGGGAGTGGATGGTGAAATCGTAGACGGGAACATCGACCGCCTTCCAGAGGCGCAACTGCTCCAACTGGCCGACCAGTAGGTCAGTCTCGAGCGAATCGGGATGGTCGAAGTTGACCAGATCCCGCTGCGGCCGCGGCAG
>MGOM01000108.1:0-6721 GCA_001797105.1 Chloroflexi bacterium RBG_19FT_COMBO_62_14
CGAAAGATCCAGCAGGGTCAGGTCGGCCAGCCTTCCCGGCTCGATCGCGCCGAGTTCTTCCTCCAGCCCCAGGACCCTGGCCCCACCCGACGTCGCCATCTCCAAAATCGTCTTCGCCGACAACCAGCGCTGATGGTCGCTCGACCGGACGGTGTGCATCAGTCCGGTGACCTTCATCACATCGAACATGTTCTGGTTGTCGTTGCTGGCGGCGCCGTCGGCCGCCAGGGCGACGTGAGCGCCGTGTTTGTGCAGATCGAGGATCGGGGCGAAACCGCTCCCCAGCTTGAGGTTGCACACGGAATTGTGCACGACCGTTGCGCCCGATCGGGCGATGCGCTCGATGTCGTCATCGGATATCCACACGCAGTGGGCGAGCGAGGTGTTCTCGTGAAGCAGGTCGTTGTCATCCAGAAAGGCGACGGTGGACTTGCCGAAGAACTTTTCGCACGTCAACGCTTGCAGCTTGGTCTCGTTGACGTGCATGTGGAACCCGCTCTGGTGTTGCCGGGCGATGTCCATGGCGCCCCGCATCAGATCCAACGAGCACCACTGCGCCCCGTCCGGGCCGGCCAGGCAGCGCAGGCGGCCATCTTCTGCCCCATGCCACTTCTCGAAGAAGGCCGCCAACACGTCTAGATACTCGGCGGCGGTGACAGCCGGCACACTCACCACGCCAGCGTCCGCCAAGATCGGCTCGCGCTCGATAAGCAGTCGCTTGATCTTGTCGTCGTCATCGACTAGCGGGGCAATGCCCGCCCGCAGTCCGATGTCGCGGTAGGCGCTCATGGCGGCGTCCAGGGCGGCCCCGGACATGACGCCGTTGACCCAGAAATGATCGACGACCGCCGTCGTGCCGCTCCGCAGCATGTCGATCGCCCCGACCTGGCAGGCCAGGTAGATTTCGCGCTCGCTGAAGGTGAACGGCGGCCAAGACAGGTCAAACAGCCACAGCTCCAGCGGCAGCCGCTCCGAACGCCCTTTGAGGAAATTCTCCGGCGAGTGGGCATGGGCGTTGATCAGGCCGGGTATCGCCAGCAAACCGTTCCCGTCGATCACCTTTGTCTCGAGACCCGGCTCCGGCTCGAGGGGATCGCGGCTGACGTTCTTGATCCTATTGCCGTGGATGGAGATGGATTGGTTCGCCGTTATCCCGTCTCGCTTCGGATCGAGGATGGCGACGCTCTTGACGAGGATGTCCATCACTTCGTCCCCGGACTCGGCATGCGGCCGGCCCCTAGCCCGCCTCAGCCGCGGCGACCGACTCTTCAAGGATCTGGAGCGCCTCCTCGATTTGCCCCTGCGTGATCACAAGCGGCGGGGCTAGGCGCACGACGGCCTCGGCATTGATCGTCCAGCCCATGATGACCCCCTGATCGTAGGCGTGATCGACAAACCGCTCGGTCACCTGCTGGTTGGCGAGCTCGAGCCCGATGAGCAGGCCTCGACCGCGCACGTCCTTGATGATCGTGTGGCGGCCCTGGATCTCGCGCAAGCCGTCCATGAACTCCCGGCCGCGCAGGCGCGCCTTCGCCGGAAGGTCCTCACGCAGCATGAACTGGATCGCCGCCTTGGCTGCCGCGCACGAGACGGCATTCCCCCCAAAGGTCGTCAGGTGGGACAGCGGCGGATCGCTGAAGGTCGCCATCACCTCCGGGCGGCTGATGAAACCTCCCAGCGGTAGACCCCCGCCCATCGCCTTGGCCATGCAGATCACGTCCGGCACGACATTCCATAGGTCGCAGGCGAACCACTCGCCGGTGCGCGCGAAACCGGTCTGGACCTCGTCCAGGATCATCAACGCCCCGACGTCATCGCAGATCTTGCGTAGCCCGGGCAGGTAATCGTCGTCGGGCACGCGCACCCCGCCCTCGCCCTGGATCGGCTCCAAGATGATGGCGGCGACTTCGTCGGTGATGGCGGACCGCGCGGCCTCAAGATCGTTGAAGGGAATGAAATGGACGTCCGGCAACAGAGGCTCGAACGGCTTGCGGTAGATTTCACGCCAGGTGACGGACAGAGCGCCGAAGGTGCGGCCGTGAAAACCGCGCTCGGTGCTGATGAGCCGGCTGCGGCCGGTATATTTGCGCGCCAGCTTGAGGGCGCCTTCGATCGCCTCGGTGCCGCTGTTCGTCAGGAACGTCGTTCGAAGCGGCGCGGGGGTGATTTCAGCCAGCAGCTCGCCGACCTCGACCTGGATGGGCACTACGAACTTGCCGTAGACCATCGTGTGCAGGGCTTTGTCGACCTGCTCCTTGACGGCCGCTGCCACTTCGGGGTTGCAGTGGCCCACATTGCACACGGCGATCCCGGCGATCAGATCCAGGAACTCGCGGCCGTCGGCGGCGCGGATCGTACAACCGTGCGACGATTCAACGACGATGTCCTTCTCGCCGGGAGCCGTCGCACACAGATAGTCATGGTCGGCCTGCTTGTACCGCTGGATCTCGTGCTTATCCATCGTTGACTGGAACCCTTCTACGCAGCGGAAATGCGCGTCAAAGAGGTTGAGGAGGTGAGCAGGCATGCGCGGAGGGCGGCCACGTCGCATGCGATCCTGACGGACGTGGCCGGCCCAGCGCACGGATCAGCGCTCAGGTGATGCAGCCATGTGTGGCAAGGCCGTAGCGCTCGATGATGGGCGTCACGACGCGGAGCAGGATCGGCGCCACGATCAGGCTGACGACCAAGTTCCCGATCCACCAGCCGACGACGGCGATGCCCCATGCATCCGGCGGGACGAAACCGACAGTCATCAGGATCGTGATCCCGTAGAGCGCCCCCAGGGCGTTGGGGATCAGACCGCCGAAGATGAAGAAGAACAAGAGGCCCTTTCCGGTGTACACGTCCTTCCCCAGCGGGTGCACGCCGAAGCGCTGGGCAAGCAGGCGGTATGCCAGCAACGGCACGCCGAACTGGATGATATCAACCAGCGCGAACGGCAAAGCCACCAGCACAGGCAGGCCGGCGAGTAGGCCGGCACCGACGAAACTGCCGATGTAGCCAATGAGCAGGCCCCACGCGCCAAACCACATGACGAAGGGAATCCCAAAGCCGATGGCGACAAACAGCGAAGACACGCCGACGATGCCCATCGGCAGCCCGATGACGCCCAGCCATGACAGGATGGTGTAAACGCCGGCGGCCAGCGCGACGGTCACCAGGCTGGCGACCGTGACGGGCGGGTTCGGATTCCAGCGCAGGCCGTATTCCCCGGCCCGATTCGAAGCGTCCATGAGGAGTCCTTCCTTTCACTTAATCTAGACAATATGCGAATACGTACAATGAGCCCGGACCTCGATCGCGGGGGAAGTTGGGTTCTCCTGCCACCTCCTCCTTTCAGACCCACCCGAGGGTCGATGGCCCGCCGTTCTCTCGTGATGCGTCACTGAAGCGGGCGGGGCCTCTCCTTGACTGGCTCAGCTAGTGCGGTCAGCCATTCCTCGACATTCAACAAGAGGGGGAAGTCTTCTTGCTCGTCTCGAATGGCACAGCTCGTGGCGATGGCCTGCGGCACTCGCAGGCGCGTCGCCTGGATCACTTCCGGGTTGGAGAAGAGCTCGCGGGGCGTTCCGGAGAAGAAGGTCTTGCCGTCCAGCATGACGGTCGCCTGCTTGCAGCAGTCAGCCACCAAGGTCATGTCATGGGTGATGATCAAGATCGTGCGCCCGGCCTCGTGCAGATCGCGCAGCAGCCGGATGATGCTGGCCACCATGCGGAAATCTTGGCCGGTGGTCGGCTCATCGACGACGATTATCTCAGGCTTCATAGCGAGAATCGAGGCGACGGCCAGCCGCTGTCGTTGGCCTTTACCCAGGAAGAGAGGATCCTCGTCCTTCTTCTCAAGCAGATCGACTGCCTCCAGCGCCTCGACGACCGCCGCCTCGAGATCTTCGCCCTTCATGTCCATGTTACGAAGCCCGTAGGCGACCTCGTCATAGACGCGCCGGGTGAAGATCTGGTGGTCGGGGTTCTGGAACACGTAACCGACGTGACGGGGCAGTTGGGCTCTCACCCCGGGCGCGTTAATGTCGTCGCCCAAGATGTGAACACCGCCCTTCCACGGGGAGTGCAGGCCGTTGAGGACTTTGGCCATCGTGGTCTTGCCGCTGCCGTTGTTTCCCAGCAGCGCCATGAACTCACCCCGGCGGAGTCTGAGGTCGGCGCCCCTCAGCGCCACCGTCCCGTCGTCATAGCGATACCACAGGTCTTCGACGTCGATGAGGACTTCGGTGTCGCCAAGCGGCGGGGACGCGATCTTTGGATTGACATCCCTGGGCAGGGCATGTTTGGCCTGCTCGACGGTGATGGGAACCGGGCCGTCGAAGCGTTGGCGTGCGCCGTAGGCGATCCGCGAGACCTCGAATGTGTACACTCCCCGCCTGGTCAGCACATCCATGTTCGTATAGAACGCCTGCGGTTCGGCCACGAGCTCCACCTTCCCGTCGTAGACCAAAGCGATGCGGTTGCAGAAAGAGGCCAGGACGTCCGGATCATGTTCAACCAGTATGAGGGTGAGGTTGTGCATCTCCTTCAGGCGATTGGTGGTGGCGATGACCTCGCGCTTGCCTTGCGGATCGAGGTCGCTGGTCGGCTCGTCGAGGATCAGGAGTTCGGGGCGCATGGCCAGGAACGTCGCGATGGCGACCCGCTGCTTCTGGCCGCCGGAAAGATCCGCCGGGTGAAGGTACTCGGCGATCGGCCACAGGTTTCCCAACCCGACCATGTCGAGCGCCTCTTCGACCCGCCGTTCTATCTCATCTTCCGCCAGCCCGAGTAGCTGCAGGCCGAACGACACCTCGTGCAGCAGGCTCATCTTGAGAAACTGGTTTTCCGGATCCTGAAAGACCATGCCCACCTGGGGCGGCATCATGCCTCTGCCGGTGACCACGCCGAGGGGTTCCCCGCTCTGCGGGTCGGGGTTCGCCCCTATGTCAATCTCGGTTACGGTCTCACCCAGCACGCGGACGCGACCCTGCACATGGTGGTTGATCTGGCGGAATGGGATCTTCACCGAATGCGGGATGAGCCCCAGGATGGCCTTACACAGCGTCGTCTTGCCTGCCCCGGAGGGTCCGGTGATGCCGAATACCTCGCCTTGCTCGACTTCCAGATCGACGCCGCGCAGCGCCCAAGGATTCTCACTCCCGACGAAGGCCGGGTAGCGCCAGTACAAATCGCCGATTTCAACAGCATTCATGCGAGGCAAGGCCTCTTGTTTCAGGCCCAGGGCACGACGCCCAACAAGTGGGTCAGGTTGAAGCTAAACGCGTACACGACGACGGTCAGCGCGACGAAAAGGAGCATAACCAGCACGTCGAACGTGTTGAGCGGCCGGGTCTCGCGAAACGTCACGGGGTTGGCCGACAGCGAAGTCATCCCACGCGCCATCACGGCGTCGGCGACTTCGGTCGATCGCCGGATCATCGTGACGATCAGCGGCACCGAGATGCGCGCCAGGTCCAGGAGCTTGGCGAAGATGCTCTTGTCCTGGAGATCAACGCCGCGGGCGACCTGTGCCTGCCGGATCGTCCCGTAGTCCAGAACCGCCATACTCAGGCTGCGCAGCATCACCGAGGCGAAGAAACTGACAGCGTAGGGTATCCGCGTCTGCCTCAGCGTGCCGGCGACCTCGGCGTCCCGGGTTGTCATGACGAGCGTCAATGAACCGAACACCATCGTCGCGTAGCCGAACACTTTGGTGACGGCCACAACGACGTTCTTGTCGGAGATGACCAGTGAGATCGGCTGGAAGAGGCGAAACTCGGCCAGCCGGAGGCTGGGATTGAGATCCACGCGGTTGAGCAGGATGACCAGGGCCGTCCCCGCCACCAGACCCCAGAAGATCCTTCGCGTGAACCGAAAGTAAATCAGTGGGGCTGCGACGAACACAACCAGACCGACCGAGAGCTGGAGCTGGACCGAACCGGCATACAGCGGGAGTTGGAAAAAGACTCGCGTTCCCGGATCGGGATTGAAAACAAGCCAGGTGACGATGAGCGTCCCCAACATCGGGAACAACACCACCAGGTATGAGCGAAAGAGCCAGGCGATCACGCCGCCCAGGTAGAGTGAAAACAAGCCGAGCCCGGCCAGGACCACGACGCCCACGGGGTCGGGCCGCTGCATATCCATCAACTTGACGACAATCAGGGAAACCAGAAGGATGCTGACGACTTTGGAGACGATGTGCATCTTCGCCAGCGGCGAGTCGATCTTCATCGAGAAGAGAAAAGTACGGACGTACTCTTTTCCCTCACGTTGAGATACCGTCGAGGCTGCAGTCGCGTTCATACAGCTCTCCGGAGCGACCGGCTGGCTTGACCCGGGTTGAGTGGCGGTGGTTCGACCCCCCTGCGGTGAGACAACACGGCTTTCCGTCTAATGGAAATACCTTTCATAGAACGGAAGGCCTTCATCACTATAAGGTGGTTTCCCTTCGGAGTCAATCGGGTGGGCGTGATTGAGGGCATCCCGGTCACGCTTGCATGTACCCATCCGACATTCCTCATTTGGGAGCCGCAAGCCCGCCCTATCCGCCGCCCCGCTTGGAGCAAGACTTCGCCAGCCGCTTGGCGAGCTTTGTTCAATCCGCCTGTCGCAATCCTGGAAGGCAGCGTACAAGAAGGGATGGCCGAGGTCCCGCTCGGCTAGAAGGGCCCATCACCGGCCATTTGCGCAGGGGACATGCGGCTGTGTGGGGGGATAGGGGGGGCCGTCC
>MGOM01000108.1:6750-9133 GCA_001797105.1 Chloroflexi bacterium RBG_19FT_COMBO_62_14
AGGAACGCCCCGGGCTGGGATCCACCCTCCCCGCCTATGGGGTTGACCCGGGCCGGAAATGCCTCTATACTGAACACGGAATTTTCCGTAGAACGAAATACACTTCCGTAGCACGGAAAACCCTTCGGTATCGTGGCCACGTCGACCTATCCCAACTCCAAACGAACGGCCGTGGGTGCTGTCGGCGTCCGCAGCGTAGAACGCGCCCTGAAGATCCTCCAGGCCTACTCCTCGGACGAGCTCGAGCTCAGCCTGAGCGACCTGGGGCGGCGGCTCGAGCTCAGCCCGAGCACCACCCACCGACTTCTCAGCACGCTTCAACGACAAGGCTTCATCGAACACATCGAATCCAACGGCAAGTACCGCCTCGGCCTGATGCTCTTCAAGCTCGGCTCGCTTGTTCAGCAGGGTATGAACCTCCGCAGGCAGAGCGAGCTCTCCTTAAGGCGGTTGATGCGCCGGACTTCGGAGACCTCCTACCTGTGCGTCATGGATGGCGACGAGGCGCTATGCATCGACCGCGTCGAAGGAGCTCAGCAGGTGCGGGTTCTGGCGCTCGATGTCGGCGGCCGGCTGCCCCTCAACTGTGGTGGCGCACCGCGCGTCCTGCTCGCCTTCATGTCCGACGAGCAAACCGAGGCTTACCTCAAAAGACGGGCATTCCCCCGCTTTACGGCGTACTCCCTCACACAACCCGACCAAATCCGGCAGGACATCCACCAGACCCGCCGGCAGGGGTACACCTACAGCGTTGAGGATGTTATCGAGAGCGTGGCTGCGGTCGGCGCCCCCATTCGAGACCACACGGGGCAGGTCATCGGCGCCATCAGTATTGCGGGGTTGCTGCAGCATTTCGACGAAGACAACCGGGACGGCCTCATTCAGGCGGTGCGGGAGGAGGCTGAGGCCATCTCGATCAACATGGGGTGGGAAGCGTCGGCCGACGCCTCATCCTAGTTCCCTCTCACGGGCCGGGAGCCCTTGACCATGGAGGAGTCCAATGTCCGATCCTGCAATCGTTGACTTGAAGATCGTCGGTGGCCGAGTTGTGACTTCAGCCGGCGTTCGCCGCGGGTTAGAGATCGCTGTCCAAGACGGGAAGATCGTCGCCGTTGGGACGGGTCCGTTCATGCCCGAAGCCCGGCAGGTCATCGACGTCAAAGGCAAGCACGTGTTGCCCGGCCTGGTCGACACCGAGGCTCACCCCGGATGCTATGTCCCCTTTGAAAAGGACATGACGAGCGAGAGCTGGGAAGCGGCCTCGGTCGGTGTGACCACGTGGGGGGTGCACGCCCCGAGCACGCGCCTCGGCGCAGAACCTTTCCAAGAATTCGTTCAACCCGAGCACGTGGTGCCGTTCAGCCAGGTGATCGACGGGGCGATCGAGATCGTCAATCGCGTCTCGGCCGTAGACGTCTTCTTGACGTTCATGCTGGAGACGGACGCCCAGGCGGAAGAGATCCCCCTCTACGCTGAAAAGTGGGGGGTCACCTCCCACAAACTGTACCTTCAATCGATGCGGCCGGAGCTGGACAAGTATTGGGGCGGCCGTCGCGCCGGTCTGGGGCACGGCTTTGACGACGGCACGGTCTACCTCGCCATGGAGAGGACCGCCCAGATCGGACCGCCGGCGATCATGTCCGCCCACATGGAGAACTGGCAGATTGGCCGCATCTTCGAGAAGCGACTGATCGAGGCCGGCCGCACCGACGTCGGAGCCTGGACCGATCGGTCACCCGATTTTGCGGAGGCCCATCACGTCCGCTCGTATGGCTACCTGGCCAAGATCACCGGCTGCCCACTCTACATCCAGCACGCCACAACCAGCTTGACGTACCAGGAGATCCTCAAGCTCCGCGGCGAAGGCGTCAAGGTCTACGCCCAGACCGGCCCGGCCTGGCTTTACCTGACACCCGAAAACGGCTGGCGGATCAACGTCCCGCTTCGCCGCCGCGACCACATCGAGAGGATCTGGGAAGCGCTGGCAAGTGGGGTCATCGACGCCGTCGGCTCCGACCACGTCATCGCCTGGGATCCGCCGACCCGCGAGACCATGTACAACGAGAGCATCTGGAAGCTCCGCACCGGATTCACTTCCCGCGTCGGCCTGCTGACGCCCGTCATGCTGAGCGAAGGTGTGAACAAGGGCCGCATCAGCTTCGAACGCATGGTCGAAGTGTGCTGTGAGAATCCCGCCAAGATCTTCGGTCTGTATCCCAAGAAGGGCGCGCTCCAGGTCGGGTCGGATGCAGACATCGTCGTGGTCGACCTGGACAAGCAAGTAACGCTGGAGAAAAAGCACCTGTTCACCCGATCCGGCTGGTCGATCGCCGAAGGCCACACGTTCAAGGGTTGGCCGGTGATGACCATCTTGCGGGGCAAG
>MGOM01000109.1:0-1405 GCA_001797105.1 Chloroflexi bacterium RBG_19FT_COMBO_62_14
CAATGTTCAGTCTCAAACCACCTCGGGGCCATCGGTCGTGACCCAGGCGGCCGCCGAGGGGGCCTTGCTTGGGCTGCAGAGCGTGGTTGATAACCTCTGTCTGACGATCCAAAATAACCGGGATGTGATCATGCAGGAGATGGCCGGGTTCAATGGCGTGCGGACCTGCCGACCGGAAGGGACCTTCTATTGCATGGCCGACTTCCGCGCCTACACCGCCAACTCGGTCGAGCTCTCCGAGTTCCTGCTCAAGAAGGCCCTGGTGGTCACGATCCCTGGGTTGGAGTTTGGGGCGGAGGGACATTTGCGGCTGAGCTTCGCCGGTTCGATCAAGAACATCACGGAGGGGACGGCCCGAATGAAATGGGCCGTTGACCCGAGTTCCCCGAATGAGATCTACATCGGGGACCGCCGGCTGGTGCGGGACTGGTTGTGAACAACCTCCTCGGTATTCGCACGCCGGCCGAAGGCGAGGCCAAACTCTACAAGAGTGACTTCGGACTGCAGAACTTGGGTCTGACCAACTTGCGCAAAGTGTACTGGAATCTGCCCACCGAGGCCCTGTACGAGGAAGCCGTGTTCCGAGGCGAGGGCAGGATCACCCGGGAAGGTCCACTTGTGGTCAACACCGGCGCGCACACCGCCCGCGCCGCGGCGGACAAGTCCATCGTCCGCGAAGGCAGCACATCGGACCACGTCTGGTGGGGGGAATACAACCGGCCGTTCAGCCCCGACCGTTTCAACGAGCTCTTTGCCCGCTTGCAGGGATTCGTGCAGGGTCGGGACCTATTCGTCCAGGATTGTCATGTTGGTGCGGCGGATGAGTTCAAGATGCCCGTGCGGATCGTCACCGAGTACGCCTGGCATAGCGTCTTTGCCCGCAATATGTTTCTCCTCCCAGAGACTCTAGAAGCCTATCGTCGCCACATCCCGGATTTCACCGTTTTGTGTGTGCCGTCCTTCAAGGGGATGCAGCAGATTGACAGTACTGTCACAAGCACCTTCATCGTCCTCAATTTCGACCAGAAGTTGTGCATCATCGGCGACACCGCCTACGCCGGAGAGATCAAGAAGTCGATCTTCACCATCATGAACTATCTCCTCCCGCTGCAGGGAGTCATGCCCATGCATTGCTCGGCCAATGTGGGAGTTGACGGCGACGTGGCGGTCTTCTTCGGCCTTTCCGGCACCGGAAAGACGACGCTCTCGGCCGACCCCAAGCGGCGTTTGATCGGGGACGACGAACACGGCTGGAGCGACGATGGCGTCTTCAACTTCGAAGGCGGATGCTACGCCAAGGTGATCCAGCTTTCGCCGACGGCCGAGCCGCAGATCTACGCCTGCACCCGGCGCTTCGGGACCCTCCTCGAGAATGTCATCTTCGATCCGGCCACGCGACAGATCG
>MGOM01000109.1:1483-6660 GCA_001797105.1 Chloroflexi bacterium RBG_19FT_COMBO_62_14
AACAGGCCGGTCATCCGAAGAACATCATCTTGCTCACCTGCGACGCTTCGGGCGTCATGCCTCCGATCGCCCGGCTCACACCGGACCAGGCGTTGTACCTCTTCATTTCGGGCTACACCGCCAAAGTTGGAGGGACCGAGATCGGCCTGCGCGAAGAGCCGGAGATCACCTTCAGTACATGTTTCGGGGCGCCCTTCATGGTTCATCATCCGAACACGTATGCCGGGCTTCTCAAGAACAAGATGTTGCGCTACGGCGCCAAGGCTTGGCTGGTGAATACCGGATGGATCGGTGGGAGCTACGGCATCGGCAAGCGCATCAGCATTGCCTACACACGCGCCCTGCTCGAAGCCGCCCTCTCCGGGCGCTTGGACGGTGTGGAGACTACGACTGATCCGTTGTTCGGCTTCGAAGTCCCCGTGACCTGCGAAGGCGTTCCAGCGGATGTGCTGAACCCTGCCGGCGCCTGGGCGAGCCGTGAGGCCTACATGGACAAGTACCGCCAACTTGCCGCCCGGTTCGTCGACAACTTCAAGAAGTTCGAGGCGGCTGTGTCTCCGGAGATCGTGGCGGCGGGCCCCAGGCTGGCCGAGACGTTCGGGTAGGAAGCCTGCAGCTCGGTCCACTCGAGCAGTCCGGGGATTCCGTCAGGTCGGATCCGCTCTGTGCGTCAAGGAAGTCTGATGTCGAGTCTCCGATGCGGGCGCACACGCCTCGCAGGACAGCCAATCCCCTCGAACACTGCCCTGGCGCTCAATGGGTCAACCCATGCCAGCACCCCGCTGAGCGAAGCGCCTAGCCCGTTTCTCGCCTCATGAGAGTGCGGTTGGCTGGCGTCGACCGCAAATGGTGGGTGCTCATCTCGGTCGGCATGGGCACGTTCATGTCGGCGCTCGATGGATCGGTCGTCAACACCGTCTTGCCCGTCCTCAATCAAGCGTTTGGCTCCGACGTAGCCACGATCGAGTGGGTCGTGACCGTCTACCTGCTGATCGTGAGCGGGCTGCTCCTGAGCGTCGGGAGGCTGGGGGACCTGCGCGGCCACAAGAAGGTCTACCTCACCGGTTTCGCCATTTTCATCCTGGCCTCCACCTTGAACGGGCAGGCGCCTTCGGCCGTCTCGCTCATCGTCACGCGAGGCATTCAAGCGCTCGGCGCGGCGATGCTCTTTGCCAACTCACCTGCTATCCTGACCAAGAACTTCCCCTCCGAACAGCGCGGGCAGGCGCTGGGTCTTCAAGCGACGATGACCTACCTCGGGCTCACGGCCGGTCCGTCGGTAGGCGGCTGGCTGGCCGACGCGTTCGGATGGCGGGCAGTCTTCTACATCAACGTACCGGTCGGCGGGCTGGCGATGCTCTTGAGCTACCTCTATATTCCCAGCGACCAGCGCCGGGAGGCGGATGAGTCCTTCGATGTACGCGGGGCATTCCTCTTTCTGGCCGGACTGATCGCGCTGCTCCTCGGGCTGAACCAAGGTCACGCCTGGGGGTGGACCTCGGCGCCTGTATTGGGACTGATGGTGCTGGCGCTCGTCCTGCTGACGATTTTCACGCGTCACGAGATGAGTGTACGCAGTCCAATGCTGGATTTGAGATTGTTTCGCAGCCAGAACTTCTCTGTGGCGACGCTCACCGCCGTCTTCAATTACATGTGCGTGTACAGTGTCCTATTTCTCATGCCTTTCTACCTGATCGACGGGCGCGGGTTTTCGCCGGCCCAGGCAGGGTTGATCCTAACGGCCCAGCCGCTCGTCATGGCTGTGGTCGCTCCATTGAGTGGTACGCTATCGGATCGGATCGGAACGCGTTTGCCATCGACGCTGGGGTTGGCCGCTCTCGGCGCCGGGTTGTTGCTCCTGGCCGGGCTTGGGCCGACATCTTCGATCCGTCAAGTCGTTGTGTTCCTCGGCGTGGCAGGCCTCGGTGTAGGGATCTTCACTTCGCCCAACAATAGCGCCCTGATGGGCTCCGCCCCTCACGAACGGCAAGGGATCGCGGCAGGTATCTTGGCCACGGCTCGCAATGTTGGGATGATGCTGGGGATCGGTCTCGCCGGGGCGATCTTTACCTCGATCTTGGCGCGCTCAGGATCGACCACGGCCGGGTCGGGGCTCTTCAATGCCGTCCACTACGGTTTTCTGGGAGCCGCCGTGGCGGCGGCGCTCGGGGTAATCGTGTCACTCTCTGGACGCAGCGTTCCGGGCCTGGCGCCGGAGGATTTCGGCCGGATGGAGGTCTAGCCGCGGGGTCCTCAGATCGATAGGTTGGATCCCCGCCCGCGGAGGAGTCGGCGTGCCCGTCGCAAAACCCTCGGCCTCGGCACTGAAGAGGCTGCACGAGGAACCGAACATCTGGCTGGCGACGACTCGGCCTGATGGCCGGCCACACCTCATTCCCTTGTGGTTTGTCTGGCGTCGAGGTCGGCTTTACCTGTGCGTGGAATCCAGGAGCATCAAGGCCAGAAATATCGGAGTTGAGCCGCGGGTTTCGCTGGCGCTTCAAGACGGGTCGAAGCCGGTCATCTGTGAGGGCCTCGCCCGTGCGCTCACGGAACCATGGCCGCCTGAGGTTACTCGGGCATTCCACAAGAAATACGATTGGGGGATCGATCCGAAAGACGAGTACGACCAGTTGATCGAGGTCAAGCCGACGAGGTGGCTCGGATGGTGAAGGCCGGGAGGCCGCTGGCCCAGGCCAAGAGCCGCCATTCTGGCATCCAATCCCTGGTGACGGATTGCCCGCGAGATGGGGAGAGTCGTCGCTTGCGCCGTCGGCCGGGTTTAGCTCAAACTGATGCATGGCCTCCAGCCACGGAGGTCATCGAATCGCGGGACCATTGAGAGGAGACCTAACCCATGGCAACACCAGCCACCCGTCAGTTCACCCCGACACCGTTGAAGACACTCCGTCCGGTCCCTTCGGACATCGAGATCGCCCAGGCAGCAAAGCTCAAACCGATCTCGGTCGTGGCCGAAGAGCTCGGCTTGCTCCCGGGTGAGCTTGAGCTGTATGGTGACTACAAGGCCAAGGTGCGTCTGGAAGTCCTGCAGCGGCTGGCAGACGTCCCCGACGGCAAGTACATTGACGTGACGGCCATCACCCCGACCCCGCTTGGTGAGGGGAAGAGCACGACGATGGTCGGGCTTAGCCAGGCCCTCGGCGCTCGCCTCGGCAAGCGCGTCTTCACCTGCATCCGGCAGCCGAGTCAGGGACCGACATTTGGGATCAAGGGCGGTGCGGCCGGAGGCGGCTACAGTCAGGTCATACCTATGGAGGACTTCAACCTTCACCTGACCGGAGACATTCATGCCATCACAGCCGCCAACAACCTGCTTGCAGCGGCGATCGACGCGCGCATATTCCACGAGGGCCAGCAGAGTGACGAGAAGATGTTCGATCGCCTGTGCCCCGCCGACAAGCAGGGGAAGCGCAGCTTCTCTCCGTCGATGCTGCGACGCCTGAAGAAGCTCGGGATCGCCAAGACGGATCCTAATGAACTCACGCCGAAAGAGCGCAGCCGGTTCGCCCGGCTCGACATCGACCCCGACAGCCTGACTTGGAGGCGGGTCGTCGACACCAACGACCGGTTCCTGCGGTCGATCACCATCGGTCAGGGGCCGGAGGAGAAGGGCCTCACGCGCCAGACGGGGTTCGACATCACCGTCGCCAGCGAGATCATGGCCATCCTGGCGTTGACCACCGACCTGGCGGACATGCGTGAGCGCCTCGGCCGGATCGTGATCGGGACGAGCAAGGCAGGTGAGGCGGTCACCGCCGAGGACATCGGGGCCGCCGGGGCGATGACGGTCTTGATGAAGGACGCCATCAAGCCTAACTTGATGCAGACGCTGGAAGGCACTCCGGTCTTCGTCCACGCCGGGCCGTTCGCTAATATCGCCCACGGCAACAGCTCGATCATCGCCGATCGGATCGCGCTCAAGCTGGCCGACTACGTGGTCACCGAGTCCGGCTTCGGCGCCGACATCGGCATGGAGAAGTTCTTCGACGTCAAGTGCCGCGCCTCCGGCCTGATCCCCAACGTCGTCGTATTGGTGGCCACGGTGCGCGCGCTCAAGATGCACGGGGGCGGGCCAAAGGTGGTGGCCGGGATGCCCCTGCACTCGGACTACACCGACGAGAACCTGGAACTGCTTCGGGCCGGCTTGCCGAATATGAAGCATCACATCGCCAATGCGTTACGCTTCGGGATACCGGTCGTCGTAGCCGTCAACTCGTTCGCCACCGACACCAAAGCGGAGGTCGAGCTCGTCCGCGCCGCGGCTCTCGAGGCGGGCGCCGAAGACTCGGTTGTCTGCACGCATTGGGCCGATGGCGGCGCCGGCGCGACCAGGCTAGGCGAGGCAGTGGTGGCCGCAGCCGAGAAGCCGAGCAACTTCAAGTTCCTGTATCCGCTGGACATCTCGATCAAAGAGAAGATCGAGACCATCTGCCGGGAGATCTATGGGGCGGACGGGGTGGACTACCTACCGGAAGCCGAAGCGAAGATCAAGTTGTACACCCGTCTCGGCTTCGACAAGCTCCCGATGAACATGGCCAAGACCCACCTCAGCCTGAGCCACGACCCGGCCCTAAAGGGCGTGCCGAAGGGCTACCGGATCCCTATTCGAGACATTCGGGCTTCCGTCGGCGCTGGGTTCCTTTATCCGCTGCTGGGCGAGATGCGGACCATGCCCGGCCTCCCCACGCGGCCGGTGTTCTACGACGTCGACGTCGATCTTGAGACGGGGCGGGTACTGGGACTGTTCTAGCTCGAGGATCGCTGGGTTTCAAGCCGCAAGCAACAAGCAACAAGCAATAAGCAATAAGCAATAAGCAATAAGCCAAGAGCGGTCAGTAGTCAGCAGGTGTCTCAGGCTGATTAATGGCCGCCTTTTGCTTAATGCTCACTGCTCAATACTGATCGTTGTTCGCTGACCGCTGATAGCTGATCGCTGCTCGCTGACCGCTGATCGCCGAAAGCTGACCGCTATTCCCTTCTAATCTCAACGATCACCCCATCCTCCGCCCAGTTGTAGAGATTTTCTGCCGCTTGTAGATCGAGGATGATACAGCCGAAGGAGGCCGGCCGCCCGAGGACGTTGGCCCACAGGCGTACCCCGCTGGAGAGCATCGGCAATCCATGGATGCCGTTGGTGAAGCCGGGGAGAGCGTCGT
>MGOM01000110.1:0-300 GCA_001797105.1 Chloroflexi bacterium RBG_19FT_COMBO_62_14
GTGGACGAAGGCGCCTCCGCCGTCACAGAGGGCAGGGTGGAAGTCGCCTCGACGCTGCCCAACCCGGAGCTTCCCCCTTCGGCCCCATTCATCAGCAGCGGCAAGAAGACTTGATACTCGTGAATCGGGCCCGGCGAACGCATGTTCTCCACGACCTGGACCCGGTTCCCGACGCCATCGTAGGAGTACTCAAAAGAGGAGACGACCATCGACTCCGCCTCATGGGTCAGATTCGTCAGCTGCCCGGCCTCGTCGTAGCTGTAGAATGAAACCACGTCGTTGGGGAGAAACACCGTCTCC
>MGOM01000110.1:369-3724 GCA_001797105.1 Chloroflexi bacterium RBG_19FT_COMBO_62_14
CCCGCGTCATCATAGGTGTAGTCGACGACCTTCCCGTCGGGGTAGCCCAAGCTGGTGCGGTGCCCGACGGGGTCGTAGCCGTAGCCTACCGTCCCCCCGAAGGGGTCGGTGATCTCTGTGACCCGGTTGAGGGCGTCATAGATCCACGTCGTCGACCCGACGCCGTCGGTCATCGCCACCCTGTTACCGGCGGCGTCGTAGGTGAAGACGTGGATCAATGACGCCCTCAACCGGGTCACAGATCCACGTCGTCGACCCGACGCCGTCGGTCATCGCCACCCTGTTACCGGCGGCGTCGTAGGTGAAGCTCGCGTCCGCGTCGGGGTCGGAGTAGTCGATAGCCGTAAGTCGGTTGACCTCATCGTAGTCGTAGGTCGTAGTGAAGCCCTCGGCGTCCGTCAGGGAGATGCGGTTTCCCACGCCGTCGTAGGCGTACTCGGTGGTGTTCCCGATGGCATCGGTTTCGCGAGTTAGCCGGTTAACATCATCGTAGACGAACGTGGTGACATGACCGTTGGCGTCTTCGATCGTCAACTGGTTTCCGGCGGCGTCGTAGGTGTAATTCGTTCGGACGTTGGTCTCAGGGTCGGAATCAGCACCGCCCTGGAAGTTCTCGACCACCGCGCTCAACCGATTCAGCTCGTCGTACTCGTAGCGCGTCGCCATTCCATTGGCGTCGGTCATCGAGACTCGATTGCCGACGGCGTCGTAGCCGTACTCGGTCGTGTTGCCCAGGGGGTCGGTAGCCGCCACCTGACGGTTGAGGGCGTCATAGGCGAAGCGGGTGGTGTTGCCCAATGCGTCGGTTACGACGAGGGCATTGCCGAGCGGGTCGTAGGCCGTGGTCGTTGTATTGCCGTTGGGATCGGTGAAGAAGACCGCCCGATTCAGCTCGTCATAGGACGTGTCCGACGTGTTTCCATTGCCGTCGGTCTCGCTTACAAGGTTGCCGACGGCGTCGTAAGCGAAACTCGTCCCACCGCCCAGCGCATCTATCTGTTGGACGAGCCGGTTGAGGATGTCGTAGCTGAAGGATGTAACGTTGCCGTTGGCGTCCCAACGGCTCGTGACGTTGCCCACGGCGTCGTAGCTGACTTCGGAGAAGTTGTTCAGATGGTCTGAGGTTTCGACTAACCGGTCCAGGTGATCGTAATAGAAGGATGTTCGGTGGCCGTTGGCATCGGTGACCCGGGTGCGGTTGCCCACCGAATCGTAGCGGTAGGTGGTCGTGTTCCCCAACGCGTCGGTGACGGAGACCTGGCGGTTCAGGGCATCGTAGGTGTAGGTCGTGGGGTTCCCATTCGGGTCGATGGTCTGGAGGCGGTTGCCGACCTCGTCGTAGAAGTGCTCTGTCACGCCGCCCAGTGGATCCGTCTGGCGGATCAACCGGTTCAGAGCGTCGTATTCGTAGGTGAGGGTGCGGCCGAGGGCGTCGGTCGTACCGAGGACATTGCCGGCTTCATCGTAGGTCGTCGTCGTGGAATTCCCGAGGGGATCCGTGACGGCAACCAAGCGCTTCAGGTCATCGTAGGTATAGGTCGTGGTCTGGCCCAGAGCGTCCGTTCGGCTGGCGAGCGTGCCGTCCGGGTTGTATTCACTGGTGGTCGTGTTTCCGAGCGGATCTGTCATGCCGATCAGGCGGTTCAGCTCGTCGTAACTGAAGGTGGTCGTCCGGCCGAGCGCGTCGGCGGCGGCGATCAAATTCCCTGTTTCGTCATAGGCGTTGAAGGTCTCGTTGCCCGCGGGATCCGTCGTCCGGATCAATCGGGCTGCATCGTCGTACTCGTAGTGTGTGATCCTCCCATAGGTGTCGGTGACGGCCACCTGGTGGCCGACCTCGTCGTAGGTATACTCGGTGATGATGTTGTACTCGTTGTCCCCGTTCTGATCCTCTTCGGGGTCATAGTTGCGCGTCGTGCGGATCAGCCGGCCGGCAAAGTCGTACTCATTGAGGTTGACACGCCCCAGCGGGTCGGTCGTCTCGACCAGCCGGCCGAGTTCATCGTAGACGTAGGTCCAGGTCCTCCCCAGGGCATCGGTCATCGAGGTGCGCTGCCCGAAAACGTTGTAGGTGTAGCTGCCCGTGCGGCCCAGGGCATCGGTTACGGACGCCAGATAGCCTTCCGGGGTGTAGGCGTAGGAGGTCGTGTTGCCCAGCGCGTCGGTTGAGCTGGTCATCCGCGAGCCGCTGTAGGTGTAGCTGGTCACGAAACCTCGCGGGTCGATCACCTGGGTCAGGTTATTGAGGGAGTCATAGGTCAGACCAGTCTGGTTGCCCTCGGCGTCTGCAACTTGGGTCAGGTTGGCGCCATCACTGCTCCAGGTGAGCGTTGTCGTGTCTCCGTCCTGGTCGGTAACCGAAACCGGCCGGAAGTTGACGTCGTAGACCTTGGCCTCTGTCCCGCCCAGGGCATCGGTCTCGCCGGTGAGTGTCTGCCGCGGGTCGTAATCGTCGGTTGAAGTGTTGCCGCGAGCGTCGACGATGGTGCTCGTGCCGTCCGCGTTGTACGTCATCTCGACCACCAGCTCGTCGGCCCCGTTGTACTGGCGTACGGCGCGGCCCTCGGCGTCGTACTCGGTTCGCTCCTGGGCAATGCCGCGCGGGTCGGTCGCCTGGGTCAGGCGATGCCCGGCGTCGTAGGTGTAGGTCCACAGTTGGCCAAGGAGGTCCGTCGCAGACACGAGATCGCCCGCTGCGTCATAGGAGAATGTGATCTGACGTCCGGCGTGGTCGGTGACGGTCTCCACGCGATCCTGATCGTCATAACCCAGGTCCAGGAAGCGCAGGCCGGTCTCGTCCTCGATTCTGCTCAACCGGCCGGCGAGGTCATAGCTGTAGGAGATTGAATTCCCCGTTGCATCGGTCCATGAGAGCACCTTCCCCTCTTCGTCGAAGAGATAAGTGTTCTGCCGGTTATCGGCCAGGGTGTAGCTCACGGGGGGGCCATCGTCAGGCGTCAGAGAACCGCCCATGCCAGGAGCGGGCGTGAAGGTACCGTCGGGGTTCGTGATGAATTCGTAACGGTTTGCGGATTGGGCCTTGAAGAGCACCACGCCGGGCTCGCCGCCGGGATCGGCGGGGAAGATCAAGCGGGCCGAGTGGTTGTGCGTCCACCCGAAACCGAGCTCACCGAAGTCGAGGTCAATGGCCAGAGAAGAGTACGATCGTTCGAAAGCCAGGGGACCGGACGAAGTGGGGAATGACAGGTCCGTTACCGTCAGATCGTAGCCGCCAGTGCGGGTGTTGATGGGCTTGGCTACATTGCCTTGGGTGGCATTATAGGCGGCGAGGCAAAGATCGCTGCAAGATGAAAGGACACCGCCCTCGGGGATGACCGGGTTGGCCGGGAAGCCG
>MGOM01000110.1:3822-7207 GCA_001797105.1 Chloroflexi bacterium RBG_19FT_COMBO_62_14
TGCCACAAGGAACGGGGCGCCATCGAGTTCTCCGCCGGAGGAGACGTACCGGCCGAGGATACCGGACGGCGTTTCACTCTCTACGAGGTAGTGATGTTCGAGGCGGCTGTACGCCAGGCGGGGAGCGCGCGGGGTGATGCCTTCGACGGGATCTATGATCGGAAAATTCGAGCCGATGTAACTCCCAGTGCCTGGCTTGATGAATTGACCTCGCACGTGAGCTGGAGCCTCGAATTGAGTGCTGGAGTTATGAAACCACCCTACCAGATAGGCCTCTGCATCCGGATCATAGGCCGAGTATGGGAAGATCTGCCAGCCTTGCTTCGCCACTTGTGTAAGGGATATCTCCTGACCGAGCGCTGCCAAACTAGTAGGGTGGATGCGCTGAGCATACAGGTCGTAGACGTTGAGGCTCCCGGGGAAGCGATCCCAGGTCACCAGGTACTCATTGCTTCCGCTGCTGTATGCCAGCGATATTCCGTCGACGACACCTATCTTCAAGACGACGTTGGCTCCGATCAGCCCTGCATTCGCTCCTAACCGCTGGGCGACTACCCGGTGGGGGTGGGCGATATTGCCCAGGATGGCTCCGGGTGGCTGTTCCCACACGACCAGGTATTCATCGGCCGTGCTGTTGTACGCAATGTCATAGCCTTGGAAGAAGCCGCCGTAGAAGGTAAGCTGGTCGGTGATCAAGGTCGGTTCGGCGGCCAGCAGCGTGCCTTCGGAAGACACCGGCAAAGCGTAGAGGTTGTAGGCGTCAAGGGTGAAGTAAGGTTGCGTGATAACCTCACCATTGATTTCTGACCACAGGATCATGTAGCTGTTGTCGCTCGGATTGAATACGACCTCGGGAAGGAAGGGAGGTCCCACTGTCGAGGTCGTAAGGGTGAACCCCCCCCTTACCGTCGCCCCGGCGTGGGTCATGATGTGGCCTCGAATGCTTTCTGGTGGCGCGTTGTCGGTCCAAACCACCAGGTACTCACGATCCGTCTCGTTGAAAGCCACGACAGGGACCCTTTGGTCCGCGCTCCCCCCGGCGATAAGGAAGGCACTACTACTCGCCTGGGCCTGGGGGGCTTGAAGCTGTGGGCCGGTTCCATCGTTCACGGCTTGCTCTCCAAGCCCCGCTGGGAGCTGCGGGGACTCAGAGCCACCAGCCGGGACAGGTGTGACTGTGGGTATCGCGGACTGAGCCCCCGGAGCGCTTGAACTGAGCACCGGGTGCCTCCCGGTCCTCGCCTGCGGGTGGATGAACCTCGGGGCTTGGTAGGAGGCGTTCTGGCGGGTGTCCGCTGGCACGGGCGGTCGGGATGAATGAGCGGCCTCACTTGCCGCCGCTGGTTGTGTTGACACCGCGATGTGGGGTGTCAACAACGCCAGGACCACAACTGCGCGAGCGCTAGATTGCGACAGCGACAGCAGGGTTCGATGGATCCGCAGGATGCGGATGCGAAGAGGGCGCGCTTGTTCCGTGCCCGCCGGCGAACGTACCGAGGGAAGGTGTGAGGCGAGGGTTGACATTCCATGCCCCCTTTCTGGATAGCAACAAACCGGCCCCGGGCCTACGCTTGTTGCGCAGCCTGTGGCCGGTTTCGCTACTGGCTCCCCAGGGCTTCACCGACGCCTATGTCAGTGAGCGACCAGCAAAACGCCCTGGTTCATCGCCTCCACATGGACTGATCGAGCTCTTGTCGCTGGCTGAAGCAGACGGGGTCCCCACAACCCCACCAAGGACCATTTCAAGCCGTCTGACCTCGAACCAAGAACCCTCCGGCTCATCAAGTCATTGAAAGGACTCTAGCATGAATCGGAGGCAGGGGTCAATAGGCGAGCTCCGCTGCACTGCTTCTCTGGCTCGGTGAATGCTCTCCAGTTGTCGCGTTGGTCGCATGCCTCGAAGGCCAGGTAAGGTCTTGCTTCGGCAGTATGGAGGGCTGGGCTTGAGCTCTCTGCCTACGCACTCCGGAGCAGCGGCGTCGGATGACGTCCACTCAGATGGGACCTACTACAAGGTCCTCGACGGAGTATGGTGACAGGTTTTGGCCAGGCACCCCTCGAACACAGGTAGGCCTCGCGGGGCAGGGCTTCTCACGTGATCGAGCAAGTTGCTCAAGCATAACCACGCAACCCAGGGCAATCGCCCTTGGCGAACTCAATGTAGGGCCCACCCCTGCTGGTTCTCGAGCGGGCAGAGCTGGATACTGTACAATGCTATTGCATTGCTGGCTTCTGGTGTCCGTCGGTTGAGCCCGATTCGAATCGCTTTGTCACTCGCGCCCAATCATCCTCCATCCAGGGTTTGAACCCGCGGGCCGGAGGGAGTGGGTCCAATGCGTCTCCGGAGGCCCAGGGAGGGCACTAATCTGATCCCCTGGAGAACTGTTGCCTTCTCCAGCCTGTGGATCCTCGGCCTGGCGGTCATTCTGACGGCGCTTGGTTTCTCGGACTATCACCCCTGTTTGGAGGGTTACGGAGCGCGGGGTTACTGCGGCGACCCGGATACAGGATGGCAATCAACGGCGGGGTTGCGTTCTTCTGCCTGGCTCAGCTGGGTTCGTCTGGCGCTTGGTGGGAGAAGGACCTCTGGGGTCTCCTGGCCTTGGCTCTTGGCTTCTATGTTTCGAGAGCCCTGCGAGAACGCCGGGCCGCAGAAGGGCGGATATCCGCCAATGACCATGGAGATCGATCCACTCACGTCTAGGCCTAAGTCCACGAGTTCATTTCACCTGCAAGGCGATTGTCGAGGCAGAGCCCTGATTGTGAGGGTCTTCGTCCGACACCTGAGATAGGTATGACGCACTCGCTCGTTCTCGCACCATCACATCCCGGAGGACGCGGATGACGGCGTCGAGATCCCAGCCCACCTCCAGAGACTCCTTGAGTGACATCCTTGCCAGCGTGATTGTGCTCAACTGGAACGGCGAGCGCTTCCTCGGAGCTTGCCTGGACTCACTGAGGCGCCAGACGTTGAGCGGTCTTGAGACAATTCTCGTGGACAATGGGTCAACGGACGGCTCGGTTGAGCTTGTCAAGAGGGATTTCCATGACGTGCAAGTCATAGCGCTCGACAGGAACATAGGGTTCAGCGGGGGCAACAATCAAGGGATCCGCCACGCACGCGGCCAGTACGTCGCCCTCCTGAACAACGACGCCGAAGCCGATCCGCGATGGATTGAGGAAATCGTGAAGGCCTTCGAATGTCATCCCGAAATCGGCATGTGCGCCTCAAAGATGATCCTCTACGGTGACCGCGCTTTGGCGGATGCCTGTGGCGACTTCTATACCGTAGAAGGGGTGGCGGGGAAGATCGGTCACCTTGAGCCGGAGGGGCAGTACAGCGAGCCGCGAGAAGTTTTCGGTGCGTGCGCCGGTGCGGCAGGCT
>MGOM01000110.1:7256-7537 GCA_001797105.1 Chloroflexi bacterium RBG_19FT_COMBO_62_14
GACCTGAGCTTCCGCGCCCAACTCATGGGGTACCGATGCCTCTTCGTTCCCACCGCCATTGTCTATCATCACCTGGGAGCGACGATCGGAAGGGGTTCGGATACATCAGTCTACTTCTCGCAGCGAAACATAAAATTCATCAACTTGTAGAATATGCCTCGGCTGCTGCTCCTCAAGTTCTGGCCCCTGCATCTGCTCGCGGACATGATCTCCTTCGGCGCACACATTGCTCGCGGGAGGACGCCGCCTTTCCTCTCGGCGAAGCTCGATGCCCTGAGGAT
>MGOM01000111.1:0-3969 GCA_001797105.1 Chloroflexi bacterium RBG_19FT_COMBO_62_14
CCATGATCCTCGGCCAATTGGTCATGGTGATGTTGATGGTCATTACGTCCCTGTTCATGCACGATCACGACCATCCGCTCACAGCCATCTCCTTCGTGATTTCCTCCCACACTGTCGGCATGTACGCGTTCTCGATCTTGTCCGGCCGGCTGACCGATCGGCTCGGCCGAGGTCCCGTCATCGCCATTGGCGCCGGTACCCTGGTGATCGCCTCCATGCTGGCCCGAGTCTCACCGGAAGTCGCCCCGCTGGCCATTGCGCTCTTTCTGCTCGGCCTGGGGTGGAACTTCTGCTACGTCGGGGGATCATCCTTGCTGGCCGATCAACTGGCGCCCGCCGAACGGGCCAGGATCCAGGGGGTCAATGATCTTCTGATTGGTCTTGTCTCTGCTCTGGGAAGCCTTGGCAGTGGTCTAGTTTTCGCATCTGTGGGCTACCCGACGATGGGGCTTGTCGGAGCCGTCGCCTCGTTGGCGCTCTTGCTGGCCGCCTCCAGATGGTTGCGGGTCCAGCCACGCACAGCCCCGGCCGGCTAGATCCCGAGCGCCCTCATCACCGGGTGAAACCCCAGGAACGCTCTCAGCTACAAAGCAAACGAATCTGGCGTGGTAGACTCGGCCGGTTGCCTCTCTGGCTTCCCGGGGGGTCTCGCGCCGGTGCAGGATGGCGTCCTCCTCGCGGTCTCCCGAGACAAACTGGGACGCCGGTCCGTGCAGCTAAATCGCGGGGAACTCATTCTCTTCTGGAAGGTCCGAGTATGGGGACACCCAGCTGGGTTCAAGATGCGATCTTCTACCAGATCTTTCCGGACCGTTTCGCCAACGGGGATCCCGGCAACGACCCGCCCAATGTCCAATCATGGGGCGCTCCCCCAACGGGGTGGGGTTTCCAGGGAGGAGACCTTCGGGGGATCATTCAACATCTGGACTACCTCCAGGATCTCGGGGTCGATGCCCTGTATCTCAATCCGATCTTTCAGGCAACCTCGAACCACCGCTACAACACGACCGACTACTTCCGGATCGACCCCAAGCTTGGTGAGTTCTCCGATTTCAAAGAGCTGATCGATCTAATTCACAACAAAGGAATGCGCATCATTCTGGACGGGGTTTTCAATCACTGCGGGCGAGGGTTCTTCGCGTTCGATGACCTGATGGAAAACGAGGAGCACTCACCCTATCTCGATTGGTTCCACGTCCGGCGCTTCCCGCTCGATGCCTACGGCCCAGGGAATGCCCAGAACTATGTTGGGTGGTGGAACCTGAAGAGCCTGCCTAAGTTCAATACGAACAATCCCCTGGTTCGCCGGTATCTCCTGGGTGTGGCCGAGTACTGGATCGAACAAGGAGCCGACGGTTGGCGGCTGGATGTGCCGAACGAAATCGACGACGACTCATTCTGGGCGGAGTTCGAGTCGGTTGTGAAGCGTGCCAACTCCGAAGCCTACCTGGTTGGCGAAATCTGGGATGTGGATCCACGCTGGGTGAGCTCTGGTCATTTCGACGGGTTGATGAACTATCCCTTCCGGGTAGCCGTGCTGGACCTGATGAATGGAAGCCCATCGGCCGTGTCGGGGTTCGGGGCGCGCCTTGAGTCGATCGTGCAGGCGTACCCGTGGGAGAACGCCCTGTCGCACCTCGTGCCGATCGGGACGCACGACACCGAACGCATCCGAACGGTTTTGGGTCGGGCTACTTCCAAAGTCCGGCTGGCTTTCTTGCTCCAGTTCTGTTATCCGGGGGTGCCGTGCGTCTACTATGGAGACGAGATCGGGCTGGAGGGAGGCAAGGACCCTGCCTCCAGGGCGGCGTTTCCCTGGGAAGAGGCGAAGTGGGATCGAGAGACCCGCAGGTTGGTCCAGAAACTGGCCTCCTTGCGCCGGGATCTCCCGCAGCTTCGTCGTGGGGAGTACAAACGTCTGTTTGAGGATGATCAGACAGGGACTTGCGCTTTCGCCCGAGTCTTGGGCGGCCAGACGGCGATTATCGTCGCCAACACGTCGAGGGCGACCCGCAACGTCCGGCTCCGCACCGCGGAACACGACCTAGACCTGGGACCCGTTCTCATCGATGGCCTGCGAGGTGGGGAAATCGGGTTGAGAGACGGAGTTCTCGAGCTCAAGCTCGCTCCGTACGCGGGCGTACTGCTTCATTCCCCGGTTTGACCGACTAGTCTCCCAGGCCTCCGGGCCAGCATCGGGTCCACTCAACCTCAGCGCAGTCGCTTTCGCCTGCGTTGTATAATCCGCCCTGTCCGCGCCTATATGCATCCACGAGGTGGAAACCGGCGTGGACGCGCGCGTCCGAGCGGGGCAGAATGCACCTCATCCTCACTCACGAACAAGCCGATTTCGACGCACTCGGCTCAGCTTATGGGGCTTTCTTGCTCGACCCGTCGGCAGTCATGGTATTGCCCCGCCGGGTGAATCGGAATGCACGCGCCTTCTTGACCTTATACGGCGACGGATTGCCTTTTGTGGCGTTCGACGATCTACCCCAGCAGGAAGTAGATCGGGTCACCCTGGTCGACACACAATCCCTCGCCTCCCTAAAGCGGACCGCCGCCAGACTCAGAGTGCACGTCATCGATCATCATCCATGCTCGCCCAATCTCGACCCTTCGTGGACTTTGACCATCGAAACCGTGGGGGCGACGACGACGCTCCTGGTGGAAAGCCTGCAGGAGGCAGGCCTGACTCCGAATGTCGTCGGCGCCACACTGCTTCTTCTCGGGATCTACGAGGACACCGGCTCCCTTTCCTATATCGGCACCGGCCCACGCGACGTTCGAGGCTGCGCCTGGCTCCTGGAGAATGGGGCGAATCTCGCCATCGCCACGGACTTCCTCAACCATCCAATCTCCTCCGAGCAACGCCGCCTCTACGACCGCTTGCTGGAAGGGGCTGAGACGCTTGTGCTTCACGGAGTCTCGATCGTGATCGCTTGTGCCCGGGCCGAGGGAATGACGGATGAGATTTCGACCCTGGCTCACAAGTTGCGCGATCTGTTCGATCCAGAGGGCCTGTTCGTCCTCGTTGCCCTGGACAGCAACGTTCAGATGGTCGGGAGATCGACGACCGACTCGCTGGACGTCGCCCGGGTAGCAGAGCACTTCGGTGGCGGGGGACATGGCCGGGCCGCCGCGGCGCTGATCCGAGGGCAATCGATGGACGCCGTGCGCCAGGAATTGGTGGCTCTACTTCCGACCCTTGTCCAGCCCGCCTTGACTGTCGGGGAGATCATGTCGCGCGACCCGCAGCTGCTCACGCGCGAGGCCACCATCGCCGACGCGTTTCAACGCATGCAACGCTTCGGCCACGAAGGCTATCCGGTGGTTGATGGTATTCAAGTCGTCGGGCTGCTGACGCGCAGGGCGGTCGATCGGGCCGTTGCCCATGGCATGGGTGACAGGCCGGTCTCCACGGTCATGGATGCTGGGGATTTCGTCGTGCAGACGAACGACTCGGTTCAGCACCTGCAAAGGGTGATGATCCAACATGACTGGGGTCAGGTCCCAGTCGTCGATCCTGGCACGAGCGCCGTGATCGGGATCGTCACCCGAACAGACCTGCTCAAGACGCTCGGCGCCCCCGAGGCCAGTGAGACGTCCGGCCGATTGACGGATAGACTGGAGCAGGCTCTTTCTCCACCCCGCTTGAGTCTGCTGCGGTTGGTCGCCAGACTTGCCGATGAGCATGATGACGCGCTGTATGTCGTGGGAGGCTTTGTGCGCGACTTGCTCCTGGGCGCGGCCAGCACAGATTTCGACCTGGTGGTGGAGGGGAATGCCATCGGCCTGGCGCGCTTGCTCGCCGAGAGCTACGGAGGCCGGGTGAGCAGCCACAGTCGATTCGGGACGGCCAAGTGGCATCTGGATCTGGATGACCCACGCCTGATCCAGGCCATGCCGGAGCACCGGGTTTCCCCCAACGACCTGCCGGCGACACTCGATTTCGTCTCGGCTCGGACC
>MGOM01000111.1:3977-16634 GCA_001797105.1 Chloroflexi bacterium RBG_19FT_COMBO_62_14
GTCGGTCGAGCCCGGGAGCATCAAGCTGGACCTGCACCGCCGGGATTTCACCATCAACACCCTGGCATTGCGCCTCGAAGGCCGCTACTACGGCCAGCTGATCGATCATTGGGGAGGAGGACGAGATCTAAAGGAGGGGGTAATCCGCGTGCTTCATTCTCTCAGTTTCGTTGACGATCCGACGCGAATGCTGCGTGCAGCCCGCCTCGAGCAGAGGCTGGGTTTCAAGATTGAAGATCGCACATTGGAGCTCATCAATCAAGCCCTGCCACTCTTGGATCGGGTGAGCGGAGAGCGGATCCGGAGCGAGCTCGATCTCACGTTCGGTGAGGAGCGCAACGTTAAGATCATGGCTCGCCTGCAATCCCTCGGCCTACTCGAGGCCATCCATCCAGAGCTTGTCTGGGACGCCTGGCTGGCGGAACGTTTCGCGGCGGTACGGACGTTTGCACCGCCGGTCGAGTGGCGGCTAAAGTCCGACAAGGATGTGAACGTGTTGTACTATGCGCTTCTCTTCTTTCGCCTCGGCCGGGAGGCCGCCCGCGCCGCGCTAGGAAGGCTGCATTTTCCGTCGAGCCGAGGTGAAGTTGTCGTCGAGGCGAACGAGATCGCCAGCCTCTCATCGGGGTGGACAAACACCGAGCCGCCGAGCAGGATCGTGGCTGCGCTGGACGGGCGCCGCGAAACTGCTCTCGTCGCCGCCTGGATCGGCGTGCAGGGGCAGCCGATCATCCAGGACTATCTGGCCGGTTATCTTGCCGACTGGCGCTGGGTCACACCCACGGTCGACGGAAAGAGCTTACGCGAGCTCGGCCTGCCCCCCGGTTCGGCATACGGACGCATCCTGGATAGCCTGCGCGCAGCCTGGCTGGACGGCAGCGTTCGGAGTGCGAAGGAAGAGAACCAACTGCTCCTCCGTCTGGTTGAGGAGGCCAAGTCCGGTGGTTGAGATCGTCGACGTCGTCATCCGGAACGCCAACGATCAGGATCTCGAGGCGATGGAATGGGAGGGGGAGTACCGTCGCTATCGGCGGCTCTACAAGATGGCACTGGACGAGGCCAGGCTCGGACGAAGGATCGTCCTCGTGGCAGAGACCGGCGGCAGGCTCATCGGCCAGATCCTTGTGCAGCTGGGACGGGCCGACTCAGATGGGACCGGCTATCTCTACGCCTTCCGGGTCCGACCAGCCTGGCGTAACCAGGGCATCGGCACTCGCCTAATTCAGGAAGCCGAGGCATGCCTGGTCCGGCTAGGGTGTCGCAGGGCTCTGATCGCCGTGGCTAAGGACAACCCCTCGGCTCGCCGTCTGTACGAGCGTATGGGCTACGGTCACTACGCGGACGACCCTGGTGAATGGTCGTTCACCGACGATATCGGTCATTTGCAGCACATCATTGAGCCGTCCTGGCTCATGGAACGGATCCTCTCCCCGTAAGAGCGTCTCCCTCTCCGTTGCTCTCACCTTCGAGTTCCTCGACGATTCCAGGAATGCCCGTGATGGGTTCAACTCCCCGGGCAGGATCCCCACGGGAGGGCGCCAGGGAGGTCCGCCTCTCTGCCGGGAAAGGAGGGCGGAGACTTCGTCGGGTTTGCCGGGCTGGCACGATTCTTGAACCATCATCACGATCTGGAGGCTCTGGGCTTTCAGGCCCGGCGTCTCGCCGGACATCGAGGAAACCTGTGCGGCGGCCAATTTGCACTCCTACACAATCACGACCCTCGAGGGGGGTGTATCATTCACGGCCGCGAGCCGGGGGAACCGATCTAGGCCAAGTTGGCAGGTTGCGCCCACCAGGGCTCTCGGCACAGACCGACCCAGCCATACAGATGGGGCGATCGGCGGTAACGCCTGATGATCCTATGTCGAGAGTAGTGCTGTCTCCGCAGGCTTCGAGGCCGGATCGAAACCGGATGCCCCCTGCCCGTCGGAGATCGTGTCCGAGGAGAACAACCGGCTCAGCCTATCGGGCCTGCCGGGCGATCCTGATGACCTTCGCTGTGCTGGTCCTGGCCGTCGAGGCATGTGGACCGCAGAGCTCTCCGGAGCCCCTGCGTCAATTGACTGAACCATGGGTAGGCGAGGCCCCGCTCGACTCGGCTGTGGGGGTGATCGGACCCTCAGCCCCAACGCCTCAGCCGATCTTGGATCTTCTGCCACCCACTCGCGGTCCGGGAGTACCTTACGCCACTCCGACCCCCGATCCGGCCCGAGAGCCGCCGGCGACGCGTGAAGCTTCAGAAACCTATGTCGTCCGCTACGGTGATTCGCTCGGCGGGATCGCCTACCTTTACGGCATCGGTGCCGCACAGATCATTGCGGCCAACAGCCTGATGAACCCCAATCTTCTGTCCGTCGGCCAGATCTTGACGATCCCTGCCCCTATTTCCCGCCCGCCCGGCCCCAGTTTCAAAATCCTTCCGGACAGCGAGCTCGTCTATGGCCCTTCGAGTGTCTTGTTCGACCTCCGGCAGTTCGTAGCGGACTGGGGTGGAGCGCTTGACCAGTATGTGGAAGAGGTCGAAGGGCGAGACCGAGATGGGGCGGAACTAGTTCAACTTGTCGCCCAGCGCTACTCGGTCGACCCGCGGGTGTTGCTGGCTGCCCTCGAAGTGCAGAGCGGCTGGGTGACGCAGGCCGACCCGTCTCCGAGCACACGGCCTTATACGATGCGCTACTACAGCCCCGGGTATGAGGGCCTGTTCAGTCAATTGTCGTGGGCAGCCGATCAGCTGAATGGCGGCTTCTACCGCTGGCGGGCCGGTTGGGCAGGGCCCTATATCCTGGCCGACGGGACTACGATCATTCCGGGGACGGGGATCAATGCGGGGACAGCCGCAATCCAGAATCTGTTCGCCGGTTTGGACACAGTCGACGACTGGACCGCGGTCGTCGCCGAAGACGGTTACTTCCAAACGTACACCCGTCTGTTCGGCAACCCCTTCGATCGGGCGGTCGAGCCGCTGGTGACGGAGGATCTCGAACAGCCGGCGATGCAGCTTCCGTTCGAGCCTGACCGAGAGTGGTCCTTCACCGGTGGCCCGCATGCGGCTTGGGGAGAGGGATCGGCATGGGCCGCTCTCGATTTCGCTCCCCCAGGCTACGCCCTCGGTTGCGTGTACTCGGATGAATGGATCGTGGCTGCGTCGGACGGTCTGATCTTGCGCTCCGACAACGGGGAGGTCATCCAGGACCTTGACGGCGATGGGTTCGAACAGACAGGCTGGGCGATCCTTTACATGCACGTCGAGGATCGAGGCAGAGTGGAGGTCGGTGACAAGGTCAACGCCGGTGACCCCATCGGACACGCCTCCTGTGAAGGCGGCATCTCAAACGGGACGCATCTCCACCTGGCCCGAAAGTATAATGGCGAGTGGATACCTGCAGACAGTGATCTGCCTTTCGTGTTGGATGGCTGGACTTCTGCCGGGCTTGAATACGAATACGATGGCACACTGAGTCGGAACGGAGTTGTACTTGAGGCTTGCTCCTGTCGCTCAGATGACAACCAGATTGGGCGCTGATCCGGGTAAGAGGACGTGATCCTGCATGCGTCTCCGTTTCGTTCTGCTTTCTGTAGGAAGCCTCTTCCTCGCACTCCTCGCCTGCTCACGATCTGATGTGCCGGCGCCTACGGAGATCGCCTCCGGTTCGTTGAATCCCCCTGTCCTTCCCTCCTCCACGAGCGCTCCATTGCCTACGTCCACGGTGGCGGACGTGATTACTCCCACGACGACGCCTACCCCTGGCGCTCCTGAACCCGTCACATCCCCGACGGTCCCCCCGACCCCGACCCTGGCAGAATCCTCGCCCGGGGACAGCATCGTCTACAAGGCCCAGTCCGGAGACACCTTGCGCGTGGTCGCGGTCCACTTTGCCGTTGTCCCTTCCGACATTTCGTCTGCGGGATCCCCCCTGCCGGCCGAAACCGAGATGCTCGTTCCGGGCCAGATCTTGGTGGTCCCACGCCGACTCACCGAGACGAGCCCTTCCGAGATATTGGTCCCAGATAGTGAGGTCGTCTTCTCTCCACCGGCCTCAGAATTCGATTCGATGGCCTTTGCAGCGGGCTACCCCGGATTCCTCAACCGGTACACAGAGATCGTCGGTCAGCGCTGGCGGCCGGGGCCCGAGGTATTGTCGCTGGCCGCTCTTGACAACTCGGTAAACCCGCGCTTGCTGATGGCCCTGCTCGAATATCAGGCCGGGTGGGTGACCAACCCCGAGAGGCCGGATGGCGATGCGTTCCGCTATCCGATGGGCAAGATCGACTCTCAAATTCCCGGCCTTTACCGACAGCTGGCCTGGCTGGCCAACGAACTCGGTAACGGTTACTACGGCTGGCGGTCCGGGACTCTGACCGAACTCAAGTTCAAGGACGGCACTTCGCGACGGATTGCTCCGGGGCTGAATGCAGGCACGGTCGCCCTGCAATGGTATTTCGCCCAGCGGCTCACCGGCGACGCCTGGGAGCAAGCTTTGAGTCCACAAGGATTCCTGGCCACTTATCAGAGTCTCTTCGGCGATCCGATGAACTATCAACACCCGCTCTTCGAACCCGGCCTCCAGCAGCCCGAGATGATCCTGCCGTTCTTGCCGGGGCACATTTGGGCATTCACGGGGGGTCCGCACGGCGCCTGGGAAAGGGAGGCGGCCTGGGCCGCGCTCGACTTCGCCCCCTCGACGACGGTGACCGGGTGCAACACATCCGAGGACTGGGCCGTCGCCGCTGCTCCAGGGTTGATCGTCCGGAGTGCCAATGGTGTTGTCATTCTCGATCTGGATGGGGACGGCAACGAGCAATCGGGCTGGGTCCTGCTCTATCTGCACATTGCCGCCGATCATCGGGTCGAACCGGGCACCCTAGTGGAAGCTGGCGACCTAATCGGTCACCCGTCGTGCGAGGGCGGGATCGCCACCGGCACTCACGTGCATCTTGCCCGAAAGTACAACGGAGAGTGGATCCTGGCGGATGGATCTCTGCCTTTCGAGTTGAGCGGTTGGACAGCCCGCGGCGGGACACGGCCGTATCAGGGATTGCTTGTCAAAGATGGCGAAACCGTGGTGGCTTGTCCGTGTGCCTCACGAGAAACGTACCTATCTCGATGAAGCCGGATCGAGCAAGGCGGGTCGTGACTATTCTGGCGGTGAGCATGTTGCTCGGCGCCTGCCTGCCTTCTCCCGAGACGGGGGGGGTCGAGCCCGTAGCCTCTGCGACGACCGAAATCGCTGAGCCAGGTCCAACCCCGCTTCCGACGCGCACGGCGTTCTTACCTGGGCAAATATTCGACTACCCGGCCCAGAGCGGGGACACGCTTCCGGCCGTGGCGGCCCATTTCCATACAAGCGTGGATGAGATCCTGGCCGCTAATCCGGATTTGCCGGGCGATCTTACGACACTCCCGCCGGGGTATCCTTTGAGAGTCCCGGCATACTACGCGCCCCTGACCGGGTCGCCCTTTCACATCCTGCCAGACAGCGAGGTCGTCAACAGCCCGTCGGCATCGGGCTTCGATATTCGTCAGGAGATACTGAGTCACCCGGGATTCCTTGCGGGACTGACGGACTATGCCTTCGGAAGACAGCACACCGCTTGGGAAGTCGTCGAGGTAGCCTCCAGCAACTACTCAATCCACCCGCGCTTGCTGCTTGCCTTGCTCGAGTACCAGACGCACGCCCTCACACGACCGTTCGCACAAGGTGATGATGCCATCTATCCTCTTGGGATCAGGCACCCGCTCCATCGCGGTCTCTACCGGCAATTGATTTGGGCCGCAGAGCGGATTAACGAAGGCTACTATGGCTGGCGCACGGGCGCGCTCGACTCGATGGACCTCGCCGATGGTCGGATGACCAGGCCGGACGAGTGGCAGAACGCCGGGACGGTGGGCATTCAAATGTTCTTCGCAGCCCTCCATGGCGAAGCTGAATTCGATCAAGTCGTCGGTCCAGAGGGTTTCTATCTGGCCTACCTGTCCCTATGGGGTGATCCTTCGGGGTATGAGATCGTGCTCGTCCCGGGGAACCTACGCCAGCCGGAATTGCGCCTGCCGTTCCTACCTAACCGGATTTGGGATTTCACGGGAGGCCCGCACGCCACCTGGGGTGAGAGCCTCCCGATGGGAGCGCTCGACTTCGCCCCACCGGCGGTTGAGGGGGGATGTGCTCCTTCGGGAGAGTGGATCGCCGCACCGGCGGCCGGGGTTGTGACCCGGAGCGGTGACGCACTGGTCATGCTCGATCTCGACGGCGACGGAGATGATCGAACAGGGTGGGTGGTGCTCTTCTTTCATGTTGCCGAGCAGGATCGGGTGCCGGCCGGGACAGTCGTAAGGCAAGGCGACCCGCTAGGGCACCCTTCGTGCGAAGGCGGGCGGGCGACGGGGACTCACTTCCACTTCGCAAGGCGGTACAACGGCGAATGGACTGCAGCCGCGGGGAGCCTGCCCATCGAATTGGACGGGTGGGTGGCCTATTACGGGGAGAAACCCTACGAAGGGACTTTGCGCCGCGGGTCGAAAGTGGTTGAGGCCTGCACCTGTTCGAGGCAGGCCAATCGCATCATCTACGAATTGAAGTAACTCGCCTGTCCAGGATACCTGCGAGACTACTGCTTGCGTTTGCGGGCAGCTTTCTTGGAGTGCTTCGACGATGGGCGAGCTCTTGTCCTCCCAGCCGAGCTTTTCTGGCCTGGTCTTGCCTTGGGTGCATGCTTGGCCGCTTTGGCTCCTTTGCCGCGACCGCTCCGGGAGGCCCGCCCCGCCGCTGACGACTTCGAGGACTTGGCCTGCCTCGGCGACTTTGCCGATGTCTCGGGTTCCGGTTCAGGAGGAGAGGGGGCCTCTCCCGGCTTCAGAACAGGGCGGGCGAGGACCGGCGTGATGCTGCTGACGGCGTCGTCATCCTTCAGGCCAAATACCGCCGGCCCTGCGCCGGTGCGCGATCTGCGTTTGACATCTGCATAGCGCATCGAGCGATCGGGCGACTTGGCCATGTGGGCGATGAAACGATCTTCCGGCGTCCCCACGGCCCCGCCGGCAATCTCGACGCCCTCGCCGGACTTCCAGGCCAAGACACCCCTGCCGTGCCGTCGCTGACGCGGGAACTCACTCAGGGGTGTTCTCTTGGCCAGCCCGCCCCGGGCCACGAGCAGCAGTTCCCCCTCGGCTTTGGCAACTTCCATCATGACCACACGCGAGGCCGGGTCCTCGAGGCGGATCCCCAACACTCCCGCTGCCGCCAGCCCCATATGCCGAACATCATCTTCACTGAAGATGATCGCAGCCCCCTGATTGCTCACAAGACATATCTCGTCATTCCCCTGCGTGATCCGAACCCACCCGAGCCGGTCGGGGCTGGTCACTTTGACGGCCGGGAACGGCCTGGCGGAGGGTCCAGGCAGAGCCGACAACTGGCTCTTCTTCACCATCCCTTCGACGGTGGCAGCCAGAAGACATGCCTCGGATGCAATCTGGTCTCTGGCTACCGCGATCCCTCCAATGACCTCCGCGCCGGGTGCGAATGGCGTTGCGCCGGCGACGGGATTGCCTTCATTCGGATCATCACACTCAGGCAAAGTGTGCACGGCCAGGGAAACCGCCATGCCTTGCTCATCGAAGAGGTAAAGCGTGTCCCGGGTGTTGGCCCCCAGGACCAACACCGGCGCGGATCGCTCCGCCAGGCGAGGCAATCGAGCCGATGGGCTGCGCGAGATAAGCCCTTTGGAGGTGAGGACGATCCAGGTCTCCTTGTCTGGCGCCAGATCCCCGGCGCGGAGGGCTTGCTGCGCTCGTCTGCCGCGCTTGGCTTCGACGATCTGCGTCCTCCGCCGATCGCCGAATTGACTCTTGATGAGTGTCAACTCCTCAGCGACGAGCGAGCGCAGTCTCTTGTCCGAGGCCAGGAGGGACTCCAGCTCTTTGATGCGTGTCTTTATTTCTTTGAACTCATCGTCGATCTTCTTGCGTTCGAGGTTCGCCAGCCGTCGGAGAGGCATGTCGAGGATGGCTCTGGCCTGGATGTCGCTGAGCTTGTATCGCTTGCTGAGACGCTGATGCGCCTGTTCGGCATCCTTGGAGCTGCGGATGATCTCGATGACCTCATTGAGATTCTTCAGCGCCAGGCGCAGACCTTCGAGGATGTGAGCTCGTTCCAACGCGCCTGCCAGTTCATAGGCGCTGCGACGTTTGACGACCTCGACCCGATGTTCGAGGTAGACGCGCAGAGCTTGGCGGAGATTGAGCAGGCGTGGCTCGCCTTCGACCAGGGCCAGCATGTTCATGCTGAACGTGCTCTGCATCGGAGTGCGTTGATAGAGCTCCGTCAGAACTCGATCGGGGTCGGCTGTCTTGGCCAGCTCGATGACGATGCGCATCCCTTGGCGGTCTGACTCGTCGCGCAGGTCGGCCAGCCCTTCAAGTTGTCCGGTTCGCGCCAGATCGGCAATCCTCTCGATCAGGGACGATTTGTTGGTCTGAAACGGAAGCTCGGTGACGATGACGCGCGACCGGCCCCGTCCCATGTCTTCGACGTGGGCGCGGGCCTGAACCACGATCCGGCCGCGGCCGGTGCCATAGGCAGATGCCAGCTCATCGCCGTCATCGCGGCTGCGCAGGATGATCCCGCCGGTCGGGAAGTCGGGGCCGTGGATGAAGCCCATCAGGTCTTCCAGGCTGATCTTCTCGAGGCGCGACCAGTTGTCGAGCATGTACACCAGCGCATCGCAGACCTCACTCATGTTGTGGGGCGGGATGGAGGTGGCCATGCCGACGGCGATCCCCGTCGCTCCGTTCACTAAGAGGTTCGGTGATCCGGCCGGCAGGACGGTGGGTTCCTCGAGAGACCCATCGAAGTTGTCGGCGAAGCCGACGGTCTCCTTCTCCAGATCTCGCAACATCTCCATCGCCAGCGGAGCTGTTCGGGCTTCGGTATAGCGCATGGCCGCGGGGGGGTCGCCGTCAAGGGAGCCGAAGTTGCCCTGGCCGTCGATGAGGGGGTAGCGCATCGAGAAATCTTGGGCCATGCGGGCCATGGCATCATAGACTGCCATGTCGCCGTGCGGGTGATACTTGCCCAGCACCTCACCGACGATGCGCGCCGATTTCTTGAAATCCGAGTTCGGTCGGATCCCCATGGCGTGCATGGCATGCAAGATCCGGCGGTGGACCGGCTTAAGCCCATCCCGTGCGTCGGGCAAGGCCCGGGCCACGATCACGCTCATCGCGTAGTCGAGGTACGCCTGCTGCATCTCGGCGTCAATGTTGATGCGGCGGATCATTCCAACTTCCATGGGGTGCCACCTCGGATATCGCCGGACTTCGCCGGAATGATACGGGGTCGCGCCGCATCCGTCAAACCGCGAGGTCTGATGGGGTGCGTTCCATTTCAGGGGGCAGGGGGGCCGGCCTTTCACGCTCGCCCCCCTTGCCCCCTGAAACCCTCAACCCCGGTAAGTACTTCCGGGGCGAACGGCCCCGGTAAGTACTTCCGGGGCGAACCCCGCTAAGAGCGTGCGGGGCGGACGGCCCCGGTAAGATCATCCGGGGTGAGCGGCCCCGGTAAGATCATCCGGGGTGAACGGCCGGATTCGTAGTAAGCCGTTGCGAACCCGGTGACCGGATCGGGCTTTGTGGAGTCCATTCTCACGCTCGCAGGGTATGGCATGTGGGCCAAGACTCACGCCAGGGATAGAATGGTATGATTGAACGCGCTCACGGTTCAAGTAGCCAGGTGCCGCTGGATCCGGTCTCGCCGCCGAGAGAAAACAGGCAAGGGGTCATTCCCCTTGCAGGCGGTCTCCCAGTATGTTAGAATGTTGGGCGTCGGCGCACGTATCGAGCGGTTTCCTGGAAAAGTGGGTTTCCCCCACTTTTCTGCATATTAGCCTGGTCGTCGTCGGCTTGGCAGTCGGGCTCTCGCAGTCGGCCGCGAAACTCCGACCAGCATGAATGTTGGGACCGTCTAAGTGAGGAACGAGAAAGAATGAAAAGCGAGTTCACTCTGGCCTTCAATGAGATCACCGAGCGCTTCGGCCTATCGCAGGATACTGTGATGGAGGCTCTCGAGGCAGCCATGGTCTCGGCCTACCGCAGGTCCGTCAATGCTTCGACGGCCCAGAATGTGGAGGCCAAGATCGACGCGGAGACCGGGGAAGTCAGGGTTTATGCCGAGAAGGAAGTGGTCGACTCGGTCGAAAACCCGCAAACCGAAGTCGCCCTCGATGTCGCCCGGGGGGTCGATCCATTGGTCGAGTCCGGCGGCATGCTGCTGGTCGAGTCGACGCCAAAGGATTTCGGCCGGGTAGCGGCCCAGACCGCCAAGCAGGTGATCCTACAGCGGCTGCGGGAAGCCGAGCGAGACGCTCAGTACGATGAGTTCATCGAACGGGAAGGCGACATGGTGCACGGCACGGTCCACTCGATCACGCCCCAGGCGGTGACCGTGGGGCTCGGAAGGGCCGAGGCCATTCTGCCGCGCAACCAGCAAATACCGGGCGAGCAGTTCCGAGTGCGGGATCGCATTCGGGTCTACGTGCTCGAGGTTCGCAAGTCGTCGCGCGGTCCGGTGATCGTCGTCTCACGCACGCATCCGCACATGCTGCGGCGTCTGCTCGAGATGGAAGTCCCGGAGATCAATCAGGGACTGGTCGAGATCAAAGCCATCGCCCGTGAAGCGGGCAAGCGGGCCAAGGTCGCCGTGGCCGCCCTGCGTGACGGAGTCGACCCGGTCGGGGCATGTGTCGGGCTGCGCGGAGTACGGATCCAGTCGATCGTGCGCGATCTCAACGATGAGAAAATCGACGTCATCGAGTGGAACTCCGATCCGGCGACGTTCATTGCCAAAGCACTCAGCCCGGCGCGCGTTTCGGGTGTTTTCCTAGACGAAGGCCTGGATCGGGGTAAGACGGCCATGGTCGTCGTGCCGGAGGACCAGCTCAGCCTGGCGATCGGGCGCGCCGGAGTGAATGCCCGTCTGGGCGCGCGCCTGACCGGCTGGCGCATCGACATCAAGAGTCTGCCGGAAGCGGGAGCGGATGCACTTAACCGTCTTACGACCGATGAGGCATTCGCCGAGATGGCCAAAGCCCAGGCCGAGCGTGTGAGCCAGGTTGAGGTAGTCTTGGCCAAGAAGGCCGAAGGCCGTCCCGTGACACCCGAAGAGTACACGGTGTTGACGGCGTTCGTCGATCTCGTTCAGAAGGCGCTTGAAGAGCGCCGCGACGTCCGGCGGCGGGATTACGTGCAGAAGCTCGAGGAAGTCCGCGCCGGCGTACCCGCGGGTGCGTACGCGACCCCTCTGGTCCAGGTCGGACTGTCCACGCGGGTCTTCGGTTTACTACAGGAGGCGGGCTACGAAACCGCCGGGCAGGCTCTGGAGCAGATCGCGCTGGATCCCGACAAGATCTTGGGACTGTCGGGCTTTGGCCCCAAAGCGATGGAAGAGCTGAAGCAGGTCCTGGAGACCTACGAGTATCCCGAGCCGGCCCCTCAGGTCTTTGAGGCGGTCGAGGGCGTGGAAGTCAGCCTCGACTCGACCGGTATCCCGGTCGGAAAGGCTCCGCTGGCCGAGGCTGAGCTTCAGGCGGAGTCCAAGGCTGTGGCGGCAGAGGTGGGAGCCCTTCCCGGAGAGGAGGCTGCTCCACTTGAGGTTCTCGAACCCGCCGAGGTGGTGGGAGCAATTCCGGTGGCGATGGAAGCAACCGGAGAGCCGGGACAGGTTATCCTCGACGTCGAGCAGGCCTTCGAGCAGTTGGCGGGGCAACTCGCGGTCGTCGATGAAGTGGCAGATGACGAGGAGGAAGAAGAGGGCACCCTTGTGTCGCCCAAGAAGGCCAAGAAGAAGAAGGGCGTCCGGACTATTGAGTACGATCCCGTGACTGGCGAGATGGTGGTCAAGCGACGCAGGAAGCGCGGCGAGGAATGGGAAGACTTCAGTCCCTGAGGCTCGGGGATAGCCGCGGCGGGCGGTAGCCACCAGAGTCTTGAGAGCGATGCCGAAGAAGGCCATCCGGCACAGGCACATACCCCAACGAACCTGTGTGGGTTGTAAGGAAGTCCTGCCCAAGCGCTCCCTGGTCAGGATCGTCCGGACAGCAGACGGGGTTCGGATCGACCCGACCGGAAAGCTCTCCGGCCGAGGAGCCTACCTTCACGACCGGAGAGCTTGCTGGCAAGCTGGTCTAAAGGGGCCGCTGGCTAAAGCCCTGCAGACCGAACTGTCGCCCGAAGACAGCCAGTCACTACAGAGCTACATGAATAGGCTGACGGACGAGTAGCATGGCGAGGGCGAGTCTGTCTCCTGTGACTCCTAAACAGCGGAAGTTCTCCGGCCGACGGCCCGGCTAATGCCCAGGGCCGCTCGCTCGCCACGGCCGGTCGAGGTGAGATCATGAGCGAGAACGGCCACAAAGTCATCGAAATTCCCTCCACGCTTACGGTGCGGGATCTGGCGGAACGGATTGAAGCAAGCCCCATCGATGTCATCAAACAGCTGATGGCGAATGGGGTGATGGCGAACATCAACCAGCAGATCGATTTCGACACGGCAGCCATCGTCATCGAAGAGTTCGGGTTCGAGGCCCGGCCCTTGGCTCCGCCTGAAGCCGAGACGGTCGAGGACGAGGCGACGGCGCCACACTGGCGCCGCTTGATCGGCGATG